>CAYZMW010000033.1:0-6214 GCA_964479645.1 uncultured Melioribacter sp. | reverse complement strand
GAATGAATGCCGTCGTCGTTAACTATCAAAATTTTCATAAAACCTTTTTCCGTTAATAATTTTATTTGGAAGTTTCAAATATACTTAAATTGAACGAAAAGCGGGCAATGAGTAAAGATATTCAGCGAACAGTTAACAATGGACAGTGAATAATTTTCGACGGCGTCCGTAATCACGAACACCGCCAAGAACGGGACGAACGCCGTCCGTCATTGCGATTCCGCCGTAGGCGGGAGAAGCAATCTATTGGTTTTTCAGCAAAATAAAAATCAGCGCACGGCATGGTAGATTGCTTCGTCGTCCTCCCGCCTTTTGCGGGAGGCACCTTCACGGAGGGGGAATTTTAATAACTCAAATACGGGCGTAACCATTTTTCGATTTCTTCTACTTTCATGCCTTTACGCGCGGCGTAATCTTCCGCTTGGTCGCGACCGATTTTTCCTACCGAAAAATATTTAGCGCGAGGGTGTGCGAAATATAATCCGCTTACCGCGGCGGTCGGAAACATCGCCATACTTTCGGTAAGTTCGATTCCCGTTTTCGCCGTAACGTCAAGCAGTTCGAAAATTGTTCGCTTTTCCGTGTGGTCGGGTTGCGCGGGATAACCCGGCGCGGGACGAATTCCCCTGTATTTTTCCGCTATCAAATCGTCGTTCGTAAGATTTTCATTCTTTGCGTAGCCCCAAATTTCACGACGAACTTTTGCATGTAGCAATTCGGCAAAAGCTTCGGCGAGCCTATCGGCAAGCGCTTTAACCATTATCGCGGAATAATCATCGTGTTCGTCTTCGAATTTTTTCACGATTTCATTCACGCCGAAACCGGTTGAAAGCGCAAACGCGCCGATGTAATCCGGCTTGCCAAGTTGCGTCGGAGCGATAAAATCGGCAAGCGCAAGCGAATTCCCCTTTGTGCGAGTTTGTTGCCGCAACGTGTGAAATGTGGCAATTGCTTCCTTTCGCTCTTCGTTCGCATAAATAATAATATCGTCGCTTTCAGCATTCGCAGGAAAAATTCCCACAACCGCTTTTGCAACAAGTAATTTTTCATTAACTATTTCATCGAGCATGCGACGTGCGTCGTCGTAAAGTTTTTTCGCCTCGTCGCCGTAAGTCGGATTGTCAAAAATCGCGGGAAATTTCCCTTTCATTTCCCAAGCGTGGAAAAAAGGCGTCCAATCGATATATTCAGCTATTTCATTGAGCGAAAAATCGGTAAACGTTTTAACGCCAATAAAATCGGGCTTAACGGGCGGTTCGTTTTCCCAATCTATTTTAAGCGAATTTTTTCGCGCTTCGTCCAACGAAAAGAAATTATCGCGCCGCACTTTCCCTTCGTGAGCGTCGCGAAGTTTTTCGTATTTTAATTTTACTTGCGAAAGAAATTCTTCCTTGTTCGTAAGAAGTTCGTTAACAGTGGAAACGCTTCGCGAAGCGTCGAGGACGTGTACAACGCCGCCGGAATAATTAGGCGCAATTTTCACCGCCGTGTGCTTGCTCGAAGTTGTTGCGCCGCCTACCATAAGCGGAATTCGGAGTTTGCGTCTTTCGAGTTCTTTTGCAATTTCAACCATCTCGTTAAGCGAAGGCGTAATTAATCCGCTCAATCCGATTATGTCAACATCTTTTTCAACTGCGGTCGAAATTATTTTTTCGGACGGCACCATTACGCCCAAATCGATGATGTTGTAATTGTTACAACTTAAAACAACGGCGACAATGTTTTTCCCGATGTCGTGAACGTCGCCTTTAACTGTCGCAAGAAGAACGCTCCCAGCGGTGCTCGTATCTCCCGCCGCTTTCTTTTCTTCCTCGATATAAGGAATAAGATACGAAACCGCCTTTTTCATTACGCGCGCGCTTTTTACAACTTGCGGTAAAAACATTTTTCCGCTTCCGAACAAATCGCCCACGCGGTTCATTCCGTTCATTAACGGACCTTCGATAACGGCAAGCGAATCTTTTAATTTAAGTCTCGCTTCTTCTACGTCTTCCTCAATAAAATCAACTATTCCGTTAATTAATGCGTGTTCAAGTCGTTTTTCCACGGGCATTTGCCGCCACTCGTCCGACGTTTTTTTCTTCAACGATTTTTTATCGTGTTTTGCGGCGTATTCAAGCAAGCGTTCGGTCGCATCCGCGCGCCGGTTCAAAACAAGGTCTTCCGTTAATTCGAGCAAGTCTTTCGGTATTTCGTCATAAACGATAAGTTGCGCCGGATTAACGATACCCATATCCAAGCCGGCGTTGATCGCGTGATAAAGAAAAACCGCGTGAATAGCCTCGCGCACGGCGTTATTACCGCGAAAAGAAAACGAGACGTTACTAATTCCGCCTGAAGTTCGAACGTAAGGCAAATGAGATTTAATCCACTTAACCGCGCGAATGAAATCGACCGCGTAGTTGTTGTGCGCTTCAATTCCCGTTCCGATAGCGAAAACGTTCGGGTCGCAAATAATATCTTCCGGCGGGAAATCGATTTTTCCCGTCAAAAGCCGATAAGCGCGCTCGCAAATTTCTATTTTTCTCTCGAATGTGTCGGCTTGTCCTTTTTCGTCGAACGCCATTACGATTACCGCCGCGCCGTATCGTCTTACTTTTTCCGCGTGTTCGAGAAATTTTTCCTCGCCTTCCTTCAAACTGATGGAATTTACAATCCCTTTCCCTTGCAAGGTTTTCAAGCCCGTTTCGATTACGTTCCAATCCGAAGAGTCAATCATAATCGGAAGTTTCGCGATTTCAGGTTCGCTTGCAAGCAAGTTTAGAAATTTTCGCATCGCGCGGGGTGCGTCAATCATGGCGTCGTCCGTATTGACGTCAAGAATTTGCGCGCCGCCTTCCACTTGATTTTTCGCAACCTCAAGCGCTTCTTCGTATTTTTCTTCGCGAATAAGTCGGGCGAATTTGCGCGAACCCGCAACGTTCGTTCTTTCGCCGATGTTCACGAAATTCATATCGTCGCGAAAAACAAGGGGTTCAAGACCGCTTAAACGCAAAGTTCTTTCTCTTTCGGGAATTTTTCTCGGCGCAATGTTTTTTGCGTGTTCCGCGAAAACCTTAATATGTTCGGGCGTCGTACCGCAACATCCGCCGAGAATATTTATAAAACCTTCACGCGCGTAGGCTTCGAGAACTTCCACCATCGTTTTCGGCGTTTCGTCGTATTCGCCGAATTCGTTCGGCAAGCCGGCGTTGGGATAGAGACTAATGTAAACGTTCGCGATTTTCGAGAGTTCGGAAATAAACGGACGCATTTGCTTCGGCCCGAGCGCGCAATTTAATCCCACGCTCAAAAGGTTTTTCACATGCGCCACCGAAATCCAAAACGCTTCCGTCGTTTGTCCCGAAAGCGTCCGCCCGCTTTGGTCAACAATTGTCCCCGAAATCATTATCGGAATTTCCCGCCCGATTTCGTCGCTTAATTCTTCAATTGCAAAAAGCGCCGCCTTTGCGTTCAACGTGTCGAAAATCGTTTCGACAAGAAGAATATCCGCGCCGCCGTCAATAAGTCCGCGCGCTTGTTCTTTGTATGCGGCGACAAATTGGTCGAAAGTAAACTCGCGGTAGCCCGGGTCGGTTACTTTCGGTGACATCGAAAGCGTTTTATTTGTGGGTCCCATTGCGCCCGCAACAAATCGCGGTTTTTCGGGAGTTAGCGCGGTGAATTCTTCCGCCGCTTCTTTTGCCAAACGCGCCGCGTTGTAATTTATTTCGTAAACGTAATCTTCAAGCGCGTAATCCGCTTGCGAAATGCTTGTCCCGTTAAACGTGTTCGTTTCCACAATGTCCGCGCCCGCTTCAAGATATTGTTTGTGAATTGTTCTTATTATATCGGGTTGCGTAATGCAAAGGACGTCGTTATTTCCTTTAAGCGCAACGGAATGGTTTGCAAACTTTTCGCCGCGGTAATCTTTTTCGCCGAGCATATATTGTTGTATCATGGTCCCCATTGCGCCGTCGAGAACCATTATGCGTTCGTTCAATATTCGTTTTAATTTTTCAATCATCGCTAAATTTTATTTTAATATTTTAGAAAAAGTAAAATATAAAATTTTGAATTGCTAATTAAATCGGAGCGAAAATGATAGTTGTAACCGGCGGCGCGGGTTTTATCGGGAGCGCGCTTGTTCATGCGCTTAACCGACGCGGAGAAGAGAATATTATCATCGTTGACCGTCTCGGCACGGGCGATAAATGGAAAAATCTCAACGGGTTGAAATATACCGACGTTATTCACAAAGACGATTTTTACGAAATGTTAATCGAAGAGGAATTACCCGAAGAAATTGACGTGATTTTTCATCTCGGCGCATGTTCTTCGACAACCGAAAAAGATGCGGATTATCTGCTTTTCAATAATTATGTTTATTCCGTAGAACTTGCGCGATACGCCGCGGATAACGGCATTCGCTTTATTTACGCTTCTTCTGCCGCCACTTACGGCGACGGTTCGCAAGGTTACAACGATGATGAAAACGCGCTCGAAAGTTTGCGCCCGCTCAATATGTACGGCTATTCGAAACAAATGTTCGATTTGTGGGCGAAGCGCAACGGCTTGCTCGATAAAATTGTCGGCGTGAAATATTTTAATGTTTATGGACCGAACGAATATCATAAAGGCGATATGCGGAGCGTTGTTCACAAGGCGTTCGGACAAATAAAAGAAACGGGAAAAGTAAAACTCTTCAAGTCGTATAAAGAAGAGTATCCCGACGGCGGACAAATGCGCGATTTCATTTACGTAAAAGACGCAGTCGAAATGACGCTTTTCTTTATGGATAATCGCGATGCGAACGGAATTTTCAACGTCGGAACTGGAAAAGCAAGAACGTGGAACGATTTGGTTAAAGCGATTTTCGACGCGCTCGGAAAACCCGTTGAAATCGAGTACATCGAAATGCCGCAAGAATTGCGCGGGAAATATCAATATTTCACCGAAGCGAAAATGAATAAAATCCGACAAGCGGGTTACGACAAGCCGATTTCTTCGATTGAAGAAGGAGTTGCTGATTACGTTAAAAATTATTTGCTCGGCAAAGAGTATCTCGCTTGGTAACGAATGAAATAAAAATCCAGTTCGGAGAAAGATGACAATACTCGCCACCTTAATTTACGTTAGAAAAAACGGTAAAACGCTGATGCTTTACCGAAACAAAAAAGAGAACGATTACCACGAAGGTAAATGGAACGGCTTGGGCGGAAAATTCGAAGCGGGCGAAAGCCCCGAAGAATGCGCCGTTCGCGAATTGCAAGAAGAAAGCGGATTGATTGCTAAATCTCTGACGATGAAAGGATTTATCACTTTTCCGAACTTCGACGGAAAGAACGATTGGCATGTTTTCCTTTTCACGGTTGAAGATTTCGAAGGCGAACTGATAAACTCTCCGGAAGGCAAACTCGAATGGATTGAAGACGAAAAACTGCTCGAACTGAATTTGTGGGAAGGCGACAAAATTTTTATTCCGTGGCTTTTTGAGGACAAATTTTTCAGCGCGAAATTCGTTTATGAAAATAAACGCTTCGTGGATTACGAAGTTCATTTTTATTGAAAATTACAAGCCGTATTTTATCATCAAAAAGAAGTTGGTGAAACTCGGATTATGTTGCGTAACGCCAAGTCCGTAATTCATACCTAAATAATAAGCCCAACGTTCGCCGTGATAACCCGCGCTTATTTCGACGTTAACGCCTTGCGAAAACGTATCGCTATTGTCGAAAACTCTGTCGTGAATTAATAAAAGTCCCAAGTCGAAATTCAAAATCCAATCTTGCGAAATTTGTTCGCGCACCACCGCCGAAACCGCAAGCGATTGCAAATAAGGATAAGTCTGCTCGTAATATTCGCCGGGGAAAAAATATTCGATTTTCTTGTGCAGTTGATATTCTATTTTCAACGGGACGGGAAGAAAAGAAAAATCGGTGGTGTAAGCAAGTCCCAAAGTCAAACTTGTAACCGAAGGCGAATTGCTCTCTATGTTTCCGACGCCGATTTTAGCGGAAAAATTTCTGTCGAAATCGCTTTGCGCGAAAACGATTTGAGTAAATAAAATCAGTGTAAAGAAAAGTAATTTTATTTTCATATTTCCGTCCAAAATTAATGTTGATTATTCATTACAATCTTGTTAATCTTAAAATTGAAAATAACAAATTTCGAGGGAAACTATGGAAAGAAAATTGTACTTCTACCGCGCTCACGTTGTTGACGTTTACGACGG
>CAYZMW010000032.1:0-2933 GCA_964479645.1 uncultured Melioribacter sp. | reverse complement strand
GCTATTATTCGTTGCCGCTCCGAGATTAACCCACCGCCCGAGATACGCGTGTCCGAGGAAACCGTCGTGCTGCTTGTTCGAATACGATTGAAAAATCGCGTTCTCAATTTCACCGCCGACCTTGCAAACTTCGCCGACCGTCGTTTCGTGATAAATTTTAGCGCCGATTTTAACAATGCTATTTTTCCCGATATAAGCGGGACCTTGAATCACCGATTGCGACATCACGGTTACGCCGTCGTCGATAACAACGGGACCGTGCGACGCGTCAATAACGACGTTGGGATAAATAGCGACGTTTTTACCTACATAAATTTTTTCGAAACCGATATAGCCCACATTGCGATAATTTTCATAAATCCACTCCCCTTGCCCTTCGAAATATTTTGAGTCTTTAACGATTTCTTCGCCGTTCGCGTAAATTAAATCCCAAACATAATTAAAGACTTTCGCTTCGATTTTTTTAACGGGGAATTTATCCGCAAACGAAGAGAAATCGAGCACGTGTCCGTATTCGACAACTTTTTCGTAATTCCCTTTATTTAACTTTGCGGCGACGATTACATCGTCGGCAACAAAAAGAGTTTCTTCTTCCGTTCCGAAAATTTCTTGCGCCGTTTGTTCGTCGAACACCGCGCGCCCGTTTACGAAAACGATTTCATCGGCGGCGAATTCGTTAATCATTCTCCCGTGAAATTCTTCGCGAAGAACCGCTTCGAGAAACTTGCGAGCGTGCAAGTCGAACGTTACGCCAAAAGCGCGCTCCGCTTTTTCGCGCAAAGTAAAAACGCCGCAACGCAATTCGTAAACGGGACGAAAATAAACGAGCGGATTAAAGTTATCTACGCGTTCGTCTTCAAATATTACAAATTTTTTCATTTTAACTTCCGGTTGCTTTTTTAAGTTTGTTCAACGTAAGTCTTAAAAGTAGCGCCGAGAAAAGCGACGTTCCGACGAGCAATGCGAAGAACTGCCACAGTTCCCAATTTTCGTAAAATCTTCCGACAAATCCCGAAAGGTAATTCCCGACCGCCGTTGCGCCGAACCACAAGCCCATCATAAGTCCTTTGATTTTCGGCGGCGCGACTTTCGAAACGAACGAAAGCCCCATCGGACTTAAATGAAGTTCGCCGATTGTCACGATAAAATAAGACGAAATCAACCAGAACGGCGAAACCGTAATCGGCGAAGGCTGTCCGTTAAGCGTGTGCGAAGCCGGCAAGCCGAAACTTGCGAACATCATCACGGCGAAAGCGGTTGCGGTGTAAAGCATTCCCAAACCGATTTTCCCGGGCGAGGATGGTTCTTTGCCGCGCTGATTGAGCCAACGGAAAAATCCGACGATAACCGGCGTCATCAAAACTATGAACATCGGATTGAAAACTTGAAACTGTTCGGGCGAAATTTCATTTTCCGGCCCGAGCGACGACAACTTGTAGGCGATTACAGCCAAGCCGGCGACAACCGCAAGACCGGCGTAAAGTTTCGATTTCGAACTTCCGTTTTTGTTCGTAAAGAGATAACCTCCGCCGAGCAAAACCGCGAGAACAGCGTGAATGCCGAAGAAATCGAATAAGATATACGTGAATTTATCAACGATATGATTTGTGTAATCGCGGGCGAAAAGCGTAAGCGCCGCGCCGTTTTGGTGAAACGACATCCAGAAGAAAATCACGATTGCGAAAATCGTAAGCAAAGCGCCGATGCGTTCTTTTTCTTCTTTCGGCGTAAGTTGAATGTCGCGTTCGGTATTTACAGAATGTTTCGATTGATAATCGGCGTCTTTGTAATAACCGCGGAACGCCATAAAAATAGCGAGCGAAACTATCATCCCTATTCCGGCGACGGCGAAACCGGCGTTGTAACCTTGCGCAAGAGAAACGCCGAAATGATTAACCATAAAACTCTTAATTGCCGATGCCGCTTGCGGAGCGTAAAACGCGCCGATGTTAATCCCCATATAAAAAATATTGTAGCCGGCGTCTTTTACCGAACCGTCGGCGTGAGAATAAAGATTTCCGACAAGAACGGAAATATTCGCCTTGAACAATCCGTTACCGATTGCAATAACGGCAAGCGCAACGTAAACTTGGATTGCGGAATCGGTAGGGATTGCCAAAAGCGCGTAGCCAATAGCCATAGTGATTGCGCCGATTGTAATTGTCTTTCCGTAACCGAGAATATTATCGGCAATCCAACCGCCAAGTATCGGAGTAAAATATACCGCGGCAAGGAAAGTGCCGTAAATACTTGTTACGGTCGTTGTATCCCAATGAAAATTTTCTTGTAAATAAAGGACAAAAATTGCGAGCATCGTGTAAAAGCCGAAGCGTTCCCACATTTCCGTAAAAAAGAGTACGGGCAAACCTTTCGGATGATTTTTAAACATAATTACTCCAAATATTGAACAAAATTATTCGCGAAAATTATTTTTCGAAAATAAGAAAAAATTAGATTATGAAAAGCAAAATAAAATCGAATTACCGACAAAACCCGAATCGTGCGGCGGGCATTCAATCGCAAAAAGTTAAAGTTGAGAGAACGAAAACCGAAACAAATACGAAAATAAATGTAGAGACACGCTATAGCGCGTCTCATCAGTGAACAGTGAACAATGAACAGTGAACAATTTCAAACACCGTCTGCCATTGCGACCCCGCCAACGGCGGGGGAAGTAATCTGTTGGTTTGTTAACGGAAGACTATTCGGCGCAGTAATACTACAGATTGCTTCGTCGACCCGCCTTGGCGGGTCTCCTCGCAAGGACTGAAAATTTTAAATCCGTGAAAATCCGTTCAAATCGGTGTTATCCGTGTTCTATTTTAATATAAATCACTTCCCGACGTTTTTATTATTGAAAAAATCAATCTTGACTTTAACATTTCTTAATAATAGATTTTATTTCAAATTTTAGGAGTTTGAATGGAATTTTT
>CAYZMW010000031.1:0-30939 GCA_964479645.1 uncultured Melioribacter sp. | reverse complement strand
AAAAATGTTGAATGAATGGTTGATTGGATGAATGGTTGAATTAGGAGCAAGGAGATAGAATTTAGAAACTGATAGAACGCGGATAACACGGATTTAGTCGGATTTTTCACGGATTTAAAATTTTTCAGTCGTTGCGAGGAGGTTTCCCGCAAAGGGCGGGAAAGCGACGAAGCAATCTGTAGTGCCGTGCGCTGAATAGTCTTTTGTTTACAATTCGACAGATTGCTTCACCCCGCCTTCGGCGGGACTCGTAAAGATAGACGGTTTTGACGGAATCGTAATGACGGACGGTGTTTGAAATTGTTCACTGTTAATTGTTTTACGGTTCACTGAAGAAGCGCGTGAAAACGCGCTTCTTCATTTATTTCAAGCGATGCTTTTTTCTGAATATTTCCGAACTAATGATTAAATTTCCGTTTCCGTAAATTTTAAGTACAGGTAAGTGAAAAAGAAAAATTACGTAGAAATACCGGGACGCGGAAAATACAGTTTGCGCAATAAACTCAATGACTTGACGGGCAAAGAGTGGATTAAGTTCACCAAATCGTGGTTCATTCACGTTCCCAAACGACGCAATGAAACGGAGATGCTACATCCCGCGAAATTTCCCGAATCGCTTGCCGAAGAATTTATTTCGTTTTTTACTAAAAAAGGAGATTGGATTTTAGACCCTTTTCTCGGAACCGGCAGTTCGTTGATTGCCGCGGGAAATTTGCAGCGCAACGGAGTGGGAATTGAACTTTTGCGAAAGTATCAGAAAGTTGCGGAGAAAAGAATAGCCGAAGGCAATTTCGCAACCGAATTAATCGCTCTGCGCGGGTCTTCTCAAAAATTAAAAAGTTTGCTTTATGACGTTGCGCGCGAAAGGAAATTCGATTACGTGATTACTTCGCCGCCGTATTGGAATCAACTTGAGCGAAACGGAATTCGTCAAAAAGGGCGCAAGGAAAAAGGGCTCGATACGATTTATTCCAAGCACAAAAGCGATTTGGGAAACGTGAAGAATTACGACGAATTCCTTGAAAAACAAGCGGAGATTTTCGATGAAGTTTTCGACGTAACGAAAAACGGCGGATATCTTACGATTATTACGAACAACGTTTATTACAAGGGGAAACTTTATCCGCTTGCGTTCGATACTGCGATTAGTTTAACGAAACGCGGCGACCGCAGTTGGGTTTTGAAAGACGAAAAAATTTGGTTGCAAAACGACAAGCCTTTGCTCGCGCTCGGAATAAACAACGCGTGGGTCGGCAATCGTCATCATCAATACTGTTTGATTTTTAGGAAAGAACGCGATGTTTGAGGAAGTTTACACCGTAAGTCAATTAACGGGCGAAATAAAATTTACGCTTGAGAACGCTTTCCCGCACGTGAAAGTTCTCGGCGAAATTTCAAATTTCAAGGCGCACGGTTCGGGGCATTGGTATTTTACGTTGAAAGACGCCGACGCCGCAATTTCCTGTACGATGTGGCGAAGTTACAACGCGGGCGTTTTTTTTACTCCTCAGGACGGAATGAAAATCGTCGTGGAAGGCGCGATTAACGTTTACCCGCCGCGCGGTTCGTATCAAATTAACGTGCGGAAAATGTCGCCCGCGGGCGAAGGGGAATTGCAAGCGGCGTTTGAAAGATTGAAACGAAAATTGAAAGCGGAAGGCTTGTTCGACGAAAAATTCAAGAAACCGATACCGAAATTCCCGCAAGTAATCGGAATTGTAACTGCGGAAGGCGCGGCGGCTCTGCGTGATATGATTAGCGTTGCGGCGCGGCGTTATCCGCTTGTTAAGCTCGTTCACGCGCCGGCAAGCGTCCAAGGCGAAGGCGCGGCGGAAGAAATTGCAAAGGCAATCGAAAGACTGAATGCGGTCGAAGAAATTGACGTGATAATCGTAGGACGCGGCGGCGGTTCGCTCGAAGATTTGTGGGCGTTTAACGAAGAAATTGTCGCTCGCGCAATTTTCGCTTCGCAAAAACCGATAATTAGCGGGGTGGGACATGAAGTCGATTTTACGATTGCGGATTTTGTCGCCGATTTACGCGCGCCAACGCCGACCGCGGCAATGGAACTTGCGACGCCGAACGCCGATGAAATCTTTGGTTTTCTTGACGAATTTTTATATAATTCAAAGTTATCTTTGAAAGGATTTATCGAAAGCAAACGCGCGGAGATTTCGGGAATTTTGAACTCTTACGGATTTCGAAAAGTTAAAGACCGCACGATGAACTATTATCAAACAATTGATAATTTACTACTCGATAACGAAAGACTTGTCAAGCGTAGAATTGAAAGACTGAAACACAAAATCGAACTTGCGAAGAGAACCGTTGCGGCGGCGGACGTTTCGCGAAGTTTGAAGAAAGGTTTTTCAATTGTGCGACAAGAAGGAAAGATTTTAACCGCGGCGGACGAAGCCGACGAAAACAAAGAATTGAACATTACGTTTTACGATAAAAATTTGGATATTGCCGAATGGCGAAGAAAAAAATGAAATTCGAAGATGCTTTGAGACGCTTGGAAGAAATTTCCAAAGCGCTCGAAAGCGACGAAACGACGCTCGACGAAATGATTTCGCTATATGAAGAAGGAATGAAACTCGCGGAATTTTGCTACGAAGAACTCAAACAAGCGGAATTGAAAATCGAAAAACTTTCCGATAAAATTTCCGCAACAACGACGGAAAATGATGAAAGAGAAAGCGGTGATGATATCGACGATTTGTTGTTTTAATTTTTGATTTCAACCACGGACGGTTTAACATAGAAATAAAACAAAGGCACGGTTTTATGGAAAAGAAATATAAGTTTTTGAACAAAATCGACGACCCGAAAGATATTCGTCATTTGTCAAATAGCGAATTGGTGGAACTCGCGGGCGAAATTCGCGATTTCCTTATCGATACGATAAGCAAAACGGGCGGGCACTTCGCCGGAAGTCTCGGCGTTGTGGAACTTACGCTTGCGCTTCACAAAGTTTTTGATACGCCGCGCGATTTGCTCGTGTGGGATACGGGACATCAAGCGTATCCGCATAAAATAATTACCGGACGGCGCGACAAGATGCACACAATTCGGCAACTTAACGGCATTAGCGGATTTTTGAAAAGAAACGAAAGCGAATATGATACGTTCGGTGCGGGACACGCCGCAACTTCGCTTTCCGCCGCGCTCGGAATGGCAACCGCCGCCGACTTGCAGGGCGACGACCGTAAAGTTATCGCGGTTATTGGCGACGGCGCAATGACCAACGGAATGGCTTACGAAGCGATGAACAACGCCGGAATGTTGAAGAAAAATTTAATCGTTGTGCTTAACGACAATCAAATGTCGATTTCTCCTAACGTTTGGCAGATTTCGAATTACTTCACCAAAATCGCAATGCACCCCGAATACAATAAATTCAAAGGCGCAATTTGGGATTTGACCGGTAAACTCGATTCTTTCGGCGACCGTTTGCGTCGTGTTGCCGCGCGTTTAGAATCCGGCGTTAAAGCCGTGGTTACGCCCGGAATGCTCTTCGAAGCGCTCGGTTTCAGATATTTTGGGCCGTTTAACGGACATAATTTGTCCAAACTCGTGCAAACTTTCGAATACATTAAAAAATACAACGGTCCCATTCTTGTTCACATTTACACGCAAAAAGGGAAAGGTTACGAACCCGCCGAAAAACACGCCGATAAATTCCACGGTATTTCGCCCTTCGATAAAATTACCGGTAAAACTCTTAAAAAAGCGACGGACGTTCCTTCTTACACTTCCGTTTTCGGTAAAACGGTCGTGCAATTGATGAAGGAAAATGAAAAACTTGTGGGAATAACCGCGGCGATGCCGGACGGAACGGGTATGAATATGGTGCGCGACGCTTTCCCCGACAGATATTTTGACGCGGGAATTGCCGAAGAACACGCGGTGACGTTTGCCGCGGGACTTGCGACGCAAGGAATTAAACCTATCGTTGCGATTTATTCCACTTTTCTGCAACGCGCTTACGACCAAATTATTCACGACGTTGCGCTTCAAAATCTTAATGTGATTTTTGCGCTCGACAGAGGCGGACTTGTCGGGGCGGACGGTCCGACACACCACGGCGTATTCGATTTGTCTTATTTGAGAATGATTCCCGGAATGGTTGTGATGGCGCCGAAAGACGAAAATGAATTTCGCCATATGATTTACACGGCGACAAAATACGAAGGCGGTCCTATTGCTTTCCGTTATCCGCGCGGAACGGCGGTGGGCGTGGAAATGGACGACGAACTTCACGAACTCGAAATAGGGAAAGCGGAAATTATTAAAGAAGGCGAAGACGTCGCTTTGCTTGCCGTCGGACTTATGGTAAGTTATGCGGATAAAGCGTTGAAGTTGCTTTCGGAAAAAGGCATTAATGCGGAATTGATTAACATGCGCTTTATCAAACCGATGGATGAAAATATGTTGAACTACGTCGCGGAGAAATTCGATAAAATCGTAACGCTCGAAGAAAACGCTTTAATCGGCGGTTTCGGCGCGGGTGTTTTGGAATATTTTTCGGAACGCGGAATTAAAAAGGACGTTTTGCGCATCGGTTTGCCCGACGATTGGGTCGAACAAGGTTCGCAAAAGGAGCTTCATAAATTACTCGGAATTGACCCCGAAGGTATTGCGGAAAAGGTTTCCGATTTTATTCACAGACTTGCAAAAAGCAGTGAGGTCGGTTAATGGGAAAAGTGAAAGTCGGCGTTATCGGTTTGGGCGGAATAGCGCAACTCGCGCATTTGCCAATTTTGAAGCAACTCCATAACGTGGAAATTGCGGCTGTTTGCGATATTAAAAAAAATCAGTTGAAGAACGTTGCCGACAAGTTCGGCGTTGAGAAGCGTTTCGAAGATTATAAACAAATGCTTGCGGAAGTTCCGCTCGACGCCGTTATTATCGCTACGCCGACCGATACGCATTACGAAATTGCAATCGATTGCCTGAAAGCCGACAAACACATTCTCGTGGAGAAGCCCGTTACGCGAAATTTCAACGAAGCGCTCGAAATACGCAAGGTTGCGGCGGAACGCGGTAAACTCGCCATGGTGGGAATGAATATGCGTTTTCGTCCCGATGCAATGCTGATGAAAAGTTTGCTCGCAAGTCACGAACTCGGCGATATTTTTTACGTGCGCGCAAGTTGGATACGCAAAAGAAGTTCTTCGGCTAATTGGCTTATCGCAAAAGAAAAAGCGGGCGGCGGCGTTTTGATGGATCTGGGAGTGTTGTTGCTCGATTTGGCGGCGTGGTTGCTTGAATATCCGAAAATCAATCGCGTTTCCGTTCAAAATTTTACGCACAGAACAAAAACGGTGGAAGATTCTTCTGTGGGAATGTTGCGTTTATCCGATGAACGGATTTTGAACTTCGAAGTCAGTTGGTCGTTAAATAGCGAAAAGGATAAACTTGAACTTGATTTTTTCGGAACGAAAGGGACGGCGCATTTGAACCCGCTGCGCGCTTATAAAATCGTCGGCGAAGAAAAAGTTGACATTACGCCTTTTTCCCCTTCGGCGAAAGGCGCGGAGGCTTACATGAAATCGTACGAAAACGAATTGAAGCATTTCGTTGCGGCGATCCAAAATTTAATCGGAATAGTTTCGTCGATTGACGGGGCGTTGCACAGAATGAAACTTATGGATGCGCTGTATGAATCTGCTAAACTCGGGAAAGAACTCGAATATTCCGAACCGAGATTTTGATTAAAAAATTTTTTCAATAATTTGATTAAATAAATTTCTCTGCTTAACTTGAATTAAAAATTAAAGCAAATAAAAACGCAAGGAGTCAAAATGAAGTTCAAAGTAAAAGAACATTATGAAGCCGTTGTAATCGAGTTAAAAGGAAACGTGATGGGCGGTCCGGAAACTCAAGAATTTCATGATTTGATAAAAAAATTACTTTCCGAAGGTAAGAAGAATATCGTGGTCGATTTGGGCGGCGTAAAATTTATGAACAGTACGGGTTTGGGAATGTTAATCGGTGCGTTCACTTCCGTCAAAAATGCGGGAGGACGTTTCGTGCTTGCAAACGCAACGGAGAAAATCGAATCTCTGCTTGTTATCACCAAACTGATTACGATATTTGAGAATTACGATTCGGTCGAAAAAGCGATTGAAAGTTTGAAGAAATAATTTCTCCGAAATTTCGTTCAGCCCCTAATTTTTAGGGGCTTTTTTATTGTTAAATTTAGAACAAAGAGGAAGCCAATGGAAGATAAGGAATATTCGATCGTAGAAGCCGAAATTACGGTTCGTCCCGACGATATCGACATGAACAATCATGTGCATTATTCGAAATATCTCGATTATCTTTTGACGGCGCGATATATTCAGATGGAAAAGGATTACAAAATGTCGATGGAAGAGTTTCTTGAGCGCGGAATGACATGGTTCGCTAAAAGCGTTACACTGAATTTCAAACGCGCATTGAAATTGGGGGATATCGCGTTGGTAAAAGCGCAAATTCAAGAGATACACGGCGCGGTTGTAAAAATCAATTTTTGGATATATAAAAAGGGGAGCGAAAAAATTTACGTTGACGGAAGCGGCGAGTTTACGCTTTTATCAATAACTTCGGGTCGTCCTTTACGAATACCCGAAGACGTAATCGAAAAATATTCGATTTGAAAATTTACATAACATGATTGCGAACGAAATTCTTCAAGCAAAATTTCTTAATGAAAATTATATTTGTGAATTCATTTTAATAAAAATTTTCGAGGTGTATTATCGCACGGAACAAAGAACAATCGGTAGTGGAAAAAGTCGTTTCTCTCGCAAAACGAAAAGGCTTCGTTTTTCAATCGAGCGAAATTTACGGCGGATTGAACGGGTGCTGGGACTACGGTCCGCTCGGCGTGGAACTTCTGCGCAATATAAAAGAAGAATGGTGGAAAGCGATGACATATCGCGACGACGTGGAAGGCTTGGACGCCGCAATATTAATGCATCCGCGCGTTTGGGAAGCGTCGGGACACGTGGAAAACTTCACCGACCCGATGATTGACTGCAAAAGTTGTAAGGCGCGTTTTCGTCTCGATACGCTCGCCGAACAAATTTCGGACAAAAAGAAAGAAAAAATTCTGAAAGAATTTGCGGCGGAACTTTCGGAAGAAGAAAAGAAAGATTTCGACGCCGTGATGAACTCGGACGAAACTTTATCCGATAAATTCACCGCATTGCTTGAAAATAAAAATCTTTCCGATAAACTTCTCGCGCTTACGAATTGCCCTAATTGCGGAACGAAAGGAAACTTCACCGAGCCGCGCAGTTTTAATTTGATGTTCAAGACTTTCATCGGTCCCGTCGAAAGCGAAGATAACGTTGTTTATTTGCGTCCCGAAACGGCGCAAGGAATTTTCGTTAATTTCCTTAACGTGCAATCGGCGAGTCGTCAAAAATTGCCTTTCGGAATTGCGCAAATAGGAAAAGCGTTTCGAAACGAAATTAATACGAAAAATTTCCTTTTCCGCACGCGCGAATTCGAGCAAATGGAGATGCAATATTTCGTAAAACCGGGCGAAGACAAAAAGCATTACGACGCTTGGAAAGCGCGCAGAATGCAGTGGTATATTGATTTGGGAATGTCTCCCGATAAACTTCGCTTCCACGACCATCCGCAAGATAAATTGGCTCATTACGCAAAGGAAGCGACGGACATCGAGTTTCTTTTCCCGTTCGGCTGGGGCGAAATTGAAGGAATTCACAACAGAACCGATTTCGATTTGCGTCGCCACGAAGAATATTCCGGCAAATCGCAAAAATATTTCGACGACCAAACGAAAGAGAAATACATTCCTTACATAATCGAAACTTCGGCTGGTGCGAGTCGCGGTTTTATGGCGTTTCTCGTAAACGCTTACGACGAGGAAGAAGTAAACGGCGAAAAAAGAACGGTGTTGCGTTTCCATCCGAAACTTGCGCCGATTAAAGCCGCAATTTTCCCGCTTGTCAATAAGGACGGTATGCCCGAAATCGCGCGTGAAATCGAACGAGATTTACGCCCGTTTTTCCGCGTCTTTTACGACGACAAAGGCGCGATAGGAAGGCGTTATCGCAGACAAGACGAAAACGGCACGCCGTATTGCATTACCGTTGATACGCAAACGTTGGACGACGGCACGGTAACCGTACGCGAGCGCGATTCGATGGCGCAAGAGCGTATTCATAAATCCGAATTGCTAAATTATTTGGCGGAGAAATTAAAATAAGCGAAAGCGCTGAAAATATTGGCGTTGATACTTTCGGGGGAAATTTTTCCCCGAAAGTTATTGCCGATAAAGAATTTCTGCTTTCCTTGTTGCAACCCGACGTTGAACTCTACGAACTTTCCGATTCGTTATTCTCGGTGTTTCCCGAATCGCAAAGAAAAAGCGATTATGATTTCAACGCAAAGTTTTATGATTTTATCGTTCCCAATCCGCTCCCGCAAAAATTGATTTGGAAAAATTCGCTTGAAGATTATCACAATTTTTGCGTCAAGGCGCTGAACTCTGCGGAAAGCGGCGCGGTGCTTGATGCGGGATGCGGTTCGCTTGTTTTTACTGCGCGCGCGTATTCCGAATGTCACAATCGCCCGATTTTGTTGCTCGACCGCTCGCTTGTAATGTTGCAAAAAGCCGCGAAAAGATTAACTGAAATCAACGGACGCATCCCCGAAAATATTCTTCTTTTGCAAGCGGATATTTTTGATTTGCCGTTCCGCGAAAAAACTTTTGCAACAGTTAATTCGTTCGGAATGTTGCATCTCTTCGATGATACAAAAACTTTTTTGGATTCGTTAAATCACGTTCTAAATGAAAATGGACGAATGTACTTGCTTGTTTTATTGGGCGAAACGCCTCTTGGTAAGTTTGTAACAAATATTTTCAAGCGAACCGGCGAAATCGCGCTTGCGCTGAATTCCGAGCGAATGCGTCAACGGATTATGGATGCCGGTTTTAACTTGAAATTAAACGTGAAAGGAAATATCGGGTATATCGAGTTATTCGAAACTTAAAAGCGACAAACGGAATTTCATATAAAAAAGGCTATGCGAAATTGCATAGCCTTTCTTTTTTTATCAGTCGCTTGTTTTAAGCGGTTGCTTTTTTACCTTTGAATGTTTTCAAGAACAAATCAATGAAAATAGAGATTCCGCCGATAATCATTAAAGAATCAGGCAAAATTCTGAACCACATCCAACCGCTCATTGTTTCAACGGCGTTTCTTACGCGCGTATAGTAATATCCCATTTCCGCCGCGATTTTGGTTTGTTCGAAGCCGATAACAATCGTCGGAAGGGCAAATAATAATACGCCTATTGTCAGAGACCAAAAGGCGAATTTACTTAATTTATCGTCCCAGACCCAATTATTCGCCATCGCATTCGCTCTTGACGTCATATATAAAAAGGCTATCGAAATATAACCGAACGCGCCGAGAAGAGCGACATGTCCGTGAGGCATAATTAAATATGTTCCGTGCGAATAATAAGAAATCGTAGGAGTGTTGATAACCATTCCCAAAAAACCAGCTCCAATCCAGTTGAGAACCGCAGAGCCTGAAATCCACATAAATGGTGTGCTGAAATCATGTTGAATGCCTTGTTCTTTTTGTTCGCGAACATTTTTCCATGCTTCCACAATCATTAATGCGAGGGGGAGAGGTTCAAGCGCCGAGAAAATTCCGCCTATGGCTATCCAGTATTCGTCGAGACCTTGCCAGAAATAATGGTGTCCAACTCCGAGCGTTCCTGACATCATAATAAGGAAAAGTTCAAAAAACATTGTTCTTTCCGCCGTTTTTTGTGAAATTAAACCGAGTGAAACAGTCATAAACGCGATGACACCGGCGGCGAACAATTCAAAAGTCAATTCCACCCAGAGGTGAATAACCCACCAGCGATAGTAATCATCAACCGTAAAGTTCGGCATCACTTTATGAATGGGCATCATGCCTGCTATGTAAAGAGTTGCAATACCGAACGCCGACCAAATAATCGTACCGACAAGCGGATTATTAGTTGCGGCTTTTTTAATGAGGGTAATAATGAGGAGAAACCAGAATACGAGCCCCACAACCAAACCGATGTCCCAAACTCTGCCGAGATTAAGAAGTTCTCTTCCTTCGTTTCCAAGCCAAAACCAAACTTCTCTCATTTGTCCGGTAGCGCCCATATATAAACCGACAACCGAACCGACGGCTATGACGAGAAGCGCCACCCAAAGAACATCGACTAACCACGGGAATTTATGATCTTTATTTGCAACCCAAGGCGCAATGAGCAATCCGCCAACAAGCCAACCTACCGCTACCCAAAGGATAGCGATTTGGGTGTGAAGTGAACGCATTACGTTAAAAGGCATAATGCTTTGAGGAATAATAAAATCCTTTGTGGGTTCGGCATATAAATGCGCCAAATACGCTCCGATAAACAATTGCACCACGAACAATAAACTGACAATCGGAACATATTTAAGGAGTTTTTTCTGAGACTTGAACAACGAAGTGACTTTGAGTGGAGCGGAGAGTTTTTCTTCCTTCTCTCCTTTGAACAGGTATTCATATGATAAAAAGATTACGATAATTGTAAACGCCCAGAGTAAAAGAAATTCCCACAGCGAGACGACGTGATTCGTGTACAACAAATCCTGGTCGATTAACGGTTCTTTGGGCCAATTGTTTGACCATGTTCTTTCTTCGCCTATTTTGTTTTCAGTTCCGGGGCGCAAGGAAGAAGCAACCAATTGCGACCAATCGACGAACGCAGCGATTTTTTCCGCTTCGGACGGATAAATTACGCCGCCCGGAAACGCTCTTTCTTTATCTCCGTTAACAAGTAAATCGGTAATTTTCTTTACATTTTCTTTGTACGCTTCCGCCGAACCTTGCGAATAAATTGTAGTTCCTTCTTGCAATTTCGTGTTGCGAAAATCAGCCTTGACTTTCGCTTTTACGGCTCCGCGTTCAACGTCTGACAATTCGCTATTTTTCTTTCCGAACATTTGCAGACCATAGTAATCGTATAAATATTCGGCTCTGTGGTGGAAAAAGTCGGTCGTAAAATCGGGTCCCATATATGCGCCCATTCCGAGCATTGTGCCCCAGTCCATCAAATCGAATTCTTGGAAATAACCTTTCCCTTCGACAACATCATCGTAGGTGTAGAGGATTTCACCTGTTTCCGATTTCACCTCTTTGGGAATAGGAGGAACTTCCTTTTGCAATGTCGCTGTAAAGTAGATAAGCGCCGTAACCATAAAAATGGATATCATCCAAAAAGCGGCATATAAACCTTTTTTACTCATAAATTTGTCAAGAAAGTTTTGTTTCATAAAGTTCTCCTTATGTTTGTTATTTATTAGAATTAGTTTGCAAAAATAATTAAAGCGGACATCATATCCAAGATTAATTTATTTTATAAAAGGGTCGTAAAAGAAAAGGGGGTAAAGGAAAGAAATGTCAGGAGATGAAAATAATTTTTAAGCTCAATTATATAAAATGGAATAAAGTGCAATAAAAAAAACCCCTTCCGAAGAAGGGGTTTTAAGTTAAAATTGAAACGGGGAATTACAAGCGAATTGCAAATCCGGCATTCCAAGTTCTTTCCATTCCAACGAAAACTTCCGCTCTTGTTGCGGAGTGTTTTTCACCGCCGCTCCATGCATTGTAATGACTTTCGTCTCTTGCGTCGGAAACGTAAAGTTCATCGAGTGCATTAAATATGTGAGCGAAAAGTTCCAATCTCATACCCGCCAATTTGAACGGCAAATAGTATTTGAAGTGGAAATCAAGCAAACCGTAATCGGGAACTTGCCAGCTTTGCGCTCTGTCGGTTTCGTCGGTTCTGCTGAACGGATCCCAATCTGCGTAGAAATTAGCATTGTAACGATAAACCGCTTGAGCCGTCAAACCTTTGACGGGGTAGAAAGAGAAGGAGAATGCCAATTGAGTTTGCGGAGCGTCACCGACTTTCAAACCGTTAACGTAGAAGTTGTAAGTTTGTTGAGTCGGGTTATCGTTTTCATAATCTTTATATGTACCGGATACATCGTTTGCGTATTCCCAATTACCGAAGGAGAATGCACCGTCAAAACGGAAGAAACGAACTGGTTGCCATGCAACTTCCGCTTCGATACCCATGTGCACGGAGTTCATTCCGGTCAAGAATACCAAGCCGTAAGTACTGTCGGTCAATTGAACGAATTTACTTTGTGCTCTGTCTTTCCAGCTGGTGTAATATCCGTTGAGTTTCAAGGTTAAAGTGTTAACCGTGTAATTAACACCCGCTTCGAAACTCAAGAATTTTTCATTTTCCGGATTATCCGTATAAACGCCGTGACGGTCGTCGATAACCGCATCGAAAATCGGCACTTTTTCAACGTAACCGAAGTTACCGAATACGGAGAATTCGGGAGTAAATCTGTAACTTGCACCGCCTTTGATTTGATAACCGTTGTATGCTTCGGGTTCAAGCACTAATTCACCGCCGTTAGGTCCTTTATGGAAGTGGTCGGTATATTTATATTTGATTGTTGACCAAGCCAAAGTTGCATAAGTTGTGAAAATCGGCGTGGAGTATTCGGTTTGCCAATATGCGCCGAACCATTTTACGTCGTTAGTGTTGTAATAAGCGATTTTGTCACCAAGTTTTTTGTAGTATGCGTTTCCTGATTCGAATTCGTTTCCGTCATAGTAATAATAATCGCCACCCAAGAGGTCGCGAACTTCACGATAGTGTTCGATTTCAGCCGTACGTCCGTCAATTCCAAAGGTCATACGGATTTCGTCGTTCATTTTGTAAATGGCTTTTGCCAATAAACCGATTGTCCATTGGTTGTTAACGCTGTTTCTCAAAATACCTTTTGAAACGTTTCCACCGATTGTCGAATCGTAATTCGCTTCGTTTTGAGCGATTGTAGCGTTCCAATCCGCAACTCTTGAAGGTCCGCTATAATCCCATTTCAAACGTCCGTAAGTACCGCTACCGCCGCCTGTACCTCCGGAGTAGTAAAGTGTGGTGTACAAGCTGACTTTTTTCGAAAGATTCGAATACCAGTTCAAGTTCACTTGAGGTTTGTGGTAGTAGTTTTCTCTTTCATTGATGAAGTTCGGGTCGTGTCTGTCCGAAGCCGAACCGTACCAATATTGTTTTCCTTTGTAGCCCGGATCAACATAATTCCAGTTTTCGTTGTATCTTCTTCCTTTTTCGGGGAATCTCTCAAAATAATTCGCCCAATCGGTATCGGGCATATCGACCAAGTCTTTTACGTAATCGTGGCTGTAAGCCGCAATATTTTGTTTGTAAAGATTTTGTCCGTGACGTTGAGGAGCGCCGACAGCGTACAATTCCAAACGGTTGTTTTCGTTGATATTGTACGATGCGCCGAAGTAATATGCCCAAGCGTCGGTCCACGTTTTGTCAATAACACCGTCGCCGACTTTTCTTACGACGCCGAGCGTCATCGCCCATTTGTTGTTAACCAAGCCGGTGTGTCCGTACAAACTTGATTTCAAAAAGCTACCGCTTCCGAATTCTTGTTTGAAGCTAAAGCCCATATCGTGAGCCGTCGGGTCGGTAATGATATTCAACGTACCGCCGATTGAAGGAGTGGCCAAGTTAACTGCGGTCAAACCTCTTTGCAACTGAATGGAAGAAGTTGCATCGCCGAGACCGTCCCAGTTTGACCAATAAACCCAACCGTTTTCCATGTCGTTTACCGGCACACCGTTAATCATAACGGCAACGTTTCTTTGGTTAAAACCGCGAACGTTGATACGAGCGTCGCCCGCGCCGCCGCCTTGTTGCGTTGCGTAAACCGAAGGAGTTGTGTTCAAAACCATCGGAATATCTTGCGAACCGAGTTTCAATTCCATGTCTTTTTTCTCAACGGTGGAGAAAGCGACAGGAGTTTCTTGCTCTTTCGCACGGTCGGCTAAAACCGTTACGTCAAGTTGGAATTGCTTGTCGCGAAGTTCAAAATTAACTTCGACGTTTTTCGTAACATTTACGGTTACTTCTTTTTTCTCAAAACCGATGTAACTGCAGACGATTGTGTATTTGCCTGCATCGACCTGGAATGAATAATGACCGTTTTCGTCGGTTGCCGCACCGATAGTAGTACCTTTAACCACGACGTTAGCGTAGCTAAGTTTTTCGCCGTTATCGGCATTGGTAACCGTACCGGATACGGTGTACTTTTGTGCAAACATTGCGCTGGTCAAAAACAACAACGCAAATACCAGAAGTTTGTAAGATTTAGCCATAGAACTTCCCTTTTGTTTTGTGATTTGATGAGTTTATTAAGTTTAATGAATTTGCTTGCTTGAGGTGAGAATAATTTGAAATGTGAACGTTTGAAAAATTTAGATAGCAATTTATAACGGCATAATGCCATCGGTAAAACTTGTGCGGAAATGTGACGTATAAAATATTTTGGTTTTTATTAATCACTTATTCATTGTTATTTTTGCAGTAGCAAAACATAATAAAAAAATAAAAAAACAAAAAGTTTTTTTTGTTAGAAATTTGTTTTAAATAATTTTCGAGGAACGATGAATAATACGGAAAAAAGAATACGGGAAATCAAACTTGTGGTGACGGATGTTGACGGAGTACTTACCGACGGAGGATTTTATTATTCGGAAGAAGGAATTCTGCTCAAAAAATTCAACGTTAAAGACGGAATGGGAATGCGATTGTTGAAGCAAGAAGGCTTTGTAACGGGAATAATTACAACCGATAAAACCGGCTTTATCAAAGCTCGCGCCGAAAGAATGAAACCCGATTTTTTAATTACCGGAACTTGGGACAAACTGGGCGAACTCAAAAAGAAACTTGACGAACTTTCTTTCGCTCTCGAGAACGTGGCTTATATCGGCGACGACGTTAACGACATCGAAATATTAAAAGCGGTCGGATTTTCCGCCGCTCCATCCGATGCCGTAAACGAAGTGCTTGAAATCGCGGATTACGTTTGTAAGCGCGGAGGGGGAAAGGGGGCGTTCCGTGAATTCGCCGATATAATAATTAAAGCCCGAAAAAATAATTTCTTATCTTGATTTTTATTTTTGGAAACAATAAGGTAATTGTAAAAGTTTAATCAATCGTGTTTTAATTGCAACGTTTCGAATGTTGAAAAAAATTTTAATATATAATTTTTTATTTCCGCTGTTATTATTTGCCCAGTTCGGACAGAATAAAATTCAATATCGCGACCACGAGTGGTATTATGTGGAAACAAAACATTTCAACGTTTTTTTCGACCAAGACGGTTTCACGATAGCCGATTTTATCGTAAAAGCCGCCGAAGACGCTTTGGCGCAAATAGAAAAAGATTTGCAGTACGACATTCGAAATCGTATCACCATAATTCTCTACGATTCTCACAACGAGTTTCAGCAAACGAATACAACCGAATCTTTTCTTTCGACCGGCGTCGGAGGTTTCACCGAACCGTTCAAAAACCGCGTTGTCATTCCTTTCGAAGGTGATTGGAAAAAATACCGTCACGTTATTCATCACGAACTCGTGCACGCCGTAATGCAAGATATGATTTACGGCGGTTCGATACAAAACGCAATATCGCGAAATATCAATTTGAACCTTCCTATTTGGGTGCATGAAGGAATGGCGGAGTTCCTTTCGTCAACGTGGGAAACCAATAGCGACATGTTTATCCGCGATGCGATAATTAACGAGTATCTTCCCGATGTCAATCGTCTCGGCGGTTATTACGCTTATCGCGGAGGCGAAGCGTTGTTTTACTACATTGCAAGGAATTACGGGCGTGCGAAAGTCGGCGAAATTCTTAAAAAAACGCAAGATACGGGAAATCTTAATCGCGGATTAAAACTTGCAATCGGGATTAATTTGGAAGAACTTAATAATCGTTGGAAAAAATGGCTCAAAAGAATTTATTGGCCCGAAATCGATTACAGAAAAGACCCCGAGGAATTTTCTCAGCGTTTGACTAACGCAAGAAAATCGAAAGGATATTATAATACGAGTCCCGCAATTTCTCCTCAGGGTGATAAAATCGTTTTTATTTCGGATAGGGATATTTATTACGACATTTACATAATGGACGCCAACGGGAAGAATATCGAGAAGATTATTAATACGGGAAACACGATTGATTTTGAAGAGTTGAATATTCTTTTCCCCTTGCTTGCTTGGGCGCCCGATAACAAGCGAATCGCACTTGCGGAAAAGAGCGAAGGCTACGATAAAATAGCGGTTTATAATACCGAAACGGACGAAACCGTTTTTCTTCCTTTCAAAATGCGTCAAATCGGGTCGATTTCTTGGTCGCCCGACGGACGGAAAATCGCTTTCGCGGGAGCAACCGCTTCCCAATCCGATATTTATTATTATGATTTCCAAACCGACGAGGTTTACAATTTAACCGATGATATTTTTACCGACAGACTTCCGCGCTGGGCGCCGGACAGCAAAACTTTGATTTTTTCTTCCGACAGAAGGCGGTACGTCGATAAATCGTTAATTCCCGAAGATTTCAGAATTGCCGATTTTGATTATTCTCAACTCGATTTGTATTTGCTCGATAGCGATACAAAAAAAATCGAGCGTTTAACCGACTGGAAATACAGCGACGAAACAATCCCCGTATTTAACGAAGACGGTTCGGAAATAATTTTCATTTCGGACAGAAACGGGATTAACAATCTCTACAGAAAGCGAATTGTTTTGACCGAAGCCGACAGCGGAAAAACCTTGCTTGATTTGCCGGCGCGTCCGATTACGAATTCGTTGAACGAAATCAATCAAATTTCCATTTCCGCGGATGCGAAAAAATTAGTTTTTTCCACGCATTTCAAAGAAGCATACGATATTTTCGAAATTCTCAATCCTTTCGAAATCAAGCCGATCGCCGATACTTTGCGGAAGACCGAATTCATGGAAGAACTCACACGGAAGGCGGAAACTCTCGGTGATACGATAATTATGCCCCTTTCAAGAATTCTTACGGAAGATATGTACGACGAAATTTCGGACAGCGCGAAAGAAAAAGCGAATACTTTGAGCGAACAAACGGAAAAAGGTGATACGAATAACGTTTCGGCGGACGATATTTTTACGGGCAATTTCATCGACGATTCTCAAGAGCCGACACAAACCGATTACTCCCATTACATTTTCGGTCGCGATACGGTGATAAGCGTGGACTCTTCAAAAAAATACGCCGAAGAAATTTTTCGCGAAAATCTTGACGAAAACGGAAATTACGCCGTGAAACGTTACAAAATTCATTTTACGCCCGATCTCGTTCACGCTTCGATGTCGTTCAGTTCTTACTACGGTTTGCTCGGCTATACAATGATGACGTACAGCGACATGCTCGGCGATCATCAAATTGTCGGCGCTCTCGGTTTGCAAATGGATTTGAAAAACAGCGACTACGGTTTGGCGTACGCTTATCTGCCCAAACGAACCGACTGGCATTTCGAACTTTTTCATACGGCGCGTTTCGTTTACGTGGCTAATCCGACAACGTACGCAATCGATTTGCATCGTTATCAAAATCTCAGTTTTACGATAACCGCGGATTATCCGCTCAATAGATTTTTGCGTGTGGGCGCCAATTTCGCCTTAATGCATTTGACGGCTGAGAATCTCGATGATTATTCCGTTCCGGTTCAAAACGAATATTACACCGTGCCCGGAGTTTCCGTTGTTTTCGACAATACTATGTGGGGCTATTATTCTCCCATTCAAGGAACGCGTTACAGAGTTTCGATTTTCGGAAATCTCGGCGTGGCGGATTCCAAACAAGCGTTTTATTCTCTCGTGTGGGATTACCGTCGCTATTTCAGATTTTTCTTCGATAACAGTTTGGTCTTTCGTTTTTCGGGCGGATATTCTGGCGGCGGAAATCCGCAACGGTTTTTTGTCGGTGGAACTGAAGGTTGGTTGAATAGATCTTGGGCGACGCCGACCATTCCGTTGAATCGTCCCTCCGATTTCGTTTTTCTTACGCCGGGCCTCCCGTTGCGCGGATATCGTTATGCGGAGAGGATAGGGAACAAATATGCACTTCTGAATCTCGAATTGCGTTTCCCCTTTATTCGTGCGTTGTTGACGGGCGGCGTGCCGATGCTATTTCAAAATATTCTCGGTGTCGCTTTCGTCGATGTCGGTTCGGCGTGGTTCAACGACAAAGATTTGCGTTTGACTCAAGTTTTACCGAACGGTGAACGCGTTTTTAAAGACGTGTTGACAGGCGCGGGGTTCGGTTTGCGGACTTATTTTCTTTTCATGTGGCGCTGGGACGTGGCGTGGCGTTATGATTTGAGGGGCTGGTCGAAGCCCGTCTATTATTGGTCTTTCGGGTTCGACTTTTAATTTTTCCCGAAGAGATTTTTCGAAACGCTCGGATAAATTTGTAATTTGGATTCAAAGTTCCAATTCTTCGGCGGAAATTTTCATGAAATTGTTATCACCCGAATCTCTTGTTAATTCGGCAAGTTCTTTTTCCAATATTGCGGCGTCGCCTACTACGACGGTCAATTGCTCCGAAGGTAAAATGTTTTTCCTTGCCGCTTCAACGGCTTCTTCCTTTGTGACAGCGCTGATGTTTTGCAAAACGTTTTTGTAAAAATCTTTTTCAAGATTAAAAATTATTTGCGTCGTAATGTTCGAAACGATTTTCGAATAATCTTCGAACTGAGAAGGGAAAGTTTTTTTCAAGTACGATTTCGCGAAAGCGATTTCCTCGTCGGTAATGTCTTTGCGAATTAAATCGAACTCTTTGTAAAATTCGCGCAGCGCGATTTTCGTATTAATCGTATCGACCGCCGTGGAAGCCTCGAAAAATCCGTGACTTACGGAATGTAGGAAATTCGTTCTAACGCCGTAAGTTATTCCTTTTTCTTCGCGCAAGTTGTGATTTAAGCGACTTGAGAATTGTCCGCCCAAGACGGAATTCACGATTTTTTTTGCGAAATAATCGGGCGCCTTTCTTTGCGAAGCGAAGTTGCCGATTCTGATTTCGCTTTGAGCGGCTTCTTTTTTATCCACAAGAATTAATTGCTTTTTCAAATGATTTAAACTGAAAACGCTTCGTCTGTTTTGCGAGTCGGTTTCCCATTCGCCGAAATATTTCACAAGTAATTCCGCAAACTCGTCTTTGTGAAGATTTCCCACGGCGGCGATTGTGAAATTTTGCGGCGAAAAGTTCTTTTCGTAAAAATCCCTGACGTCGGCGATTTCAATTTCTTTTATGAATTTACTTGTTCCGATGTTCGGATATTTATACGGAGAATTTTTGAACAGATAAAAACCGAAAACCCAATCGGCAATAAAACTCGGTTCGTCTTTGAGCCTGATTATTTCGCTCAGAAGTTTCTCTTTTTCCCTTGAAAAATCGGACTCTTGAAAATTCGGTTCGCGCAAAATCCATGAAATGATTTCGAGGGACTTTTCAAAATTTTTCTTTAACGAAAGGAGCGAAAAGACGATGAAATCATGGTCGACCGAAATGCTGAAAATGGAACCGAGGCTTTCGAGCATCGTGTCGATTTCCAAAGCGTCGTAACCGTGCGCGCCTTCGTCGATTACCATACCCGTAAGATTTGCAAGTCCCGATTTGCCTTCCGGGTCGGCTGTGCTTCCCGTTTTTAACACGAAATTGAGTTTCACGATAGGAAGCGAATTTTTTTCTGAAAAATGAACGGTTAAACCGTTATCCAACGTGAAACTTTGCAGTTCGGGCAAGCGGAGTTTTATTTCATCAGTTATTTTCGGGGGAACGCTTCTGTCTATCATTCTAATTCCCGTTTTTTGGAACAATTCTGAGTTCAACGTACGGTTCGCTCAAATATTTCACCGTCGCTTTTCGAACGTCTTCGGGCGTAAGTTTTTCGTAACGATTAATATCGTAAATAAAAGAATTGGGTTCTCCCAATGTGCAATTATAATTGTTTAATTGATTTGCCACGCCCGAAATATTTTGCAACGCGTAAATGTTATCTGAAATAATAGTGTTTTTCGCTTTTTCGAGTTCGGCGTTCGTAATTCCTTCGGAAAAGATTTTTTCGATTTCCGCGAAAATCAATTTTTTCAATTCGTCAAGCGAAACGCCGGGACGCGCCGTGGCGACTATGATGAAAATTCCTTCGTAATGTCCCGAATATTGAAAAGCGAAAGAATCGAGGGCTATTTGTTTGTCGAAAATTAAAGTTTTATAAAGGCGCGAATTTTTCGACGAGCTTAACGCGTCGGAAAGCGCGTCGAGTTTCGCGTCGTCTTCTTTGTAAAGCGGAGCGGTTTTCCACATCAGATAAATGCGCGGAAGACGCACGTTGTCTTCGTGCACGATGTATTTGTTTTCGGTTAATTCGAAACTTGGCACGTTGACTTTCGGGATTTCGGGATAAGGTTTGATTTCCGAAAAATATTTTTCCGCCGCTTTCGCCGCCTTGTCGTAATCGATGTCGCCCGCTATTACCAAACTTGCATTGTTCGGCGCATAGTAAGTTTCGAAAAAAGAACGCACGTCGTCAAGCGTGTAATTTTTAATATCTTCCGCCCAACCGATAGTGGGCCAATGATAAGGATGATTTTCCGGGAAAAGATTCGAAAAAAGAATTTCCCACGCGCGTCCGTACGGCTGATTGTCGTAACGTTGCAAACGTTCGTTCATCACCACTTCGCGTTGATTGTCGAGTTTTTCTTGCGTTAACGCGGGTAACAAAAATCCCATTCTGTCCGATTCGAGCCACAAAGCGAGTTCGAGAGCGGGGGAAGGGAGAGTTTCGAAATAATTCGTCCTGTCGGTGTTCGTCGTGCCGTTTAACGTGCCGCCCGCTTCCTGAATGTATTTGAAATGCATCTCTTTGGGAACGTGCAACGAACCTTGAAACATCATGTGTTCGAACAAATGAGCCAAACCGGTTTTCCCCGGTTTTTCGTTTGCCGAGCCGACTTTGTACCACAGATTAACCGCAACCGAAGGAATGGAATTATCTTTATATAAAATTACTTCAAGTCCGTTGTCCAAGACGAATTTTTCGTATTTGAGGTCAAGGATTTCGTTCATATCGATTTTTTAACGCCTTTTTTTCATTTGTGCATAGAACTTGATTTTTTCAATAAACTCCTTGCTGTCGATAGGCTTCGGAATGTAATCCGTGGCGCCCGCGTCGAGACATTTTTCTCTGTCGCCCTTCATTGCGAAAGCCGTCAGAGAAATAATCGGCGTATCCTTGTATTCGGGGATTTGTCTGATTTTTTCAATCGCTTCGAACCCGTTCATAATCGGCATCTGCATATCCATCAGAATTATGTCGAAATGCTCTTCCCGAGCCGCTTTTAGAGCCTCTTCTCCGTTTTCCACAACGACAATATCTTCGAAGCCGTTCTTTTTCAGCAAACGCGTTACGATTATTTGCGAATGCTTGTAATCTTCGGCGAAAAGAATCTTAACGGTGTCGTCGTCTTCTTCCTCTTTTATTTCTTCGATTGTTTTGGGCTCTTCGTAGCGGTTTATCATAGAGCGAATCGTATCGGCGAGGTTTTCGATATTTGTACTTTTTTTGCTGAGAAGTTCGTCGAAAAGTCCGTCGATTTGTTCAAGGTCTTGCGCAAAATCTTCTTTCCCCGTGTAAATGATTATCGGTAGATTTTTGAATTTATCTTCGGATTTAATCATTTTTATCAATTCGAAGCCGTTGGGATGCGGCATATCCAAATCGATTATCGCCAAATCGATATCCTTGTCCTTAATCAAATCCATAACTTTTGCCGAAACATGTTCGGCGAGCGGCTGAAAACCCGCCGTGGAAATCGCTTGCGCGACAAGGTTTAGCGTGGGGATATCGTCGTCAACGCAAAGCACGGTGGAGTTTTTCCGCAATTTGTAACTTGTCAGTACTTCTACGAGGTGATTGTAATTTATCGGTTTTGAAAAATACTCCATCGCTCCCATCAAAAAGGCTTTCTGTTCTTCCACTTCAACGGAGCAAACTATTACGGGCGTGGAAGTCATGTTCGGGTGACTTTTGATTTTTCGAAGAAGTTCCATGCCGTTGATTCCTGGTATTTCGATATCGAGAATAACGGCGAGAACTTTTTCTTTGTCGAGAATTTCGAACGTCTTTTCTTCGTTGTTAACGACGATGGGATTGTAACCCCATTTCACAAGATAATTGCTCAACAATTTCGAAGTGGCGTAATCGTCTTCGATTACAAGTATCGTGTTCAAATCGCTTGTGGCTTCCGGGAGCGACGACAATTGTCCGCGCAGAGATTTTTTCAATTTCGGAACAAGCGTAACGATAAAATAATTTCCTTCCGAGGCGTCCTCTTCGAACGAAAGTTTCCCGCCGAGTTTTTCTATCAACGATTGCAAATAAACGAAAGTCAAACCCGAAATCGGCGAGGATTCGTTTCCCAAAAATTGATTGACGCCGAAAGGTTGCAAAATTTGCGATGTGAAATTAACGAAAGCCGCTTTTGCGGGGTCTTTGATTTCTATTTTAATCAAATTGTTTCTATCGGTAACCGCATTTATTTCCAACGTTCCCACTTTAATCAATTCCGCCAAAACGGTTAGTAGCGAGTTAAAGAAAAACTGAAATTTTTGCTTGTCCGTGGAAATTTCTTTCGGAATGGAATCATCGAAATTCAGGCGGTAAGAAATGTTTTTGGTTTGGAGTTTGGAATTAAGCAAATCCACTGTTTCTTTGAGAAGTTTTTTGAGTTCGATATCTTCTTCTTTGATTTCGACGTTCCCGTTGTAAAGTTTTATTAATTCGCTGAAATTATTGATTGTGGAAAGCAATTTGTGCGAGTTGCTTTTAATCGTCGTGATGTACGAAGAATCGCCGAGCATTAAATTTTCGTCGTTGAGAATGGCGGTGGCGCCGACAATCGAATTGGTGATTGCGCGGAGTTCGCCGATAACGGTGGTGATTAATCCGAAAATATTTTTTTCGTTCGACGTAATGCCGCCGCGAGCATCGAGCCATGTGTGTAGCATGTTTTTGATATATTGCGCAACCGTTTTTAGAGCTTCGATATCTGCGGGTAAAAAAGGATTTTTTTGAGCGACGCGTAGCAGAAAAATTTCATTTAAGCCGATTCGGAAAGTGACGGAAATTTCGTACGACGCCACTTCGCTGATTTGTAGCGTGCAATTGTCGTTTTGTGAAAAGGTGAATTCGTCGGAGACGTTTAATTCGTAACAATTTTCACCGTTGAAAGTCGCACCGGTTTGAAAAATCTTTTTTACGCCGTGAGATTTACCGAGCAAAACGAGCGCGCCGTTTTCAATCTTGAAAATCGCAAGCGCGTCTATTTCATACTCTTGCGCGATGAAATTACCGAGTTCGTCAACAAAGATGTCCCTGCCCGATTTGGCATTGGAAAAAATTCCGTTAAATCTCAATAACGTTGTTAACCGAGAACCTTGCAACATACGAAATCCTTATTGATTATGTAAAAAAATATATTATATTAAAATAATAAAAAAACGCCAAGCGTATTGAAAAAAATCCGTCTGAATGTGAGGGAAATCACGGTAATTGAACTTTTTTTTCATTATACTAAAAAAATTTGTTTTTTTGAATGAAAAGAGAGGAGAGCATGAACGTCATCAAACCGAAACGACTTAAAAAGGGCGACGTAGTAGGTTTCGTATCACCCGCATCCACGCCCGAGGATATGAGCAAAATAGATAAAGCCGTCAAATATTTCGAAGATTTGGGCTACCCCGTGAAGGTAGGGAAAAACGTGGGAAAGGCGGACGGTTACCTTGCGGGCACGGACGAAGAGCGCGTGGAAGATTTGCACGAAATGTTCTCCGATAAAAAGGTCAAGGCGGTTATTTCTATCAGAGGGGGTTTCGGTTCGTCAAGATTACTTGATAAAATCAATTACAATTTGATAAAGAAAAATCCGAAAATTTTTGTGGGATATAGCGACATTACAGCGCTTAACGTGGCTATTTTCAAAAAAACCGGTTTGATTACGTTCGAAGGACCGATGGCCGCCACCGATTTCGGAAACGACATCGATCCGTACACCGAAGAAATTTTTTGGCGAATGGTAGGGCGAAAGAAAAAATTCGGGAAAATCGAAAATCCGAACGGCGAAAAATTTTATTCGCTGGCGAAAGGAAGAGCCGAAGGTCGGATTCTCGGCGGAAATCTTTCGATATTGACTTCGCTCGCGGGAACGAAATTTTTCCCCGATTTCAAAAATCAAATTTTGTTGCTTGAAGAATTGAACGAAGAGCCTTATCGCATCGACAGAATGTTCAACCATTTGCGTTTGCTCGGCGTATTCAATAAAGTGCAAGGCGTGATTTTCGGGCGTTTCGTCGATTGTTACCAAAAAGCGGGGGAAAGAACCGAAAGAACATTGAACAGGGTGATTCTCGAATATTTCGAAAACTTCGACAAGCCGCTTGTTTACAATGTTAGTCACGGACACGTAAAGAAGAATTTCACGCTTCCGATTGGCATAAGGGCGAAAGTTAACGCGTCGCGGAGCATTATCGAACTTCTTGAATCCGCCGTGGAATAACGTTGCCGAATTTCATCAATCCCGTTTTCAAATTCGTAAATCAATCCGTGCGCGATTTGGCGTGGGCGGTGGCTTCCGTGCCGTTGGTGGAAATCTCGGAGAGCGGGGCGGAATTGTTTTTCACGCGAAGTTATTGCGAAAACGCTTACACGGATTTTTTAGGGCAACTCGAAGCGCTCGACGAAAATCCCGAACCTTTGGAGAATTTTTTACGCGAACGAAATTCGAAATTAATAGGCAAGCGTTTCGAACATCTCGTGGAGTATTGGCTTGCGCACAATCCGCAAGTCGATTTGCTCGCGTCCAATTTGCAAGCGCCTCCGCGCGGACAAACGCTCGGCGAATTCGACTTTATTTATTTCGATAAAAAACTCGGCAAGCACGTTCACCTTGAAGTCGCCGGCAAATTTTATCTGTGGAACGGTAAAAATTTAAGTTTCTCGGATTTCGTAAGTCCGAATAAAAACGAAACGCTCGCCCGAAAAATCAATTCGTTGTTAACAAAACAAATTCGTCTTTCTCAAATAAAAGAAGGCGCTCGGACGTTGAATTCGCTCGGCGTAACCGCCGTTAAAACCGCCGCTTGTTTCAAGGGCTATGTTTTTTATCCTTACGATTTCGGCGGCGCGCTCGAAATTTTTCCGCGCGGGCATTCGCGCGGCTTTTGGACGGAAATTAAAGATATTGAAAAACTCGACGGCGAATTTTGGAAAATCGTCGAAAGGAAAAATTGGATTTCACCTTTGTGCTGCGCGGAAGAATATTCGACTTACGAAGAAATGATTACGCGTGTTCGTAAATATTTTGAGGAGAACGATTACCCTTTGTTGCTCGCATCTCTCGAATATTGCGACGCTCACACCTTGTGCGAAAAGGCGCGTTACTTTATTTTGCCCGATAATTTTTTCGAATAATCGAATTTTCACTTTCCGATTATTCCGATATTCTGTAAGTTTCATTTATCGATAAGAATCCGTGAGGTCTTTATGCAACTTACCGGCATGCGTTACGGGAAAAAACTTCTCGATATCGCCGAATTTCCCTCACCGAAGATTTTAACCTCGGACGCAACGATTGAACAAATCGAAGAATTAATGAAAGAACACGGCAAGTGCGTCGTTAAACCCGTATTTTACGGAGGCGTCGGCAAAAAGGGAAAAGCCGGACTTGTGCAAATAGTCAATTCGGCAACCGAAGCGCTGACGGCGAAAAGGAAACTTTACTTTGCGCAACATTTCTTCAACAATCGCTTAATTCAAGCCAACGGCGTAACGTTCGAAGAATTCGTTCCGTCTTCTTACGAAATTTATTTCAATCTTTCCGTTTCCACGATAACAAGAAAAGTCAACTTTACGCTTACTCATCACGGCGGCGTGGATATTGAAGAATTGGGACCCGACAAACTTTACGAAGGAACGTTCGACCCGCTAACGGGCTTGAAAAGTTATCACATTGTGGATGCGCTTACCGAATTGAACGCGCCGCGCGAAATAATTTCGCCGCTCGCTCAACATTTGCCAAAGTTGTGGAACTTGTACAACGACTTCGGTTTTATGATGCTCGAAATAAATCCGATTAGAATGAAAAGCGTTAACGGACGCCTCGTGCCTTACGCTTGCGATTTCAAAGCGCAATTCGACCGCGACAATAAACAATACAAACGCCTTAACTTGCCGCCGGAAATTTTCGCAACGGAACTTACGCAATTCGAAGAAGAGATAAATCAATTAAGAACTTATCAAGGACAAAGCGACGTCGTAGTGATTAATCCTTACGGCACGGTTACTTCATTTATGTTCGGCGGCGGAGCGAACAGCGCGGCAACCGAAATATTGAGCGAAAAGGCGACCATTTCAAGCGACTTCGGAGGCAATCCGCCGTACGAAAAAATGTACGACATCGCGCGAATAGTCTATAAATATTGGCTCAAACAAAGCAACGTTTTGTTGATTATCGGCGGAAAGGCGAACAATACGGATATTTTCGTTACGTTCAAGGCGATGTTCGACGCTTTGAAAGATTACGTAAACAAAAACGGCAAGCCCGATATTTACGTCGTTGTGGGGCGCGGCGGTCCGAACTTAATCAAAGGAATGAGTTACGCGCGCGATATTCTCGACGGCTTTTCCATTCCTTACAAATTTTTCGGTTACGACAGCTCGATGGTCGAAGTGGTTCAGTATGCCGCCGATTTGGACGATTGGCTCGCAAAAGAAAAAGAAGAAGTCGAAAGCGGAGCGTAAAATGAGAAGCGAAGAAAAACCTTTTGATTATTACGTGGGAATTAACTCTCTCGAAGAGATTGCAACGAAAGAGAATAAAATTCTCGTAATGAATATTCTCGGCAACGAAAGCAGAAACGTAACGCCGGTTTCGCACGTTTACAGCGGCGGAAACGTCGTTGCGGGCGTTCAATACGGACGACCCGGTAAATTGGAAACGAAATTGGGCGAAATTCCGGTTTACAGCAGAGTTGCCGAAGCGGCGGCGAAACACGATTTCGACACGGGCGTAATTTATCTTCCGCCCGACGCCGTTTTTTATGCGGTTACGGAACTTTGTCACTATAACGCCGCGAATTTGAAGAAGATAATTATCATTACGGAAAAATTAAGCGTAAAAGACCAACGACTAATCCGCGCGATTGCGCAAGCGAATGAAATCGACGTTTTCGGCGCGAACTGTCTCGGCGTTGCGGATTCTTGGAATCACGTGCGCATCGGCGGAGCGCTCGGCGGCGACCGTCCCGAAGAGGCGCTGATTAAAGGCTCGATTGCAATTCACAGCAATTCGGGAAATTTCAGCACTACGATTGCGGAATATCTGAAAACAGCGGGTTTCGGAACGACGGCTGTCGTAAGTTCGGGGAAAGACGTGATTATTCAATTCGCCGTTGCGGAGTTTCTTTACGCCGCGCAAAACGACCCGCGCACAAAGGCTGTTGTTCTTTACGTCGAACCCGGCGGATATTACGAAAAGCAAGCGTTGGATTTAATTCAATCGGGGAAATTGAAATTCGACAAGCCGATTATCGCTTGCGTTACGGGAAGATGGAAATCGAATTTGACAAGGGCGTGCGGACACGCGGGCGCGCTTGCAGGTTCCGGCGACGACGCGATAGCGAAGGAAAAATGGTTCGACGATTATTTCGGAACGAAAGCCTTTTCGCCGGAAGAGCCGGAAAACGTTTCCGAAAAAGGCGTGCGCGTCGTTTCCATTCAGCACATTCCGCAAGCCGTTAAAGCGGTTCTTGCAAAAAATAATGTCGAACCTGATTTCGAACCGAAAGGGAATTTGGGATTAAAGCCGTGGTTCGGGAACGATTTCGGAAAATCATTACCGCTTAATTTGCGCCTTGATATTGTCGAAGCGATTGAACCGTACAATCGCGAAATCGAAAAGGCGAACAAGGAAATCGGCGCGACTTACATCAGACAAAATATGCGGAATAAATCGGGCGCTTCGCGAATAAACGCGGAGACGCAAGTGGCGGAACTGCACGGCGTTCCGATTGTGGATTTAATAGAGAAAACTTACGAAAGCAACATAATTTTCACGATATTCAAAAAACATCCGCCGAAAGAAAAGGAGAAGTTCGCAAACATTTTGTTGAACTACTACGGCAAACCGACGGAATTCGATTTTCGCGTGATGAGCGAAGCAAGGCAGAACGGCGCGACGCCGAATCAAGCGTTGATTTCCGCACTTTCTCTTTCGGGAAATTTGCGCGGTAACGACAGAATAAAACGTTACGTGAGCGGCTTAATCGAACTTATCGGCGAACTCGGATTGAGAAGCGTTTCGCAGGAAATCGATTTGAAAAGCGCATTGAAAAAAGCGAAAAAAATTCTTGCATGTAAAGATTGCCACGAAACCGCTTTCGCTCGCTTTTTGTTCGACGAACTGAAAAAATGCAATTTCGGTTGCACGTTCACGAATTTGATTTTGAACCTTGCCGACGAAGAGAAAAAATTTATCGACGCGAAATTTTTAACCGCGGCGATTATTGTGAATTTCGCTTTCGAATCTTTGGTGATGAAAAGAATTTCGCGCGACGCGGTGATTAATTCGATTGATTTCATAACCTTGATTGCAAAATCGGTTTTCCTTTCGGCGGTCGATTACAAATCGAACGATTACCTGAACGAAATTATTTCAAGAGGAAATTTTCAATCGCTGAAAAATTCGTTTACGGAAACGGCGTATTACTCGCTATTCAATGAAAAACCAAGCGAAACGGCACTGGTTGAATTTTCAGCCTTGCTCGCTTTGACTTTAACGAACGGCGCGGGAACGCTCAGCGCAAAAGGCGCGAAAGAAAGCGTAAGCGCGCGAAATAATTTCGCGACGATTTACGCGGGCTATTTGTCCAATACGGGACTTGCTCACGGCGGAAGCGGTTACGAAGCCGTCGAATATTTGCTCGAATCTTTCAAAGGAGCGGAACCCGAAAATCCCGCAAAATCGGGAGCGGAATACGGCACGCGGAAAATCGCGAACAAAGCCGCATTGAAATTTCTCGAATATAAAAACGCCGCCAAACTTTCGGGGAAAAGCAACTACAAGCGAATTCCGTGTATCAATCATCCCGTTTTCAAAGGGAAGAAAATAAATATCGACCCGCGCGAAGATTATATTAGAAAGTTTTTGGAGCGGAAGGGAATTAAAAACGTCTTTTGGGATTTTTATCACGATTTGGTCGAACAACTTTACGAAGTCGGCGCATCAAAAAACGTTTACTGCGTGAATATCGACGCCGTGATTGCCGTTATCTCGCTCAAACTTATGTGGAGCGCGTTCAAGGCGGGAAGATTGACTTCGGAGAATTTGCAAGATATCGGTTTTCTGATTTTCCTTTTCGGACGCACGGCGGGCGTTACGGCGGAAATTATCGACCATTACGACCGCGGAACGGATATGGATTGCCGCACGCCGATAAGCGAAATGACATTTGTATCGTAGCGAATGAAAATAATCGAAAGTGAAATTTTCAAGCGTTTCCCTGAAATCGTTTTCGGTTTCAGCACGAAAATCGGTTTGAACCGCGGCGCGCCGTTTTGGTTTAATATGTCGCATTCGGTTACGGAAAACCGCGACGAAGTGAACGAAAACAGAACGGCGTTTTTGAACGCGCTCGGGCTTTCGCTCGAAAATTTCGCTTGGCAAAAACAAGTTCACGGGAATGAAATTAAAATCGTTAACTCGCCCGGTTACCAAGGCGAAAGCGACGCTCTGATAACCGATAGGCAAGGAATTGCGCTCGGCGTTTTTTCGGCTGATTGCACGACGATTTTTCTTTACGACAAAAACCGTAAGGTAATAGCGGCGGTTCATTCGGGTTGGCGCGGAACCGCGAAAAAGATTCTGCCGAAAGTCTTGAATTTACTAACCGAAAAATATTCGTCTTCGCCGTACGATTTGTCCGCTTATATTGCGCCGTCTATTTCGCAAAAGAATTACGAAGTGGGCGCGGAAGTCGCCGAACGTTTCGCGGAAAAATATTTAATCGAAAAATCGAACGGGAAATTTTTGCTCGACGTTCCCGCCGTTAATTACGATTATTTGCTTGAATTCGGCATTCCCGCCGAAAATATCGAACGCTCGGAATTATGTTCATACGAAACCGAATATTTACAGTCGTACCGCCGCGACGGGAAAATCTCGGGCAGAGCGACGGGCGTGATTATGATGCGCTCCGATACGAATTTTTAAACCGTTCTTGGTGAAATGAAATAATGTTTGGTTTTCGAATGTAAGCAAGTTTATTACATCTTGCGTCTTGTGGGCTCAGCAATGCCTGTGTTCTTTGGAGTGGCGAAGTAATACCACGGATCCCTTCGTCGTCCTCCCGCAAAAGGCGGGAGGTTTCCTCGCAACGACAGAAAAATTCGCGTCATTGCGACCCCGCCAACGGCGGGGGAAGCAATCTATCGAAGTGTCAGCAAAATAAAATCCGCGCACGGCGTGGCGGATTCCTTCATCCCGCCGAAGGCGGGAACTCGGAATGACTGTATTTGTTAGGGTTGGCGCACGGCACGGTGGATTGCTTCGTCCTTACCGACCTTATCGGCGCTTCCTTGCAAGGACTGTGTTTATTTGGGCTTCATCGTTTTCCCGCCTTTGGCGGGGTATCTCTTCGCAGACTTGAAATTTCTAAATCCGATAAAATCGGTGTTCTATCCGTTTCTATATTCTAACTCCTTGCTCCTAACTCCTAATTCACCCTTTCATTCAACATTCATAATCCAAAATTCATAATTAAAAAAGAAATTTGTGATTTGTCGAAATATCGGTTTTCAATCACAGTTATTCGGTTCGATCCGTTTCCCGCTTTGTATCTTTATCCGTTCGAAATCGTATCAGGATGCGATAAAAGCGCGCACGGCAATTTAT
>CAYZMW010000030.1:0-11109 GCA_964479645.1 uncultured Melioribacter sp. | reverse complement strand
AAAATCCGAGAATTTTTGCGCTTTGTTGTGCGAAGTTCACCACTTGTTGGAAGAATATTCCGAACAAAAGCGTCGGCACTGCAAAAATCAAAAGCATGATTTTATCGTACAAACCGACTTCAATTTTCGGCGTGTCTTCATTCGGTTTGGAAAGCAACATGTGTTTCATCACACGAGCATAGTAATAAAGCGAAAGCGTGGAGTTCAGCAAACCAATCACCGCAAGCGTAATTAACTTCGCGTCAACAACCGCGATAAAGATGTACAATTTCCCGATAAATCCCGCAAACGGCGGAATGCCCGCAAGCGAAAAGAGGAAAATTCCCATCATGGTCGTAATAAAAGGCGAAGTGTAACCCATGCCAGTATATTTGTTGATATCTTCGCTTCCGGTTTTGTTCGCAACAAGCATAATTACATAAAACGCGCCGAAATTCATCAGCATGTAGAAAACGAAATACAAAATTATCGCAAGCAAACTTTCGTTGGAAAAAGCGGCAAGAGCCATAAGCATATAACCCGCATGAGCGATACTTGAATAAGCGAGCATTCGTTTCAGATTATCTTGCCAAAGCGCAATCATATTGCCGACGGTCATTGTCAGAACAGCGAGCAAAACTATAAACGTGCGCCAATCGAAACCGTGCAACAATTGCCAAAATCCGTGTTCGTCCGTTCCGCCCGTAAATCCGATTCTCACCACTCTAATCAAAAGCGCGAAACCTGCGGCTTTACTTGCCACGGAAAGATAAGCCGTAATCGGTATCGGCGCGCCTTCGTAAACGTCGGGCGTCCAAAAGTGAAACGGAACGGAAGAGATTTTATATCCGATTCCCGCAAAAACGAAAATTGCGGCTACCGTCAAGGTTATAAAACGAATTCCTTCCACATTTCCGTATTGCGCAATCGAGTAAAGATTCGTCGTTCCGTAAATTCCGTAAAGAATCGAAATGCCGAAAAGCATAATGCCGGAAGAAACAGCGCCGAAAATCATATATTTCAGAGACGATTCAGCGGGACGCTTTTGCAATTTAAGGAAACCAGCCAATACGTAAGAGGAAAGCGACATCAATTCCAAAGAGAGATAAATTAAAATCAAATCGCTTGCCGAAGCCAAAGTCATCATTCCGAGAATCATTCCGAAAACGAGCGTGTAATACTCACCCGAACGAGGCGTTACGGATTTGATTTCTTCGGAGGATAATGACATAAAAATAACGAAGAGCGAGGATAAAATGACGATAATTTTAATGAACGTTCCCATCGGATCGACGGCGAACATTCCGTACTGTGAATTCGCTTTCGTAAGGAACGCCGTTTGCGTTACGCCGGTTTGAGCGAATAGCGTAAACAGAGTTATCACAAGTCCCGCAAGTCCGATGTACGGAACAATTTGCTTTTTATCTTTGAAAATCAAATCAAAGATTAGCACTACGACAAGCGTAACCGAAATTACAACTTCCGGTTTTATCAGCGCTATCGATTCTATGAAATTTTCTAAACCCATAATTTATGTCAGTATCCTAAATTCTTTCTAAAATCCTGCCGTATTAATAAATGTTACGAAAGTTTGTATCGAAGTATGCAGGAAGTTCAACGCGGTGGAAGGTTGAATTCCCAAATAAATCACGACGATTGTCAACGGAATAAACATAATGTATTCGCGCGTGGTAAGGTCTTCGAAGAAGTCCCATTTTTCGTTGAACTTTCCGAAGAAAATTCGTTGCAAAGTCCACAACATATAAGCCGCGCCGAGTAAAATTCCGAGCAAAGCGATAATCGTAAGCGTTCTTGTTATTTCGTAACCGAACGCGCCGATAAAGACGAGCGATTCGGAAATAAATCCGCTAAGTCCGGGCAAACCGATTGCGGCGAAGAACGCAACCGTGACAAATCCGGTATAAACGGGCATCTTGTTAGCCAATCCGCCGAATTCGTAAATTCCGCGCGTATGCGCTCTGTCGTAAATTACGCCTACAATCAAAAAGAGCATTGAAGTAATCGTACCATGATTGAACATTTGGAAAATCGCGCCTTCAATTCCCGTAACGGAAAGCGACGCCATTCCCAAAAGCACGTAACCCATGTGAGAAATCGACGAGTAAGCGATAAGTTTTTTGAAATCCTTTTGCGCAAGAGCCACAAGCGCGCCGTAAATAATATTGATTACGCCGAACAATCCGATATACCACGCAAGTTGACGAGTAATTTCCGGGAACAAAGGATAACTGATTCTCAAAATTCCGTAAGTACCCATTTTCAACAAAACGCCGGCAAGGATAACGCTTATCGGAGTCGGCGCTTCAACGTGAGCATCGGGCAACCAAGTGTGGAACGGGAACATCGGGATTTTGATTGCAAAACCGATGAACATAAAAATATACGCGATTAATCGCCAGTTGTGCGGATTTTGCGGCGAAAGAATTCCGTCTTTTACGTAAGCGGAATTAAGTTTGGTCATTTCAATCAAATTGAAAGTATGAACCTGCACGCCGTTAACGGTTTCGACAGTGCTGAAATAAAGTCCGATCATCGTAAGCAAAATAAAGATACTACCGAAGAGAGTGTAAATAAAGAACTTTATTGCGGCGTATTCTTTTCGCGGACCGCCCCAAATACCGATTAAGAAATACATCGGCAAGAGCATCACTTCCCAGAAAACATAGAACAAGAAGAAATCGAGCGAGACGAAAACGCCCATCATACCTGTATCGAGCAAAAGGAACATTAAGAAATAGCCCTTTATCGCTTTCGGAATGTTCCACGAAGAAATTACCGCAATCGTGGAAACGAAAGCGGACAAAAACACCATTAAAATACTTAATCCGTCAACGCCGACGAAATAATCGATTTTAATCGTTCCAATCCAAGAAACATTGGGAATCGTTATCCAGCGAGCCTTTTCGACAAATTGAAACGTCGTCGAATCCAAAATTCCCGCTTTTGAAAAATCAAACGAGAGAAGCATTACAATCGCCAAAAGCAACTGTAAAAGCGTCGCTCCGAGAGCCGTATAACGAATGGCGTTAGTTTGCTCTTTCTTCAAAAATAGGATAACGACCATTCCCATAATCGGGAGAAACGTAATCAGTGTTATAATCGGAAAATTCATCTCTATTATCCAGTCCTATGTTTATTATTCCAAACCAATTAGAAAAACGGTAAAAATATTACGAATAAAACGATAATCGAAATCACGGCAAGCAAAACGTAATTTTGCACCTTGCCGGTTTGAGTTTTCTTGAAAACAAAACCGAAAAATCCGCTGATAAACGCGGTTAAATTCACAAGTCCGTCAACAATGTAAGTGTCGAACCATCCGCTTAATTTCGACGTTCCGCGCGTTAGCGTAGCCGCGCCGTTTACAGCGCCGTCGATAACCTTGCCGTCGAAAGTCGAAAGCGCGTCGCTTGTCGCGAGCGTGCCGGCAATAAAAGTTCCTTCGTAAAGTTCGTCAATGTACCACTTGTTCAATGAAAAATCGTACAATCCCGGCATTGCGTTCATAATCTTATCGGGGTCGAGTTTGCGCCAGTAATAAATGTACGTTGCAAGCAAAATACCGCCGAGCGCAAGTATTATCGATAAAATCATCGTCGGAACGTGCGCTTCGTGCATTGCGTGCATGTACATTTCGGAATGAACCACTTCTTCGCTTTCAGCCGCATGTTCGCTTTCGGCTTCGGCTTCATGCGCCGCCGCGTGTTCCGCGACTGCGTCGTCCTTCATAAAATTAAAACGCATATCTTCAGGCACGACGGTTTTTTGTTTTTCAATTCTGTTCAAGAACCAGCCCGCTTCCGGGTTCATCGGATTCGGCGTGTACCAAATCCAAATTGAAAGCGTCGCGAGAACAATAAGCGGAATGGTCATAACTTTCGGCGATTCGTGAGCGTGTTCATATTTATGAGCGTCGCGCGGTTCGCCGTGGAAAGTCATATAAACCAAGCGGAACATGTAAAACGCCGTCATAAACGCTACGACAAAACCGAAAACGGCGATTGACCAATGTCCCGTAAGCATTCCGAACGCGTAAGTACCGGCGAGCAATCCGTCTTTACTTAAAAATCCGGAGAAAAGCGGAATACCGGAAATCGCAAGCGTTGCAATTAAAAACGTCCAATAAGTAACGGGCATTTTCTTTTTCAATCCGCCCATTTTGCGCATATCTTGTTCGTGGTGCATAGCGTGAATAACCGAACCCGAACCGAGGAACAAGAGCGCTTTAAAGAACGCGTGCGTTACCAAATGGAAAAACGCGAATGCATATGCGCCCACTCCGACCGACATAACCATATAGCCGAGTTGCGAAACGGTGGAGTAAGCCAAAACTTTTTTAATGTCGTTTTGCGTAAGCGCAATCGAAGCCGCAAGGAACGAAGTGAACGCGCCGACAAGCGCAATCACCAGGAGCGCATCCGCCGTTAGCATGACGAAAATTTTAGTCAGCATATAAACGCCGGCGGCAACCATCGTGGCGGCGTGAATTAACGCGCTGACGGGCGTCGGACCTTCCATTGCGTCGGGCAACCAAACGTGCAACGGAAATTGTGCGGACTTCCCTACCGCGCCCATGAAAATCAAAATTCCCGCGGCAGTAAGCCACGCTTCGCTGCCGAACGGAATATGCCCTGCGCCGATTGCGTGGAAAATTTTATCGAAAGTAAACGTGTGATAATTCGTAAACAAAATCAAAATCCCGAGCCACATCCCCATATCGCCGACGCGGTTTGTAAGGAACGCTTTTTTGCCCGCGTTTGCGGCGGAATCTTTTTCGTACCAAAATCCGATTAACAAATAAGACGAAAGTCCTACCAATTCCCAAAAGATGTACATCATCAGGAAATTATCGGCAAGCACGATACCGAGCATCGAAAACGTGAAAATTCCGAGATACGAATAATAACGCGAAAATCGAGCGTCGCCGCGCATATATTCGAGCGAATAGATATGCACGAGAAAACTGATAAGATTAACGACGAAAAGCATCATCGCCGTTACGTTCGTAATTTCGATGCCCAAATCGACCGTCAAACGCCCGATTCCGTAAACGTTTCCGAAATCAATCCACGTAAACGAGCCGCCGATTTTTTCGTGCGCGTAAACGAAAAGTTTTTCGAACGCAACGTAAAGAGTTAGAAGCATATTTACGGCGAGCACGCCGATTTCGAAAAAATACAATTTGGGGACTTTTTTGCCGAAAAGAACGACCGTCACAAATCCGACAAGCGGCAAAAATAAAATTATCAACGATATGGTAATTAATTCTGAACCGTGCATAATTTCCTATTCTTTAAGTTTGTCAACTTCGTCAACATTAATGTGCAAGTAAGTTTTGTAAATATTGAGAACGATTGCAAGCGCGATAGCCGCTTCGGCGGCGGCGAGAATAATAACGAAAAGCGCCATAAGTTGCCCGTCCCAACCGAAATTACCGTAACGCGCAAACGCCACGAAATTAATATTTGCCGAATTTAATATGAGTTCGACGCCCATTAGAACCATAATCGCGTTTTTACGAACCGTAACGGCGTAAATTCCGAACGAGAAAAGTATCGAACTCAAAATCAAAAAATGCGTTAAACCGACGTGAACCAAAGTTTATTTCTCCTTATTGTCGTTTCTTGCCAAAGTTGCCGCGCCGATAAGCGCAATAAGTAAAATGACAGCCAAAAGTTCGAATACGAACGAGTAACTTTCGAGCAATTCTTTCCCGAGCGATTTAATTGTCGAATTCGGAAACTGCGGCGCAATAGCCGTCCAATTGGTTTCGGTCATAATAAAAATCAAAAACGCCGCTAAAATTCCGACGGCAATTATCGTGGGAATAACAAAAGTGCTTTCGTTTCTGATTTCCACGCTTGTGATTTTATTCGTGAGCATAATACCGAAAAGAAGCAAAATCAAAATGCCGCCCACGTAAACCATAAGTTGCACCACTCCGATAAAATCCGCGCCGAGCATCACGTAAATTCCCGCAACGCCGAGAAAGGTAAACAAAAGTGAAAACGCCGAATGCGCGAGATTTTTAGAGCCGACGACAATAGCCGCCGAACCTACAATCAAAAGCGCGAAAAAGTAAAATATTATATCGTATAATTCCATTTCTCTACTGTTTTTGTTCGCTTGAAGATTGATTATCGTTTTTTTCTTCTTTCTCTTCCTTCTTTTCTTCGGCGGGAGCGTCCTTTTTCGCCGCTTCCGCTTTTGCTTTCGCTTCGGCTTCCGCCTTCGCTTTTGCCGAGGCTTCCGCTTTCGCCTTTGCCGCCGCCGCTTTTTCGGCGGCTTTCTTCGCCATGAACTCTTCGTATTTCTTCTTCTTATCGAGAATTTCCGTCAAATTCAAATTCGAGAAATTATATAACAAATCTTCGCGTTTGTCTTCCGAAAATTCGAAAACCTCCGTCATGTAAATACATTCGGTAGGACAAGGGAAAACGCAAAGTTGGCAATACATACATTTTGCGAAATCGATTTCGAACTTCGTCACCCAGAGCGCCTTTTTGCTTCCTTGCGAAGTTACGCCGGGTTCGTCGCCGGGAACCGCTTTTACGGTTTCGATATTGATACATTGAACGGGGCACGCTCTTTGGCATTGCATACAACCGATACAATCGTCAATGTTTACGTAAAGCCTGTTGCGCGCTCTGTCGGGAATCGGTCTGTGTTCGTCGGGATATTGAATTGTAACCGCAGGCGTAAACAAATGCTTGAAAGTAACTTTCATTCCGACGAGAACCGTCCAAATTCCTTCCCATGTATTTTTAAGATATTGTTTCATCGCTTCTTTCTATAATTCCTATAAAATTGTAATAATGCCGACAACAATTAAAATCGTAACCGCGTACGGTATCAAATACTTCCAACAAAGAACCATAAGTTGGTCGATGCGCACGCGCGGGAGCGTCCAGCGCAACCACATCTGAACGAAAACGAAGAAAATTCCTTTTGCGGCGAACCAGAAAAATTGTTCGAAAGGAATAAGTCCCGGAACTCCGAGCGTGTTTCCGAGGTAACCGATAGGCGATTGGTAACCGCCGAAAAAGACCGTGGCGATTATCGCCGAAACCGCAAACATGTTTGCATATTCCGCAAGGAAAAAGAACGCGAATTTCATTCCCGCGTACTCCGTGTGGTATCCCGAAATCAATTCCGATTCCGCTTCGGGCAAATCGAACGGCGTACGGTTAACTTCCGCCAATGTGCTAATGTACATAATCACAAACGCCGCAATCATAAAGGGAATAAGAATCACTTTGGCAATTCCGCTTGTCGCCTCCGCGGGTCCGCCGAAAATCCACCAATTCCAGAAATAAGAGGTTTGCATTTCGCTGAAATCGTGCAAACTCAAAGTGCCGGCGAGCATCACCATTACGATTATGATAATTGCGGTCGGAATTTCGTAACTTACGATTTGAGCCGCCGTACGCAACGCTCCGTAAAGCGAATATTTATTGTCGGAAGCCCAACCCGCCATTAACAAACCGGCTACCACAAGTCCGGAAACCGCCGCGATGTAAAAAAGTCCCAAATCGGTGCTTGTTCCCACGTACGTGCTTGAAAAAGGAATTGCCGCATAAGCCGCGTAACTCCCGATGAAAACCAACGCCGGCGCAAGATTGAACAATTTTCTATCCGCGCCTTCGGGAATGATATCTTCCTTTTGCAAAAGTTTAACCAAGTCGGCAATCGTCTGCAAAACGCCGTGCCAACCTACGCGCATCGGACCGAGACGGTCTTGCATGTGTCCCGAAACTTTTCGTTCCATATAAACCGCAACCACCACGAAAAGCAGAACGAAAAGCAACGGAAGTATCGCGCCCACGACGTAAGCGAGAATTTCGTTGCCGAATAGTTCCGTGAATGAATTGTACAAGTTGTTCATTATCTGTCTATTTCTCCGAGAACAATGTCTAAACTACCCAAAATAGCAATCAAATCCGCCACCAAATGTCCGCGACTTAATTCGCCCAAAACAGAAAGGTTTACAAACGAAGGCGGACGAACTTTTACTCTGAACGGATTATTCTTTCCGTCGCTGATGATAAAATACCCGAGTTCGCCTTTCGGATTTTCCACACGGGAATAAACAGTACCTTTCGGCGCTTTTACGCGACGCGGCACCGCTTCGTGAACATCTCCCGGGGGAATTTTATCTATTGCTTGCTCAATAATTCTCAAACTTTGTTCGATTTCGAGAACGCGCACGTAATATCTGTCCCACGAATCGCCCACCGTTCCCATTTTTCCTTCGCCGACGGGAATGTCAAAATCGAAACGGTCGTAAATCGAATACGGGTCGTCTTTGCGCAAATCCCATTTAACGCCGGAAGCGCGCAAACTTGGTCCCGTAATGCCGTAATTAATTGCCGTTTCCGCGGGCAAAACGCCGATGTTCGCGGTTCTTTCCACGAAAATTTTATTGTAAGTAAGTAATTCGTTCAATTCTTTAATGGTGGGACGAAATTCTTTAATGAATTTCTTCGTGGCGGGAACGAATTCGTCGGGAATATCGTGCGAAACGCCGCCGACCCAAATATAATTGTATAGCAACCGTGCGCCGCAAGTCATTTCGAACAAATCGAGAATTTTTTCGCGGTCGCGGAACAAATAGAGGAAAGGCGTGAACGCGCCAATGTCCAAACCGTACGTTCCGAGCGCGACAAGGTGCGACGCAATTCTCTGCAATTCTCCCATTATCACGCGAATATATTCCACGCGTTCGGGGACTTGAATGCCCGCAAGTTTTTCAACAGCAAGCACGTAACCGAAATTATTGTACATCGCCGCAAGATAATCCATGCGGTCGGTGTACGGAACAATTTGCGGATAAGTTAAAAATTCGCAATGTTTTTCGAAACATCTGTGCAGGTAGCCGATAATCGGTTTGACGTCAACGACAAGTTCGCCGTCGAGTTCGACCACCAATCTCAACACCCCGTGCGTCGAAGGGTGCTGAGGTCCCATATTCAATACAAGTTCTTCTGTCTTTAATCCCACAACAAATACCTTTTTTAATAAGGAACTTTCATGCCGTTATAATATTCCGGGTCGTGATAATCCTTGCGCAGAGGATATCTTTCGCCCCAATCGTCGGGCATTAGAATTCTTCTCAAATCGTGATGATTTAAAAATACTATTCCGAACATATCGTAGGCTTCGCGCTCATGCCAATCGGCGGTTCTCCAAATTTTTTCCACCGATTCCACTTTCGGGTCTTCGCGCGGAGCGGAAACTTTTATTACGACTTTATGCTTCAATTGCATGCTGTCCAAATGATAATAAACCGAAAGCGTCCCGCCTTCGATTACGTCGTAGCCGTGTTCGTCTTTCACTTTCTTTCCGTTTGCGTCGTCCACGCCGGAAAGAACCATAAGCACGTCGAATTTCAGTTCGTCATGGTCGCGTAAAAATTTAGCCACTTTATGAATTGAAAGCGGCGCAACTTCGATTATCGGATCGACGGGAAGTTCTTCCGAATATCCGAGAATAACTTCTTCGCCGAATTCGTTTTTTAAGATTTCGTAAATTTCAGCCGGTGTTTTCATGCCGTTTGCTTAGCCAATTTTTCTTGTCTGATTTTCTCTTGCAATTTCAGCAAGCCTTCCAAAAGCGCTTCCGGACGCGGCGGGCATCCCGGAACATAAACGTCAACGGGAATTACTCTGTCAACGCCTTTCAAAACGTGATAACCGTATTTCCAATAAGGTCCGCCGCTATTCGAACAACTTCCCATGGAAATTACGTATTTCGGGTCGGGCATTTGTTCGTAAAGCCTTTTCACGCGGCTTGCCATTTTCAGCGTTACCGTGCCGGAAACAATAATCACGTCGGCTTGACGCGGACTAGGACGCGGAATAACGCCGAAACGGTCGAAATCGTAATGCGACGCGGAAGTCGCCATCATCTCAATTGCGCAACAAGCCAAACCGAAAGTCAATTGCCACAAAGAGGACAATCTTGCCCAATTAAGCAAATCTTCGGTTTTCGTAATAACTATATTGCGGTCGTTAAATTCTTTATCGAGTAAACCCATATTCTATCCTATTCTTCAAATCCTGCTTTATCATTCGTTAACTTCGGAATATTCGGTTTGGGTCTGTCCCAATCCAAGTCGCCTTTACGCCATTCGTACGCCATACCGAGCACTAACAAAACCAAGAAAATTATGCCCACAAGAAAGCCGGCGGGTCCGTAATCGCGATAAGCCATTGCCCAAGGGAAAAGCAAAACCACTTCTACGTCGAAAATAATGAAAATAAGAGCGACGACGTAAAAGCGGATATTAAATTTCACCCACGGCGAACCGATTGTTTCTTCGCCGCATTCGTAAATGATTTTCTTCTCTTTTGTAGGACGATTCGGACGAATCAAACTTGCTGTGAAAATACCCGCAACTACAAGAACAATCGCAAGTATCATGAAAATGAAGACTTTCCCGAATTCAGTAAGTACCGTAGTTTCCATTGCTTTCACAATTTTTTGTAAAAGCGAAATCTAACACATAGAAAAACTTTTGTCAATAAATATTATAAGATTTTGTTGTCCGAAAATTAACGGCACTCACATTCGGCGTTAAAAAAGCATGAAATATCAAGCCTTTTGTTATTTCAGCCGCTTCCTTTCGTGTTCCGTAAATTTAAAAACATCGGAGAAAAGCGTTTTCATCGCGTCGGTTAATTTTTTGTTGCGGCGCGACATTACAATTTCCGCAACTTCAAGCGCTTTTTCGAGCTTGTATTCCTTAATAAATTCCGAGCCGCCCCAAGCGAACGAAGGAATTGCGCGCGGCTGAAAACCCGCGCCGAAAATATTGGACGAAACGCCTACAATCGTGCCGGTGTTAAAAAGCGTTCCGATTGCCGTTTTACTGTGGTCGCCCATTATTAATCCGAGAAATTGCAAACCCGTATCCACCACGCGTCCGTTGTGTTTTACGGAAATCTTCGCGTAATTGTTTTTCAAATCGCTATTATTCGTTGCCGCTCCGAGATTAACCCACCGCCCGAGATACGCGTGTCCGAGGAAACCGTCGTGCTGCTTGTTCGAATACGATTGAAAAATCGCGTTCTCAATTTCACCGCCGACCTTGCAAACTTCGCCGACCGT
>CAYZMW010000029.1:0-19380 GCA_964479645.1 uncultured Melioribacter sp. | reverse complement strand
ACCGTTAAAGTCTAATTTGTTATTTTTGTTCATGGCATCCTCGACTGTTAGTGATATTTTTTTTAATTGAAAAATAGTCATAAATTGACAGAATTCAATTTTGCAGCGTGGATGCCTTTTTTATTTTTAAACATACTTTCTCCGAGTCCCGCCTTAGGCGGGACGAAGGAATCTGTCGCGCCGAGCGCTGAATAGTCTTATGCTAAAAATTTGATAGATTGCTTCGCGCCCCCGACAAGTCGTGGTCGCTCGCAATGACGCGAAATTTTCTTGTCCTTGCGAGGAGACCTCCCGCGGAAAGCGGGAAAACGACGAAGCAATCCGTAGTGCCGTGTGCAGAGTAATCTTCTGCTGAAATTATTGTAGAGGCGTCCTACCGTGTCGGGCGTGTGACATCACACAACTTTCAATTTCACGCAATAAAAAAGGCGCTCAAACGAGCGCCCGAAAAGTGTTTCGAAAAATTACCGCGTTAAAAAAGCAAACTTATTCCGAAACTGTGTAAGTTGTCCAAGTCTTTAAGTTGCTGATAAGCGTAATTCATTTTTATTCCGAAATAAGGAATTTTGTTATAGAAAAATCCGAAACCGGCGGTCAAACCTTCTTGCGAATCTTCAAGAAAGAGCGTTTTGTAGCCGATACGAACCAAAACGAGATTGTGGAACAATCCGATTTCGCTTCCGATGTTCACCCAGGGTTTATTGTCGTTAGGGTAAACCGCATCTGCGGCAACGGTAATTCTGTAATCGCTTCCGAATTTGAAATCTTTCGCAATACCGATTTGCAAGCGTAGCGGCAGTTCGAAATAATCCGTGGCGAGGTAAGCGTCCATCGATTCGTTATTGCCGAGCGTTTGCGGGTCGTTGTCGTAGCGGATAAGCAAATCGTCGCCCGTGATGTGCATTTTCGTTCCGAAATTCGTAATGCTTGTCCCGAAACGAATATCCCAGAACGGCGTAATAAACATCGTCCCGATATCAATCGCAACGCCTTCCGCGGACGATTTGGAAATGGTTTCGCGAATATATTTGACGTTGACACCGAAAGAGAACAAATCGGTTATATTTCGCGCGTAGGAAATTCCGAAAGCGTAACTTCCCGCGGTAAACGTTTCGCCCGTACCGTCGGGATAATCTTCCGTCGTAACTTCCATTTCGCCGTAATTGAGCGCCGTTACGTTAAAGCCGAAAACCCCGATTTCATCCGCGGGCACGATAACGCCGGCGTAATTGATGTTAATGTCGGCGAACATTTTCGTGTAAGTGAAAAGCGCGTTGTTTCTGCGCGCGGTGGCGATACCCGAAACGTTCCAATACATCGCCGCGGGGCCGCTTACGCTTGCCGAAACCGCGCCGCCCATTGCGTTTGCATCCGCACCGAGTCCCACGCTTAAGAACTTGGCGGCTGTCGTTCCCGTTTTGGAAAGGCTTTGCGCGAATATTGCCGTCGAAAGAAAACCGAAAGCAATCAAAACGTTCAATATTTTTTTCGTTAACACTTTTATCTCCGAATAATTTTTTACTTGATTATTGCAAACTTGCCGGTTATCGCTCCGATGCCCGGCGCATCAACGTGGAAGATATAAACGCCGTACGAAATTCCGAGATTGTCTTTGCTCAACATATTCCAATCTTCCGAACCGTCGCTGTACGGGCTGTCGTGCTTGATTTCCTTGACAAGTTCGCCGCTTACGGTGAATATTTTTATCGTACATTGCGCGGGCAAGTGAATGAATTGAATTTTCCGCGGTCCGCGTCCGCTGTTATACGGATTTTGCGGTTCCCATTTCGCTTGCGCCACGTAAGGATTAGGAACAACTTTGATTTTCTTCAAATCTTCTTTCGCTTTCGCTTTATCAATTTTTCCCGCGTGTGCGACAAAGCGATAAACGTCGCTTGAAAGGAACGGCTTTTTAAGAGTTATTGTCAACGTGTCGCCGAGAGTCGGATTGTGCAATCCGCCCGTCGTGTCGCCGTCCATGAAAACCCACCACGTTGTAATCAGAGAATCCTGTGAATTTTCTTCGCGGAAAATTATTCTGTCGCGGTTCGTTCCTTTTGCGGTGAAAAATCCTTCGCCGCCTGTTTCGTCTATTTCAAGAAATCCGAATTTAATGAAACGTTTTTCGCTTATGTTGTAAACCTTGAAATTGACGTCTTTTGCGGGCCATTCTCTTCTTCCGTAAGTCACCGTGTCGGAACGTCCGAATCCGATAGAATCGCTGAAAATCACAAGATAATCGTTCGGTTTTTCGCTTCCGTTTTCTTCGTAATATCGGGAAACAACTTTTTCGAAAACGAAATTCTGAATATTTTCGTGATTCCAACCCGAAGCGGCTTTGTTCAATTCCACTCTTTCTTCGTTTACAAGTGTCAATCTGAAGCCGTCCGTAATCGGCTGTTCGTAATCGGAATCGAGATGTTCGCTTTTGTAAATAAGCGTGTCGCTTGCCGTCGAATCAACGAGAGTAAAGTTTTTTGTGGTCAATGTGTCGGGTACGTTTGCATTACTTGCCGCTTTCAGGGTATCTTCGAAAGTGATGAAATAAACGTGTCCGTCCTTGATTTTATTTATATCGATAATTTCGTAATCGATTTCGCCCGTGCTTGTTCCTTCCACGTGTTGAATTCCGCCGAGCGTAGGCGCAACGTAGCCCGCCGCAGGTTCCGTCGGGGTTATGCGAACGACGTTTTTGCCGAGACGCACGTCGCCGTTCGACAGAAGACTGATACGTATCGGTGATTCCGCGGGAATAATATCGCCTTCGGGATAACCGAAATCGTACGAAACCACGGCGTAGTAGTAAGTAAATCCGTTTTTGACGGTTGAATCCACAAACGAATGTTGCAAGCCGGTATTGTCACCGAGATAATAATGCACGCCTTCCATTCCAACCGAATCGAAGCCGAAATAATTATCCACCAAATCGAATTGCGCTATCGGTTTGCGGAAAATCGGCGAGCCGTAGCCGTTGGTGATTATTTCCGGATCGAGAAACGCCGGGTCTTGCGCGCGATAAATTTTGTAGCCTTCGAAATCGTGTCCGTTTCCGCCGATATTTGCGATATATTCGTCGTACGAACTTTCCGCAACGTCATCCCAATAAAGCGTAACTTTGTTATCGCCTGCGATTGCCGTCAAAGTCGGCGTAAGCGGCGCGTTTGCAAATTGATAATCGTTTTCGTAAGTCTCCTGCACACGAATCTTTTTACGAATGATTGCGCGCTTGCGAATTTGAGCGTCGGGGTCTTGTTCGGGACCGTTCGCCAAAATAACCGCAACGGAAATCGGTTCGGTTTCTCCCGACTTAAGCGGGAAATAACTTGACGAAATAAACAAATCGTATTCACCGGGCACAACTTCCTGCGGGTCGTAAAAATGACCGGGACGCATTAAATTAAACCAAAGTTCCGCGTCGCTTACCGCACTGAAATTATACGTTCCCGCCGGTTCATATTGTGCGTTCGTAATACCGATTTGGTCGGTTTCCGAAACGTCGGTTACGTCCACGTTCGGTTCGCCGGGTAAACCGAAACGCGCTCCGGAAGTCGGTTGTCCGTCGCCTTCGCCCGGGTCGCCTGTTCCTTCCACGCCGTCAAGTCCCACGTCGTCTTTGAGCGGATTCCAATCGCCGTCGTCGTCTATTCCGTTCGAACGCGATTCGTCAATCATTTCGTCGATACCTTCGTCAATGTATTCGTCAACCGCGCCGTTGTCGTCGTTATCTATTCCGTCGGCGTATTTCATTCCAAGCGTGGCTTGAACAACGTTGTAGAGAATAACTTTGTCGTTAACTTTATATCTGTAATACGGCGCGTCGTTAGCCGCGCTGTCAATCATTTCTTGCGTAATCACGGGACTTCCCTCTTCGCCGTCGCCGTCGTTATCGATGTTATCGGCAAAAGCGAGTCCTACGTCATCGTCGCCGAGCATTAACAAATGTACAAGGCTGTCTTGAACCGGGTCGTTTTCGGGATTAATGGGCCAACGATGCCAGCGGTCGCTTCCGGCGAGATTCACCATTTCTTGCGTAACGAGCGGACTGTTTTCTTCGCCGTCGTGGTCTTGGTCGATTCCGTCGGCGTAAGTAACACCGACTTGCGCGCCGAAAGGAATGTGCGTTTCGTTTTCGTCGATAAGTCCGTTGCCGTTGTCGTCAACCAAGTTGTCGGGGTCTTCGCCTTCGAGCATTTCTTCCGAAACTTTCGGTCCGTTATCTTCGCCGTCGCCGTCGTTGTCAATTCTATCAACGGCGTTTCCGGGCGTTTCGAGAAAAGCCTGCGCCACAATTCCCACGGGGTCGCTTCCGAATTCGGGCGCGCGATTGTCGCGGTCGTAACTGAAAGCGATATCGAGCAACAAGTCGAATTCCGAAATATCATCTTGCGAATCGCCGTTACCTCCGACAAAATCCGCGTGCCACGCTGTTACGGCAACCTTGGCGATATCTTTTGTTCCGTCGTTCTTTATTGTGTGCAAAATATAAATTGCGTCTTGCACCAAAATTTGCGACCACGCGAGCGTGCGGACGTCGAGCAAAATTCCCATTCCGCCGCGCGTGTAATCGGTTGTGTCGGGATAATATCTTCCTTGATAGCGCGTGTATTTATCGTCCGATGCGCGATAAAAAATTTCTTGGTCTGCGCGAAAATCATTCTTTCCGCCCAAGCCGTTCCAACTTCCCGCCCAGCCCGGGTCGGTCGCATCGTTCATTCTGTCGGGCCAATAATCCGGCCAAGTGGATTCGTCAACGCTTGTGGCAATCGAGCGTTCGGGACGATTTTCGTTGTAATAGCCAGGAACGGGTTCGAAATTCCAACTTTCGCCGGAAGGGGAATTCCGATAATTCGGCAAATCCACGATTTTCAAGATTTCGCCGTTTTCGTCGGTTACTTCGCCGCCAACGAAAATCGCGGTAAGAGCAAGATAAACTTCGCCAGTGTTTTTAGGCCATTCGTACGGCGTTTGAACATTAATCGGAAATTCACCGCCGGTTCTTCCCGTTTGTCCGAAGTTAAATATCGTGGTTCTGATACGATTACCTTCCATTTGCGCTTTGGCGCGCTTGCCCGAATCTCCTCTTTCTTTGCCCGGGACGTATTGCGCAGAAAGCGGTAAAGTGATTGCCAAAGTCGAAATCAGAAAATATTTCAAAAATCTATTCATTTTTTCTCCTAAAAATTTCCGCTAAAAATTATAACTCAATCCGAATTGAATTAAGCGCGGCGCGCCGTAATTCCAAGGATAAGTTAAATATTCTTCGATTGTGTTCGGTCTGTTCGGGTCGTTAACTCCGCGCAAACTTTCCCCTTCTGTTGTGTAATCGGGTTTTCCCGTATCCGAGAAAACGTTCACGACAACTTTCGTATCGAGCAAATTAAACACTCTGATAAACGCGGTTATTCCGTTTCCCGCGCCAATATCGAAGGTGTAATGCAGTTTCAAATCCATAGTGAATTGATTGGGTTTTCGCGCGCTGTTTTTACGAAAGCCCGAACTCAAACCTCTGTCCGCTGTAAATTGCGTAACCGATGGAGTGTAAGGCAAACCGGTTCCGTAACGCGCAATCAAACTTGTTCCCCAATTGCTTCCGCCCACGTAAATGTTAGCGTTTAACAAATGTCTTTGGTCCCAATCGAGCGGCAGAAGATAGAGCGTCGGTTCGCGATTGTCGCGTTGTGCGTAAAAATCTTCTTCCGGCGTCGAACTTGTTCCTTCCGCGAATTGGTAAGTGTAATTCAAATCGAACGAGAAATAATTCGTAAAACGTTTCGAAAAGTAGAACGTAACGCCTTTGACGTTCGAATAATCGCGGTTGACGTAAATCGAATAACCGACGCCGTTGCGCGTTTCAATCATCGGTCCCGCCGTTACGTAATCGCGAATGTCGCGATAAAAGAGCGTAACGTCGAGCAAGTAATCTTCCCAAAACGTATGGCGAAAACCGATTTCGTACATCGTGGTTCTTTCCGCGTCGAGGTCGGGATTTCCGTAAGGCGCGCCCGTGCTTCCGGTTGTCGGCACTTTGTAATCGCCGCGGTCGAACAAGCGATTGTACGTCGGCATTTGGAAAAATTGTCCGTAAGAAAAGTGAAACACGCCTTCGTTGCTTATCGGATAAGCGATTCCGAAACGCGGCGCAATTTGCCACTTCGCCGAAGCGTCTTTGTAAAAATAAGGTTCGCGCTCCGCAAGCGTGAGCGTATCGAGTCCGGGACGCAAAGGCGTGTAGATGTTCGGGTCGGTCGGGTCAACCAAAACTTTTCCGCGCGAATCGAAATAATCGAAGCGCACGCCGAGATTTATTATCACTTGGTCGAATTCTATTTTATCTTGAATATAAACCGCGCCTCCAATCGGTTGCGCGTTGTATTTTTCACGCGCCATTGATGTCGGGTCGGGAATTGCCGGTTCGAACGGCGTTACCGGTACGCCGTCGATTTTTTTCGGTTCGAGATTGTAATTATCGAACGCCAGATTATCGAGTTTTCCTTGAAATCCGAATTTAACCAAGTGATGTTTCGACATCTGACTTGTGTAATCGAATTTCATTAAATAAGATTTAGTTTCGCGATAAAATCTATGAAGGTTAGTTCCCGCGTGAATAAACGCGTAACCGATAGTGTTAAGCGAATCGGGATGCATATATCTTGAGTCGTAAGGGTCTTTATATAAATATTCTTCGAATGTTTTTTGAAAATATGAAAGTTTTACCGTGTAAAACGAAAGCGACGAAAGCGTATGCGTAAGGGAAAGCGTGGACGTAAGCGCGCGCGGGTGTTTCGTTACGTCGCCGTCGGGATTTAATTTAAACGCGTGGTTGTAATCTTTGTAATCTTCGTAAGAATAAAGAGTTTCAAGATTTAATTTGACGTTTTTTATCGGGAAGAAACTCAAATTTGCAATTCCCATATAGCGTCTGTGCCAGTTCATCGGAACGTATTTTCCGTCGCCCGGCGAGCCGTCGGTGTTGAAGACGCGTTGTCCGTAAAGATAACCGTCAGAATAATACGAACGCCCGTTGACGAAGAAAAACGCCTTGTCTTTGTAAATCGGTCCGCTCAAACTTGCTTGCAAATTACCGACGGGATTGAAACCGCTGACGTTCCAAAAAATTCTGTCGTGATTGCTTAAATAGTCGCCGCCGTAAATTTCGGCATTTCCGTGAAATTGATTTCCGCCTTCTTTCGTAACGGTGTTGATGATACCCGACATCGCATTACCGTATTCGGCGTTGAACGTACCCGAAATAACTTGGAGTTCCTGCACGCTACTGTTATCGAGTTCGATGCCGCGACTGTTGTCGTACGAGTCGGTAATTGAAATTCCGTTAACGTTGTAAGCGATTTCCTGCGAGCGACCGCCGCGAATGTGAAACTCTCCGCCGGCGCCGCGCGTAATTCCCGCTTGCAATTGCAAAACATCGTCGATTTCCGCAACCGGAAGATTTTTTATTTCGTCGGACGAAACGAGTGCTTGACTTGAAGTAACGTCTTTCTGTAAGCCTTTTCTTTCGGCTTGAACGACAACTTCGCCAATGTTTACGGACTCTTCAGCAAGTTTGACATCAAGGCGAGTCGTAAGATCGATTGAAATCGTAACGCCTTCGACTATTTTCGTTTGGTAACCGACGTACTGAAATTTCACTTTATATTTCCCGGGCGGGATGTTAAGAATCGTGTAACTCCCTTCCATATCGGATGCCGCGCCGAGCATTGTGCCGACAATCGTAACGTTTACGAAAGGCAAAGGTTCGCCCGTTTTAGCGTCTGTAATTTTACCGGTGAGTTTTCCCGTGTTGCCGGCAAAAACGGCGGAAGAGAAGATTAAAACCGTTGTAAAAAACAGTAATAATTTTTTCATATATGCTCCGATTAGAAATTTCAAAGTCAGATGTTCATGTCCGAAAAATAATAAAAAAATCAAATGCGATTAAATAAGATACGTAATTTATTTTTCGTTCTTTCGTTAAAAGACCGAACGACAACAGAGAGTTTTCGTTTTGCGACAATCGAAATGTTCATGAATAACACGAATGAAAATTTGCAAAAACAAAAGAAAATTTCAGCGCGGAACAACAAGGGGAAAGCGCGTAAATTTACAAGATGAACGGAATTTGAAAACTTGCGGATACAAAGAAGCCCTGAGAACATAATAATGTTTCAAGGCTTCATTGGAGCTGGCAGACGGACTCGAACCGCCGACCGGCTGATTACAAATCAGCTGCTCTACCAACTGAGCTATGCCAGCTTAAAAATCGAACAGCGCAAAAATAAAATAAAAAAAGGATTTTTTAAAATATTTTTTCGTAAAAAATCCAATTTCAAAACTAACACAAAGAAAAACGCCGTTTCAATAAAGTCGGTCGGTCGAACAGGCTGAAGAGAAGATAGGAGTTAGAAGCAAGAAGTTAGAATTTAGAATACACGCCCTTGCAAGGAGACCCGCCTTAGCGGGTCGACGAAGCAATCTGTTGCGCTGTCTCCCAAACCAAACAAACACAGTCGTTGCGAGGAGACCTCCCGCAGAAGGCGGGAGGTTGACGAAGCAATCTATCGAGCTGTGCGCCAACCCGAACAAACACAGTCATTCCGAGTTCCCGCCTTCGGCGGGACGAAGGAATCCGCCACACCGTGTGCTGAAAAGTCTTTCGCTGACGAACTGACAGATTGCCGCGCGTCCCCGCACAGCGTGTCCGCTCGCAATGACGTGAATTTTTTAATCAGCGGAAATCCAATAAAATCAGCGTCGTCCGTGTTCCATTACAAAAAGAGACGCGCTATAGCGCGTCTCTACATTTATTATCGCATTTGTTTCGGCTTTCTTATCCTCAACTTAATTTTAGCCTCAACCTCAATTTACCGAACGCTGTGCGCTCGACGCTGAAAGCTATTTTATTACATCCTTTTTAATAAAGAATTTGTGCAAATTATCTATGCGAATTTATCGCGGTTTCGCCTAATGATTTCAACGGCTTCCGCGATTTCTTCCTCTTTTACTCCAAGAGAAAACCGCACGAAACGATTTCCGTTCGAACCGAAAATTCGTCCGGGCGTAAGCACTATTCCGAATTCGTAAAGTAATTTATCAACAAATTCGTCAACGTCTTTTATCTTTTCGGGAACTTTCGCCCAAACGAACATTCCGTTTGTTTTTTTATTAGCGGTAAGTCCGAGCATTTCGATAATTTCGAAAATCATCTCTTTGCGTTTCGCGTAAATCGAGTTTCGCTCTTCGTGCCATTTTTCGTCAACGTTTCGTAGGGCGTAAATTGCGCCGTCTTGTATCGGTTTGAAAATACCCGTGTTAATGTTGCTCATAAATTTCAGAATCGGCGCAATCAGTTCGTTGCGTCCGGCGACCATTCCGATACGCCAGCCCGCCATATTGTGCGATTTACTGAGCGAATTGAATTCGACCGCGATTTCCTTTGCGCCGTCGAGAGAAAGGACGCTTAAAGGTTCTTGTTGCGGAAGTACAAGCGAATAAGGGTTATCGTTGCACAAAAGTAAATCGTATTTGCGCGCAAAGTCAACGATTTTTTGCAAATCGCTTTTTGTCGCAACCGCGCCCGTCGGCATGTTGGGATAATTTATCCACATGATTTTTGCGTTTCGCGCGGCTTCTTCGTCTATTTTTTCAAGGGCGGGCAACCAATTATCGCTTTCATCCAAATCGTAATAAATCGGCGTTCCGCCCGCGAGTTTCGTCGCAACCGCATAAACGGCGTAACCGGGGTTCGGAACGAGCGCCGTATCGCCGGGATTCAAGTAAGCCATCGAAATGTGATACAATCCTTCTTTCGAACCGATTAAAGGCAGTATTTCCGTGGCGGGATTTAATTCGACGCCGAACGTTTTCCCGTACCATTCGGCGAAGGCTTCTTTGAGTTCGGGTGTGCCGGCGTAAGGTTGATAGCCGTGATTGTTCGGGTTTCGAGCCGATTTGTAAAGCGCGTCGATGACGGACGACGCGGGCGGCAAGTCGGGATTTCCGATTGAAAAGTTAAGAATTTTCTTTCCGCTTTCGCGCACTTTCGCAATTTCTTTCGCGCGTTTGGAAAAATAATATTCTTCAATCAAATCAAGTCTTTCAGCGGGTTTTATCATTTTTTCCTCATAATTAAAACATTAACGATTTTTATGATAAAATAAAAAAACCTCCGCAACAAAAATGTTAGCGGAGGCTTGAAATTACGATAAAAAAAGTGTTTTATGCAATTGTAATTTCTTTGTCGAGATAAACGTCTTGAATGGCGTTAAGAAGTTCCACGCCGTCCTTCATCGGTTTTTGGAAAGCCTTGCGTCCCGAAATCAATCCCATACCGCCGGCGCGTTTGTTAATGACCGCGGTTTTAACCGCTTGCGCCAAATCGTTTTGTCCCGAAGGACCGCCGCTATTAATCAAACCGACTTTTCCCATGTAGGAATTGATTACTTGGTAGCGTGTCAAATCGATGGGATGATCGCTTGTCAGTTCGTCGTACATTTTCGGATTGGTTTTTCCGAATTTAAGAGCGAGAAAACCGCCGTTGTTTTCGGGCAGTTTCTGTTTTACGATATCCGCTTCGATTGTAACGCCGAGGTGATTCGCTTGCCCCGTTAAGTCCGCGGCTACGTGATAATCCTTGTCCGCTTTGAAATCGGAATTGCGCAAGTAGCACCAAAGAACCGTCGCCATGCCGAGTTCGTGCGCGTACTGGAAGGCTTCGCTCACTTCGACTATTTGGCGATTGCTTTCGGGCGAGCCGAAATAAATCGTGGCCCCGACCGCCGCCGCGCCCATATCGTACGCTTGTTCCACGCTTGCGAACATGATTTGGTCGTATTTGTTCGGGTAAGTCAAAAGTTCGTTGTGATTGATTTTTACGATAAACGGAATTTTGTGAGCGTATTTGCGCGAAACCATTCCGAGCACGCCGAGCGTTGAAGCCACGCCGTTTGTTCCGCCTTCGATTGCAAGACGCACGATATTTTCAGGGTCGAAGTATTCGGGATTGGGCGCAAACGACGCTCCCGCCGTGTGTTCGATTCCTTGGTCAACCGGAAGTATCGATAAATAGCCCGTTCCGGCGAGTCTGCCCGTGTTGAAAATCCATTGAAGATTTTTAAGCACGTTTACGTTTCTGTCGGAATGATAAAGAACGCGGTCAACGAAATCGGGTCCCGGCAAAGTCAATTGTTCGGCGGGAAACTTCGCTTTGTACGTTAAAAGGTCTTCGGCTTCCGCCCCGAGAAGTTCTCTTACTTTTTCAATCATTTTTTTTACTCCTTAAATTTGTTGCGATGTTTGTGAACCTTCCCCTGTGAAGAATACGAAAAATTGAAAAATTCACATTTAAAATTAAATTATTTCCGTTTCCAATCTACCTATATTTTCGATTTCCGCGAAAATTTTATCGCCGCGTGTGACTTTGCTCACTCCTTTCGGCGTTCCCGTAAAAATCAAATCTCCCGGCTCAAGCGTCATTTTTTCTGAAATGTATTTCACGATTTCTACGGGGGGAAAAATCATTTTATCCAATGTCGAATTTTGTCTTGTTTCGTCGTTAACCGAAAGCGTAATTTTTTCGTTGCCTTTCAAATTGTAATTTTCGCTTGAAACGAAATCCGAAACCACGGCCGAGCCGTCGAAACATTTTGCGAGCGTCCACGGATGCCCTTTCTTTTTCAATTCCGATTGAATGTCGCGCAAAGTCATATCCAATCCGACGGCATATCCCGCAATCGCGTTCAGCGCGGCGCTTTCGTCGGCGTTTTTAATTTTCTTTCCTATTAGCAAAACGAGTTCGACTTCATGATGCATTTCGTTCGAATAATCGGGGTGAACTATTTTTTCGCCGCTGAAAATCAGATTGGAAGCGGGTTTGAGAAAAATCAAAGGGAATTCGGGAATTTCGTTTCCCAATTCCTTCGCATGTTCGGCGTAGTTTCTTCCCACGCAGACGATTTTTCCGACGTTTAATTTTTGAGAATTGATTTTTATATTTTTCATTTTCTTTCCTAAATTTTTTTATAAAAAATAAGAAAAAGGATTAACCTTTTGCATAAAATTTTCGAAAATTCACTGTGGTTTTTACTTTTTGTTCAAAGAAAAGTGGGGAAGTATATTCCGAAGGAAAAAACGACAATACTGGGATTTCTAATTTTAATTTTCATCTTCGCCTTCTCCGCAAATGCGTATTCCGGTGAAAGGCTGAGAATTAATTTGTATTTTGTGAACTACACCGTCGAGAACGGCTTGCCTTCGAATACCGTTTTTTCGATTATTCAGGACAGTTTGGGTTTTATTTGGGCGGGCACAAGACAAGGTTTTACGCGATTCGACGGAATAAAATTCAAAACTTACCGTACCGACCCGAAGAGTGAAAATTCTTTAAGTTTCAATAATGCGGGAAATTTATTCTACGATTCGAAAGGGAAAATTTGGATTGGTACGTGGGGCAACGGTGCGGAATGTTTCGACCCGATTACCGAAAATTTCACTCATTATTTCCCCGACGTAAATAACCCTTCGGCGTTACACGGCAGAAGAATTCAGACGATTTTCGAAGACAGTTTCGGAACGCTTTGGTTTTGTTCGCACATGCACGGCGTTGCGCGTCTTGAACCGAAAAATCGCGAAAAAGGCGTTTTTACGAATTATATTCCGAGAAAAAATAACAAACGTTCCATCAGTTCGCTTCGCGTTCGCAGTGTCGTGGAAGATTCTAACAAAAATCTTTGGTTCGCTACGGACGACGGATTTTGCAGATTAAAAAAGGAAAATCGCGACGCGGGATTTTTCGAAAGATTTTCCGTTCCCGAAAGGTTTTCACATGATGCCGCGGTTTTTTCTCTCTACGTCACAAAAGAAAATAATCTTCTTGTCGGATTAAACGACGGTTATTTGAGAATAAAAAATCCCGATACGTTCGACGGGAAATGGACGGAAAATGATGTCCTTTTACCCCACGGTGAAAAAATTGCGGCGCCGATTTCCGCCATGCACGTGGATTTTCGCGGTGAGTTATGGCTTGCGACGCTTGGTGACGGCTTGTTCGTTGTCGAAAGCGATACGGTAGTGCGGTATTATAAAGTCGAAGATAGGTTGTCAAGTAAATTTTCCGATAATCAAATCACCGATCTCTATGAAGACCGTTCTCATAATCTTTGGTTCGGAACGATGAATAACGGGATACAGAAAGTTAATTTGAAAAACAACGGTTTTCGGAATTGGAGGTTGCCGTACCGGGAAGTACATTCTTTTGCCGTCGATAACAAGGGAAAAATAATTATTGCGACCGACAAAGGGCTTATCGGAGAAAAACCGTATCGGGAGAAATTCGGGAAAGTCCCGATTTTGCAAGGAAAATTTTATAATATCATTTCCAAAGATTACAACGGTAATATATGGGCGGTATTCGAGCGAAGAAGGATTGTTGTGTTAAATCCCGAAACGGCGAAAGTAAAATATCCCCGCAATTTGAATTCGAAAATAGAGCGTGAGAATTCCGATATAGAAGCGCTTTTTGTAAGCGATTACGAAAAAAAGAAAAGCGTTTGGATTGCTCTTACAAACGGCACGATTCTGCGTTACGCTATCGAAACCGAAAAAATTTACGAGTATTTTCTTCTTACGTCGAAGGAACTTGAAGCGATTACGACGATGTTCGAAGACGGCGCGGGCAATCTTTGGTTGGGCACCACGCACGGACTTGGTTTATGGAAGAGAAACGAAAAAGTCGTCGAGTTCGAAATGCCGTTGGAAACCGAAATGTTTTATCATTCCGACAGTTGCGTCAATTCTCTTGTGGACAATTACGTACAGGTAATAAACGAAGATATTTCGGGAAATATTTGGGTGGGTACGATTAACGGAATTTCGCGCTTGAAGTTTAATCAAGAAGGTAAAGCGCAATTTTTAAATTTTACGATGTTCGACGGACTTGCAAACAACGGCGTCTGTGGTATTCTTTCCGACCAAGACGGAAATATTTGGATTTCGACCGAGTACGGACTTTCCTTTTTGCATCATATGTCGCATAAGTTTCGGAACTATTACGTCGTTGACGGAATTCCCGACAATAAATTTATTGTCGGGGCGTTTAAGGAATTCGACGACGGACGCCTTGCGTTCGGTACGCGGAAAGGATTTCTGGTTTTTCACCCTGCGCGATTCAAAAGAAATCCGTATAAGCCGACCGTAGTCGTTTCCGAGTTCACGTTGCTGAATTCTCAGAGAAAAATATCGGGAAACGTGGCGTACAAGAAAAAAATCGAATTGAAACCCGATGAAACTTCATTTTTTATCGGGCTATCCGCATTGGAATTTACAAATCCGATTGCCAACGGATTTTATTTTAAATTGCAGGGTTACGACAAAAAATGGAAATATTCGAAAGGGAAAAACGAAGTTATTTATATGAACTTACCGCCGGGAGAATATGTTTTCAAATATGCGGGTTCGAACAATAACCGCGTTTGGAACAGAGGAAGAACAAAACTCCATATTATAATTGAGCCCCATTTTTGGGAAACTTATTGGTTTAAGTTTTTCATAACGGTGTTATTTATTTTTCTGCTCTTTTTCATCGATTACAAGCGGCGTGTTAAATATCGCAAATTAAAAGAAGAGAATGACGAACGAAAGCGAATGATAGCCGAATTGGAAAAAGCCAAGGAAAAAGCGGAAGCGTCGGGAAAATTAAAAACTTACTTTTTGGGACAAATTTCCCACGAAATTAGAACGCCCGTTTTTACGATTGTCAACGCGGCGGAAATATTAAAAAATGCGGATGAATACGGTGAAGAAGCGAAAAAACTTTCGTTAAGCGCCTTGGATAATGCAACGGAGAGGATTTTCAGGACGATAGACTTGATTTTGCGAATGTCGGAATTACAAGCGGGAGAATATAGTCCGGAAAAATCAAAAACCGATGTCGTGAAAATTGTTTCGCTGATTTACGAAAAGTACAAACCGAAAGCGGAAAACAAAAACTTGTCTTTTGAGTTTTCTTGTAAAGAAAAAGAAATTTTCGTTGAAGTTGACCCCGACGCGCTTGATTTGATTATCGACAATGTCGTAAACAACGCGATAAAATATACTTCGGAAGGAAGTGTGGAAATTAGAATGGAAAGAAACGAAACGGAATTAACCGTTGCGGTAACCGACACGGGCAAAGGAATTTCGGAGAAGGAAAAGGAAATAATTTTCAGACCTTTTGAACAAGGCGAGCAAGGTTACCATCGAAAATTCGACGGTACCGGTCTTGGCTTGACGGTTTCGATTAATTATTGTAAATTAAATTCATGTTCTATGAATTTGGAGATAAATACGCCGAAGGGAACACGCGTTACCGTCACAATTCCTTTAACAAATTCTTGAGATATCAACCTAACGAAAAAATTTCAACGATTTTATGAAAAGAAAAATTTTTTACATACTCCCCTTTTTTTTCTTTTCGCTAATATTTTTCTTTTCCCCTACAATTACATTCGGACAAGACGTCTATGAATACGGATTTACCAATTATACGATTGAGGACGGGCTACCTTCGAATTCGATTTTTTCGGTCGTGCAGGATAGTCTTGGATTTTTATGGATAGGAACGCAACAGGGCGTTTGTCGCTTCGACGGCAGAAAATTTAAAGTTTTTCAACAAAACCCGAACGATACCAATTCGCTAAGTTTTAATGACGCAGGCAATTTGTTTTACGATTCTCAAGGGAAAATCTGGATCGGCACTTGGGGCGAAGGAGCCGACTTGTTCGACCCGAGGACGGAAACTTTTAAGCATTACAAACCCGAAGCGGATAATCCGAATTCGCTTGCAGGAAGGCGTATCCAACAAATATTCGAAGACAGCTTCGGAACGCTTTGGTTTTGTTCCGAATCGAACGGGCTTTCCCGATTGGATAAGAAAAATCGGGAAAATGGCTTTTTTATTAACTACATTTATGATGAAAACAATCCGAATAGTATTTCTTCCAAGCGCGTCAGAGGCGTAGCGGAAGATAGGAACGGAAATCTCTGGTTCGCTTCCGATAATGGTTTTTTCAGATTGAAAAAGGAAAATCGGGAGAAAGGGATTTTCGAGCGCTTCGTTTTACCCAAGATTAAATACGGATTGCCTTCTCCCGTTGTTTATTCGATTTTCGTTTCGCGGGAAAATAAATTGTATTTAGGTACGGATTACGGAATTTTCATAATCGAACATCCCGAAAAATTGGAGGGTAAATTAAAAAAAGGGCAATTCCGCCACCAAATGTTTTCGAGAAGGAATTTCGGACTTGAGTTTACGACCGTTTTTGTCATTTTCGAAGACCATGCGGGGCGAATTTGGCTGGGGACGCAAGGCGGAGGAATTATTCTTTACGGTGCGGGGAGAAAAGGTTTTTACAGATTTTCGAAAAAACTTTTTCACAAACATTCGTTGCCCGATAATCATATCAGAAGTCTTTTCGAGGACAGAACGCATAACTTGTGGATAGGCACGCTTGAAAACGGCTTGGCGAAACTGAATTTAAAAAACCGCGGAATTCATAAATTAAATACGATTCTCGCCGATAACTCTTTTATTGCGGAAACCGAGGACGGTACCGTTTATTTCGGAACGAACAGAGGTGTGGGGAAACTAATTTTCAATAACAAGGGCGGAATTGCAGAACATTCGCGAGTGGATTTGGGAAAAATCGAAATTTCATTTAACGTGTACACGCACGGTTTTTATTCCGAAGGCAAACTTTACATTTATAATCCGTGGTTGAAATTTTACGAATATGATACGAAAACGAAACGCGTGCGTCCCGTTACGAACTTGAACGAATGTATCGAAAATAATCCTTCTTCTTTGATTGCCGCCGTCAAAGGTGTAAAGAGAACGGAAACGGTATGGCTGGCTTTCGAGGACGGCACTATTTTGAATTACAACATGCGGACGGGCAAAATACACAGTTACATAGTTATTGCTTCCGAAGAATACGATAAACTGACTACGCTTTTCGAAGACGACGACGGCAATTTATGGGTCGGTACGGCGAACGGACTTGGTTTTTGGAAAAGGAACGAAAAGGTTTTGGAATTCGACCTGCCTTTGGAAATACAACTTTTTCAGCACGACGCTGCAAATCCGAGAAGTCTTGTAGCCGATTACGTAACGAGCATTGCCGCCGATAACAACGGGGTTTTGTGGATAGGAACGTTGAACGGTCTTTCCAAACTTACTTTTCACGAAAAGCAAGCGCTTTTTACCAATTTTAACAGAGCAAATTCGGGCTTGGCAAATAATTATATTGAAAGCATTATCGCAAGCGTTAACAGAAGAGTATGGTGCGGCACGGCATACGGGTTGTCCGCGTTTTCGAAAAACTCATATTATGCGATGAATTTTTACGAGACCGACGGTTTGCCCTCTAATCGCTTCTCTTCCAATTCCGTTTGCGTAACGAAGGATAAAAAATTGATTTTCGGAACGAGCAACGGATTGATTTACTTTTACCCCGATTCAATCAAGCGAAATTCTTTTCGTCCGAACGTGGTAATTTCCGATATTTTTCTTGTTGATTCCGAGAGAAAGCTCAAAATATCCGCGCCGTATCTTCGGGAATTGACGCTTAAACCGAACGAAAATTCGTTTATCATAAATCTTGCCGCTCTTGAATACACGAATCCCGCGGTAAGTAGATATGTTTATTTTTTGAAAGGTTTCCAGAAAAGGTGGAGTAAAATTTCATACGATAATCGAGTGGTATTTACGAATTTGCCTCCGGGAGAATATGAATTTTTATATTCCGCGTCAAACAATAACAATCGCTGGGCGAAAGGGAAACAAAAACTGAAAATAACGGTGCTTCCATATTTTTACAATACGCGGCTGTTCAAATTGTCCGTTCTTGCCTTTACGGCTCTTGTGGTTATTTTCATATTTTACAGACATAAACGCAACATTGAAGTTTTGCGGAAAGAAATCGAATCGAGAAAGGAAGTGGAGAAAAAATTAAAAGAGAGCGAGGAAAAATATCGAGAGCTTGTGGAAAGCGCGATAGACGCAATTATTAAAATAAAACCTTCGGGAGAAATTATCGGTTGCAACCGGGCGTTCGTCGAACTTACCGGGCTGGAACATCACGAAATCGTAGGGAAACATTACGAACATTTCTTTTATAAAAACGACCGTAAAATCGCGAGAAAGGAATTCAAACAGTGCTTGAGCGGAATAATCGCAAGGTTTGAGGCGAGAGTATTAATCGGTAAACAATCGTTCGAATGGTTTTCGATATTTTTAAAGCCGATTTACGATGAAAAGGGAAGAATTCGTTATATTCACAGCATTTCAAGAAATATTTCCTACCTGAAAAAAGCGGAAGAAGAAATAATCAAAGCGAAACAAAAAGCCGAAGACGCCGAAAAACTTAAAGAGTGGTTTTTATCTCAAATGTCGCACGAAATCCGAACGCCCGTTCACAAGGTGTTTCAGGCTTTGAATATTATTAAATATCACGACGAATATACGCAAGAAAATGTTGATTTCGCCTTGCGCGCTCTTGAACACGGAGCGGAAAGAATTCACAGAAGTTCCGATTTGATTTTGCGAATGTCCGATTTATTATACGGAAAATATAAGGTTAAAAAGAAACGTCTGAATATCGTCGAAACGGCGAAAGGCGTTTTTTTGAAATATAAAGAAAAGGCGGAAAGGAAAGGTTTGAAAATTTCTTTTGAAACGACTTCCGAGGAGATCGTCTTGGAATACGACCCGGACGCTATCGGTTTCGTTTTGGATAATATTATCGACAACGCCGTTAAATATACGGAAAAGGGAGAAATTGTCGTCCGCGTGTTTGAAGAGAACGGAAAAATCGGTATTGCCGTGACGGATACGGGTATCGGAATTCCCGAAGAGAAGAAAGTTGTTATTTTCAATTTATTCGAACAAGTAAGTTCGGGTTACAGACGAAAGTTCGACGGCGTCGGACTCGGTTTGCCAGTCGCCCGCGGATATTGTAAGGCGAATAATTGCACAATGGAATTTTTCCTCAATGAACCCGTCGGAACAAAAGTGATAATTTGGTTATCGTAATTTCGTATTTTCTTTTAAAGAAAAATTATATAAATTTGTTGTTCAAAAATTTTCGGGGTGTGGCGCAGCCCGGTAGCGCGCTTCGTTCGGGACGAAGAGGTCGTAGGTTCAAATCCTATCACCCCGACTTTAAGCGACGATTTGTTCGTCGCTTTTTTGTTTTTAAATGCACCGAGGAATTTGCGGGCTAAAAAATGAAGTCGTAGCGCAAACTTATTGAATAGTATTCGACCGAAAAAAGTTCGTATTCTCGCCGTTCGTAGTTGAAAATCACCGATAGGGTTTTCCACGGATAAAATCTCAAATAAAGCGCTTGCGCG
>CAYZMW010000028.1:0-7903 GCA_964479645.1 uncultured Melioribacter sp. | reverse complement strand
GTAATGTCCTTGAATGAGAGAATAAGCGTAAAAGCCGCCGGCTTGGAAATCGGTATCGCTGCCGTTGTTGTAAACGATGCTGTTAAGCAAGGTGGTCGGTTGAGCGTCGGAAGAAGAGACGCCGCCCCAAGATGCCGAATTGTTGTTTGCTATCGTGCAATTTGTAAATACGCCGTTGCATTTTGTGCCGTAATCGAAGGCGACCCCGCCTCCGCGCGTACCGCTCATGCGAGACTCGTTTTGCACAATCAGACAATTATCAAAAGTTGCGGTAAAAATCGTTGAAACATCGTTTATCGAAGTAAAATAAAATGCTCCGCCATCGTTCATTGCGCTGTTTCCTATTGCAATCACTTGCTTAAAAGAGGCGTTGCATTTGTCGAAATATCCGCCTCCGCCGTAATAATTCGAATAGTTGTCCTTAAATGTAACCGCCTCGAAATCGATAGTCGAATTTGTAAAATAAACCCCGCCCGTATTTTCGATTATTTCGGTGTTTTTTATCGTAGGATTTGAATTGCTTCCGTATATGGCTAGCGTGGGGCTGTCAAGGTTCATCGAACGATTGATAATACAGCTATCAATAACGGGAGCCGCGCCGTTATATAAAACCATGTATGAAGAATCGAAGCGACAACTTGCAATTGTCGGGGAAGATGAAGAATCGAAACGTACGCTTGGCGCGTTCATAAATTTGCAATTGCGCAAAACCCCGTCAGAAAAATTATAGCGCGGTCCCGTAGTATTATAAAATCGCGAGTAGGAAACAGCGACATTCGAACGATCGAAGTTTAACGTTCCGAAATACGCACCCAAACCGTCGTTCCAACTAGCGCTTGAATTGGTGAATTTACAATATTTCAAACTCGAAGCGGCTTGATTGTTTTCGTCGGTTCTTAAAAAATTAATTCCTCGCCATGGTTTATCGGGATAAGAAAAGAACGATATCGAGTCGGTTTCCGTTCCTTCGGCGATTAATTGTCCCTCGATAAAAAGATAAAATTTATCCGTAAAAAAAACGGCCGTACCCGGATTGACAGTTAACGTTTCGTTGAGTTGCACGGTGATATCGCCGTCAACGAAAACGGTATCAACATCCCAAACGCCCGAAACATCGCCTAAAACGTGCAAAGACGTGCTTTGTGCGAACAATATATTCGAAAACAAAAAAATTAACAACGCGGCAATCAGATTTTTTCTCATGAATTCCTCCTTTGTATGAGTTCCGATTTTAAATACGTTTCGACGTCGCTTTTGACAAAGGAAGAAATAGAGAGAAAGAATTGCGAAAATAGTTTCGGAATATTTCTACTATAACCCCGTTTTGAAAAGAAACGTAAAAACAATTAATAAATATTTATTCGACAATATAACCAATTTCGGCGGAAAAGAATTATGGCGTTCCTCGATTATGTTAATATTGTGTTGACAATCACACGAAAAGAGAAAAATAAACGTGAAGGACAATACGACTTCACCGTTTACGGTTTCGCCGTAAAAGTTTCATTCAGAAACGAAATGACTTCCGCGAGAAATTCGTGCGGTTTTTCGGTGTGTACGTTGTGTCCCGCGCCAATGATTTCAACCCTTTTTGCATTCGGAATATTTTTTTCCGCTTCCTTATGAATTGCGGAATATTTTTCGTCGAGTGCGCCGTTTATCAAAAGCACGGAAAAATCGAACGCTGGAAGTTTGTCCCAAACGGGCGGCATTTTGCCCGTGCCCGTTGCGCGAAGCGAATTAGCCAAGCCCAAAGCGTTGTTGGAAATTTTTTCCGCGCGGAGTTTTTCATATAACCTTGCGTCCATATTTTTCAACGATGCAAAAAGCGGAAGCGAAAGCCAATATTCAACGAACTTAAAGACTCCGTCTCGCAAAATTTTTTCCGCAAGAGCGTTGTCCTGTAAAACCCTTTTTTCTCTTTCCGTTTCGTTTCTAATTCCGGGCGTTGAACTTTCAATAATCAGCGCGGCGACTTTTTCGGGGAATTGCGCCGCAAAAGAATACGCAATTCGTCCGCCCATTGAATAGCCGAGCAAAACCGCTTTTTCGAATTCCAACGCTTGCAAAAGTAAAGCAAGACGCTTTACGATTTTGTCAATTTCGTAATCCTCAATATTTTCAACGGGTTGCGACGCTCCGTGTCCGGGCAAATCGGGCGCGACTAAAATAAAATTTTCGGGAAGAAATTCCGCGAGGAAAGACAAATCGCTTGCGCGTCCGGTAAATCCGTGCAAAGCCAAAACGGGTAAAGCGGTTCGGGACGAAACGGAATAAATCGTGTTAAACGTAAATCCGTCGATTTCTATTTGTATTTCTTTTTGCACTTTAACTAAACGTGTTTTCGATTTTCTTTGTCGCTTCCTCGAAAAACTTTTTTCGCGCACGAGCCGAATATTCCGCATCCGTTTCTATCTCGATTATCGCGGGAGCGTTTTCGCTTGATTTTTCAATGCTTTTGGTAAGGTCGGTCTCGGTTTCGGCAATAAAATAAGGTATTTCAAAAGATTGAATGATTTTCGCAAAATTCACTTCAAGCGGAGTCTTAAAATATTTTTCGAAACCTTTCTTTCGCTCGGCAACGGGAAGCATGTTGAAAATCCCGCCGCCGTTATTGTTCTGCAAAATTATCGTAAGCGGAACCGCGAGCTTTTTTAAATAATAAAGGAATGTTAAATCGTAGAAGAAAGACAAGTCGCCAAGATAAAGAAACGTGCGCGTTTTCGAATTTACGGCGACGCCGGTGGCGCTTGCAATCAATCCGTCGATACCGCTTGCGCCTCTATTTGAATAAACCTTGATTTTCTTATCGCTCTTTCCCGAGAAAAAATCAACGTCGCGAGGCGGCGTGCTGTTACCGATAAACAAATTAGTTTTCGGCGGAAGCGCATCTATTAAAACGCGTGCAACTTTTCCTTCGAACGAGAGTTTTTCCTTTTTTAAAAATTCCGCGACAAGTTCTTCCGTAAGATTTTCGGCGTGAACAAATGTCCTTAAAAAATCTTTTTCTTTCGAGGCAATGTTTTTGGCAATAAAATAGGCAAAATCGGATTCGTTCGCTTTTACAAAAGCGTCGTGCGTCCGCGTGGGGTCGTGAACGTTTCCTTTTTCGTTTACAAGAATTTTATAAGCCTTCGATTCTTCGTAGAACCGTAAAACCGAGTTTGTGGTCGGCGCTTTCCCGAATGACAAAATCAAGTCGGGCTGAAATTTTTCCGTTTCGGCTCTTAAAATCGTAGCGCCGTAAGCGATAACGTTCCGCGCTTTTCCGGTAAATCGCGCGGAAGAAATTCCGTCGGCAATAACGGGAATTTCGAGTTTCTTCGCCGCCTTTATTATTGCGGCGTTTGTCCTTGCGGATAGATTGCCGCCCAGTAAAATCAGTGCTTTGCGCGACTTTTCGATTTTCTTTAAAATCGTTTTTGGGATTTTTAATTCGCGAAATCGCGGCTCTTCAATCGGAGCGGAAACGAATTTTTCGAGAAAGCCTTCGGGAAGAGTGGCGTTGTAAGAATGCGGTTCAAGCGGTTTTTCGAAAGGAAAATCGAGATGAACAGGACCTTCGGCAAGCGCGGTAAAATAAGCTTTGTCGGTTATTTTTATCAATCGCGAAAATCTCGCTTCGCTTTCTTTCGGTAAACGCAAATCGAAAAACGCGCGAATGTGGTTGCGGTAAATATTCTCTTGATTAATCGTTTGATTTGCGCCTGTGTTGCGCAAATACGCGGGTCTGTCCGCGGTGCAAACCAAAAGCGGTGCGCAGGTTTGAAACGCTTCGATTATTGCGGGATAAAGTTCCGCCGTTGCCGTTCCGGAAGTAGTAACTATTGCGACGGGCTTTCCGCTTTGTTTTGCAAGTCCGAGCGCAAAAAAGGCGGACGCGCGCTCGTCAACGAAAACGCGGTTTTTTATTTTTTTGCTTTCGGCGAATGCGAGTGTTAGCGGCGTGTTTCTCGAACCGGGAGAAAGACAAACATTGCGAACGCCAAGTTTTTCAAGGCGTTTAACAAACGCGACGGACCAAGCGTAGTTTATGTTAGTATTCATTTTCTTCGAACAAACTTAATATCGGTTTAAGTTTCAGACGCGTTTCGTTGAATTCGTCTTTTGCGTCCGAGCCGCGAACAATTCCGCAACCCGCGTAGGCGTAAAGCGAATTGTTTTTAATTAACGCCGAGCGAATAGCGACGCTGAAATCGCCGATGTTGCCGAAATTAAACCAGCCGACAACGCCGGTAAAAAGTCCGCGCTCGAAATTTTCGATTTCGTAAATTTTCTCGAACGCGGTTTCTTTCGGCGAGCCGCAAACGGCGGGCGTGGGATGTAAATCGTAAAGAAGCGAAAGCAAATTCGCATCTTCTTTCAAATGCGCTTTAATCGGAGTCCACAAGTGCTGAATGTTGCGCAACTTCCGTATTTTCGGTGTGTCCTGATAAACAATGGTTTGTGCGTGCTTTTCCAAACGCGCGATAATAAACTCAACCACCTTTTTATGCTCGCGCAAGTTTTTATCGCTCGAAAGCAATTCGTTAGCCAAATTTTCGTCTTCGTAAATTGTTTTCCCGCGCGAAATGGAGCCCGCAAGCGCGTCGGTTTCAAGTTCCGAATGATTTACGCTAAAAAGCGTTTCGGGCGTTGCGCCGAAAAAGAAAGAGTTTTTACTTTGATAACCGAACACGGTGCAGAAAGGAAAATTTTCCGCAAGCCGAGAAAGTAGTGAGTAATAACTAACGTCGTTCGTCAATTTATTATGCACATAGCGCGAAATTACAATCTTCGAGACAACGTTTTGTTCAATAAGCGCAAGCGCTTTTTCGATTTTTTCGTTCCACTCGTCTTCGTCAATTTCCGATTGAAATTCCAAGCCGGGAATGAGCGAATGAGAACCGAACCCGCTTTCGGCTTCGTGTGAAGCGGCAAGCAAAGGCGAAAGTTCGGCGAGTAAATTTGCAACGCTTTCGTTCGGCGAAGCGTTAACAACGATGCAAAATTTTTCTTCCGATTTCAGAAAAACAAATCGCGGCACGAACCAGTCGTTAAATCGGAAATCTTGCCAAACGGAATTTTCGCCGTTGTTGAATTTTACGCCGCCGACAACAAGCGGAATTTTAGTTTTCGAATAATCGTAATCAAAAGCGAAAGAATTTTGAAGTTCGGTGATTTTATCGGGGAGTTCGGCGCTGTTTTCGGGAAGCAAAATCGTTTTGCCGAGAGCGAGAAAAACAAAACTTTCGGAAGGTTTCGCCCAAAAGAAAGTCTTGATTTTATTGCGTTTCGCGTAATTCGTGAGAGCGTTGAAGTTTATTTTTTCGGTTTCGCAAAGAACGCTCGAATAAACTTCCCCGTTTCCGATTTTCTTTAACTTTTGTTCTATTTTTTCTAACAAATCGAACCTTTGGCAAATTCACCGAATTGCAAATATACGAAAAAAGGGATTACGAAAACCGCAATCCCTTCTTTCAAGAAATCACCAATCGAAATTAAATGGCGTCTATAATCGCGTTAAATGTTGCGCTCGGACGCATTACTTTCGTCGCTTTTTCGTCGTCAGGTAAATAGTATCCGCCGATATCAACGGGAGAACCTTGCGCCGAAAGGAGTTCTTCGTTTATTTTTTCTTCGTTCTTTTTCAGTTCGTCGGCAACTTTCGCAAAGCGCTCTTTCAATTCGGCGTTTTCGTCTTGTTCCGCGAGCGCTTCCGCCCAATACATCGCAAGATAAAACGAACTTCCGCGATTGTCTATTTCGTTAACCTTACGTGAAGGGAGTTTGCCGTTTTCGAGATATTTTTCAACCGCTTTGTCGAGCGTTTTTGCAAGGACTTTCATTTTTTCGTTGCCCGTTTTTTCGTACGCAAGTTCAAACGAAGGAACAAGCGCGCAATATTCGCCGAGCGAATCCCAACGCAAGTGTCCTTCCGAAAGCATTTGTTGAACGTGCTTCGGAGCCGAACCGCCCGCGCCCGTTTCAAACAATCCGCCGCCGTTCAAAAGCGGAACGATTGAAAGCATTCGCGCGCTTGTGCCGAGTTCGAGTATCGGGAACAAGTCGGTAAGATAATCGCGAAGCACGTTACCCGTTACAGAAATCGTGTCCAAGCCTTTGCGTACGCGTTCAAGCGTGTATTTCATCGCATCGACGGGTTTTAGAATTTTGATTTCCAAACCGTCGGTGTCGAGTTCCGCCAAATATTTCTTTACTTTCTTAATCATTTCGCGGTCGTGCGCTCTGTTTTCATCGAGCCAGAAAACGGCGGGATTTCCCGTTGCGCGCGCTCTTTTAACGCCGAGAGCAACCCAGTCCTTTATCGGAATATCTTTTACTTGGCACATTCTGAAAATATCGCCTTTTTCAACGGGCTGTTCAAGAACCGTTTCGCCCGCTTCGTTTACGGCGCGAATTACGCCTTCGTCTTCCGCTTCGAATGTTTTATCGTGCGAACCGTATTCTTCCGCTTTTTGCGCCATCAAACCGACGTTAGAAACGTTGCCCATCGTCGCGGGGTCGAACTGTCCGTTGCGTTTTGCATCTTCAATAATTTCGCCGTACATCGTTGCGTACGAGCGGTCGGGAATCATTGCAATCGTATCTTGAAGTTCGTCGTTTTTGTTCCACATTTTTCCGCCGTCGCGAACCACAACGGGCATCGACGCATCGATAATCACGTTGTTCGGAACGTGCAAATTCGTAATTCCTTTGCGGGAATCAACCATCGCCAAATCGGGACGCGTTTCGTAAACCTTTTCAATGTCGGCTTCAATCTCTTTTCTCTTTTCTTCCGGCAATTTTTTGATTTTTTCGAGAACGTCCGCCAATCCGTTATTTACGTTCGCGCCGACTTCTTTCAACGCTTCCGCGTGTTTTTCGAGCGCGTCCTTGTAATAAACCGAAACCGCGTGTCCGAACATAATCGGGTCGGAAACCTTCATCATCGTCGCTTTAAGATGAAGCGAAAGCAAAACGCCGTCTTTCTTCGCTTCTTCGATTTGCTCCGCGTAAAATTCACGCAACGCCTTAACGTTCATAACCGCCGCGTCGATAATTTCACCTTCGAGTACTGGAAGCGTTTCTTTAAGAACTTTAACATTGCCGTTTTTATCCACGAATTCAATTCTCAAAGTATCGGCTTTTTCCATTGTTACGGATTTTTCGCTTCCGTAAAAATCTTTTTCGTTCATATGCGCAACGCGCGTTTTCGAGCCTTCTTTCGGCCAAGGCTTCATCATTTTATGCGGGTTTTTCTTCGCGAATTTTTTAACCGCCGCCGCGGGTCTTCTGTCCGAATTTCCTTGACGCAGAACCGGATTAACAGCCGAGCCGAGAACTTTCGCAAAGCGTTTTTGAAGTTCTTTTTCCTCTTCGGTTTTCGGTTCCTCGGGATATTCGGGAACGTCGTAACCTTTTTCGCGCAATTCTTTGATTGCCGCTTGCAATTGCGGAACAGACGCGCTGATGTTCGGCAATTTAATTACGTTCGCTTCCGGCTTGTTAACAAGTTCGCCGAGATAAGCAAGGTCGTCGTTTACCTTTTGTTCGTCGGTAAGATTTTCGGGGAAATTCGCAAGAATGCGTCCAGCAAGTGAAATGTCGCGCGTTTCGATTTCAACGCCGGTATCTTTCGTGAAAGCTTTGATAATGGGTAGAAGACTGTAACTTGCCAATTGCGGCGCTTCGTCAACTTTCGTCCAAGTGATTTTGTAATCGCTCATTTTATTTTCTCCTGTTATTAAAATTGCAAACGATAAAAAATACAAGATTTAAAATTACGTATCTTTTTCTTTAAATAGGGATAAAATCGTCCGATTTGATTGTAATATGTGAAAAAGAAAGGTTTTCGCATTTCCTATCGAAGGAAACCACACGGTGTTTTTTATGTTTTTCGATTGACTTATGACGGTTGTTT
>CAYZMW010000027.1:0-38602 GCA_964479645.1 uncultured Melioribacter sp. | reverse complement strand
GTATAGAAATATATTCCGCTCGGCAAATCCCTCGCGTCGAATTGAACCGTGTAATTGCCCGCCGCTTGCGCTTTGTTTACAAGCGTCGCGACTTTTTGTCCGAGTGCGTTGTAAACGGTTAATGCTACGTTTACGATAGATTGCTTTGTCGCTTCGCTCCTCGCGATGACACTTGGAATTGAATACGAAATCGTTGTTGTCGGATTGAACGGGTTCGGATAGTTCTGCGAAAGTTCGAATTTCACGGGCGTGCCGATATTTACTTCCACGACATCCGAATATTCAAATGTGCCGTCCAAATCGATTTGTTTTAATCTGTACGAATATTTTCCGCTTGCGCTAACGTTATCGGTGAACGAATACGATTTCGGCGAATTGCTATTGCCAGCGCCTTCTACGAAACCGATTGTTTCCCATTCGGAATTTTCATTGCTAACCGCTTGACGCTGAACTTCAAATCCGTAATTATTCACTTCGGTTGCCGTTTGCCAATTTAACAGGACTTCATTGGCGTTTGCAATTACCTTAAAAGAAATTAATTCCGTCGGTAAAACCCCGTTTGCTAACGAATATTCGACACCCCCGTGATTTGTTCCGCTTCCCGCTTCTTCGCCGTATCCGTCCACAAGCACCATTACGGCGATTTTATCCTGAGAATTTTGCGTCCAACCAGAAATATTAGGATTGTCAAGGTCGGATTTCGCAACGGCGATTTCAATATCGCTGTAATCGTCGGCACCGCCCGTTTGTTTCCATTTTTGTTGGTTCGTTCCGCCGCTTTCCCAATCCCAACCGTCCGAAGTGCCTGTGTGTCTGTACAATGTTACGTTCGCCGCATAAAATTGCACCATAAAATCGTAACCGTTATCCCACCAACCGTATGAAAGTCCTGTCCTCGTGGCAGGTTCGTTTTGAGGATCAACCGAAATAAGAAGATACAAAGACTTTGTGCCTGCGGTCGAAGAAGCCGTTTCAACGCGAAAATATACGTTATTAGCATCGTCGGTTACGTAAATGTTAACGAAATCCCAACCGTCCGAGCCGTCGCCGCTTCCGTCGTTGATTAAAACGGGAATGCCCGCCCAATCGGACATATCGCCGTCGATTGTTATTTGAGCAATCAATTCTGTACGGAAAAGAAAACTCAAAAGAAGAATAGATAAAATAAGTCTCATAGCGCGCTCCTTTATTTATTTTATTGTGATTTTATGGCTTTCAATAAAAGATATTTCTTAAAACTTACCTTCAAAATTCTTTTGTTTGCGGGAATGGTTGCTATTTTAACATTATTGACGTAATCGATTATATCGTAAGATGAATTTTTGTCAAGTCCTCTCAGTTCAATTGAACCGTTGAATTTATCGGCATAAAAAGCATAGTAGAGCGTATCTCCTTTTTTTATAACGTGCGCTTCGGGACGATAAAATCCTATATCATAAAGTTCACCAAGATATTCGCCTTCGGGAAGGCGGTTTTGTTCATAAATTTTCATCCACTTCCGCCATTTCTTTTCTTTTGCAGGAGTAAGACTAACGTCGCCGCTTTCTTTATTGAAATGTGCCCCGACGGGCCAAACGAATTTCGTCCCGATTATTCCTCCAACGCCGACGGTTGACGCGAAATCTTCTTTGGTGTCGCTTAATTCGACATGGTCGCCGTAATAAGGCGCACTTCCGCCCAATAACGCTTTGAAAGTTTTTCCTTTTAATCTGATTTGCCATGATGAAGTCGGGTCGGAGGCTACGACTTGGTTCAAATACGGCAACATGTAATAATTATACGCCGTCCCGCACGGACACACTTCTATTACAGCGTCGGGATTATATCTTACGGCTTCATCGTAAATTGTCTTAAAGAATTTCGGCATTGCTTCAACCGCTTCTTCAGGGCGCGCGTGGTGATGTGCCGAATTGTAACACGGAGGCGCTCCGTTCAGGTGTTGTCCGTCGATTTTCAAACCGTCGAATTTCCACTCCTCAATAAATTTTCTGACAAGCGTGCGCGTATATTCGAGTGTGCCTTCGTATGCTGGGCAGAGATAAAAACTATCCCACCACGATATTTTTTGCGGTTCGCCGTTTTTGTTTAAAAGAAGCATTTCCGGATGTTCTGCGATTAATTTCGTGCCGGGGTCAACTGCAAGCGGCGCCCACCATAATTTCGCTTTTAATCCCGCTTTGTGAATTTTACGTACGAAATCGATTATATCTTTTTCACCGTGCGGGAATTTTTTCGGATTGAGTAACCAATCGCCTTCCGCCGTTTGCCAGCCGTCGTCTATAACAACCCATTTATACCCGAGTTTTTTGACTTCGGGCAATGTTCCGAGTATTTGGTTTACCGTGAATTCACGTTCGTAACCCCATGCGCACCAAATCGGTTCGTAAGAGGTTGAAGGAATTTTGTTAAAGTGAATTCCTTTGTGTTTCTGCATGAATTCCGAATAGCGGCGGAGAGTGTGAAAATAATCGCCTTTATGCGCCGTAACGAAAGTTTCGAATGTCGCGAGCGTATCGCCCTTGTTTAATAGTTTTTCATTTTCGTATGTGATTTTTATTTCTGTCCCGCCGATTTTTTCATCGCGTACAACGGGCAAGGATACAAGTTTCGGTACCGTTTCGACATGTCCAATTCCGATGCCGAAATTTTCGCTCCAAATATCAACTATCGGAATACCGCCTCCGTAATCGCTTGCGTTCATTCCCATGTAGTTTTTCCTTTTGTAACCGTTACGAACCGGCATAACCCAGTCGGGACGCTCTTCGTAGGTTGCGCCTTGATACGACCAGAAAACTTGATTGGTATCTTTTTGCGGAATTAAATAGTCGTTTGCGACCCATGCTTTCACTGTAACGAGTGAATCGCTTAAATTTGCATAAAACGTTTTGAAAAAAACGAATTCGGGGAAATCGTTATAAATTTTTATTGAATATGTTTTCCCGATTTTTTGGGGCTTTACACTTATTCCCGAAATAATATATTCGGTATATGCGGACTTTCTTTTTCTTTCGACTTTTTCCAAATGAAAATCTTTTATCGTATCCTTCGTTGTTATCAGATAATCGGAAGGGCGAAAATTGTTTGTCAATTTATTGTTAGGGGCGTAAATCGTCGTTATTCGCGTATAAAGATTTTCGTTTATTTCAACGGAAATTTTACCGGCATTGATAACCACATTATTTTTTTTAGCCGAACAACCGAAAAGTTGCACGAGTAAAATAAATATGAATACGAATCTCACGGTTTTATTTAATGCGTTCATTTTTTGTCGGATTTTCTTTTTAAGATTATTTTACCTTTTTCGCCTTGAATATCGTGCGCCTTTATTGTCAAACACAACACTTTTTTTTCGTCATCGTATTGTTTTTTTAGAATTTTAATTTTCCCTTCGGAGTAAATTCGAAATGGTTTGTCTGTCATTATCTCTATCTCTTGCATTCCGTATGTTTTAATTTCGAATTCAAGAGCGTTTCTTTTTTCTTTTCGTGAATAAACATTATACGTTCCCGAAAGCAAAATCGTATTTTGCGGTAATTTTTTGCCCGCTTTAATTTTTAACGAATGTACGCCTTTTTGCAAACGTGGCAAATAAAGGAAGCCGTAACCTTCGCTTTCATAATAAGCGGGAATTTCTTCGCCGTTTAATTTCGCGGAAACGACGTGATTATTTTTTTCAAGCGCAACTTTCAAGACGAGCGTGTTTACGAGGTTATACTCATAATATTCACTTGGAATATTTCGCGTATCAATTAAAATTTCGTTTTGGTTTACGAATTTTATTTTTGCGTATTTTTTATAAATCCATTGCGAATAAAATTGCTCGGTGTTTTTCGCAAGATAGCGGTTCTCCGTTTTTTGCACACGCGTTAAAAAGTCGAGCCATTTTTTGTTTATTTCCGGCTGCAAAAAATCGTCGGTTGCAAGCCAATTCGCCCAGTGCGATTCAATCACATCGGTGCGAAATTTGGATATTGGAGCGGTGGGAGGAGTACCGACCATATACCAATCGTTACCGTAATTGTAACGGTTAAGAACCAATATCCCGTGATCCAATCCGCCGCCTTCCTTAATCGGCGGGTTCAGTTCGGGAATTTTTTCGAACCAAGTATTTGCGAACTTCACACCGTATTGTTTTAGTACGCTTGCGGTGCTGTATTCTCCTTGGGGATTCCAGTACATTGCCCAACTGCACGGCACAAAAGTTTCTGGGAAGGAATGTCCGTTTTCTTCCGTAATATCATATTGAGCGAGAATTTCCCTATAAGCGCGCACGTGCTTGTGCAGTACGTTTTCGTCCCACGGCTTGTCGTTTTCCATATCGTACCATTCAGCGCGTGTTCGTTCGCCGTTTTCCCAATGTTCGTGTCCTACGCCGTGTAAACCGAATTCGATGTTAGCCGAATGTTTTTTTACGTAATTCATTATTCGAATTTGTTCGGGAGAAATGTTTTCGGAATTATCCCAGTTTTCGCCGTATTGTGTTGTCGTGGGATATTTTTTCAGAATATTCAATCTGTCCATTTCGGCGAGGACAAAAAGAAGTTGGAAACGAACACCGAGTTTTTTGCCGATTTCAACAAAAGGTTCGTAATCTATTGCGCGCATTTTTCGGAGAAATCCGAGACGCCACGGTCCGCCGCTTCCCGCCAGCGAACCGCCGTTCATCCAGCCCGCATCGTCAACAGCAACCGCAAACGGACGAGGGAAAATTATTTTGTTTTTACCAGGCATTATTTATTCGCCTTTCTTATTCATTATAGAACAATGAATATTTTACCTGTTTTCACGCCTGTTTTCGACGAAATATGATAGAAATAAACTCCCGCTGAAACGAGTTGATTATACTCGTTATGCAAATCCCATGTCGCAATGCTCGGGGCGAACGAATTTGACGCGTCGTGATGTATCGTTTTTATCAATTCACCCGAAGAATTGAAAATGCGTATCGTCGCTTTTTCGGGCATATTTGTAAATTGTAATAAATGCTCGTTTTGCCCTTGTTCCCAAAGAGCCGCGACATGGTAAGGATTGGGAACTACACGAACATTGTCGAGAGATTTTCGAGCGACAGGCGCGCGTGCTATCACTTCAGCCGTGTTGTTTATTTCAGAAGGGTTGTTACTGAATCCGTTTTCGAGCGGACCGATTATACCGTTACCCGAATCATACGCCGCTACGTAATATTTGTAGCGCAAACCGTTCACGACGTTGTTATCTATGAAAATGTTCACCGTATCGCCCGGTTCGAAAAGTTCGTAATTGTCGTCCGGCGATACAACTTCGCGCAATTGCGACCAATCGTCGTCGCCAAGATAAAACCATGCGTAACGAGGAATTGTACTGTAATTGCCCGTTATTCCGTCTTCCAAATCGAACTGTTTGAGCGGAATATAATGTACTCCGCCGTCGAAATCTTTAAAAGATTGTTCGCCCCAAGTTACGCCGCCGTCCGACGAACGATAAATTTTGTATCCTTCGAATTGCGGGTCGTTTTCGCTATTGTTGCTCCAAACGAGTTTTATTTTTCCGTCGTCGGGAATTGCTTCGAGCACCGGCGCGGGCGGAGCATCGACAATTTCCCAATCGTTTTCGTAAAGAACAATAGCGCGTTTGGCATTTTCCTTCAGATTTTTTTCATTCGTTCCGAATACCGTTGCGAATATAAGCGTATCGGCTTCTCCTGGATTGAGCGTAAACGCCGCCGAGCCGAGTGTTTGCAATCCGTCGGCGCCTAAACCCAAATAATAATTCGGGCCGCCGTTTTCGACATCGGGAATTCCGTCTCCGTCAAAATCGTCGTCAATTCCGTCTCCGTCGCTATCTTGCGGATCGTTTAAGTTCATTACATTGTATTCGAAATACCAGTCGGGACGCGCGCCGTTTCCCGCAGGTGTGGTCGCTTGCATCCAAAAATGGAAAGCGTCGTAAGTTTTCACTTTGTTGTCGCCTCCCGGCATTCTTAATACGACAACTCCCGCATAGGGGATTTGGTCGGGCGGAATAGTGCCGCCGAAAGGACTTTCTTCGTAACCGTCGTCGTCCGTTCCGTAAGCGAGTTGTAATTGCGGGTCGTAATAGTGTCTGTCGGCGTCGTAACCGATTCCTGGATAAAATTCCGGTATGAAACTGAAATCGGCGTGTATGGCAACCCGCATGTCATGAATCGGAGCGTCGCCTATATTACGTACCACGTACGCCCAAACGATGAAATTTTCGTAAAGCGTTCCTTTCCACGCCATGCCGTGAATTATCATTTGAGTACGCAAAAAATTGGGGTAAACCCGTCCGGTTGCCGTTAATTGGTCGGTTCCGCCCCACGCTTCCACTACGGAAAAACTTTCTTGGTCGGCAAGTTGTTTTCCATTTTTACCGAATCCCGGCCAGCCGGTTACGGAATCTCTTAAAACGGGGTCGCCGAGTACGGGGTAAGTCGTGGGCCAAACCGCGGGCCACGTCGTGGTGTCGTCGCTCATGCAAGCGCCGTTGCCGCCTACGAATTCCGCGTACGGGTAAAAATGTTCTTCATCCCAAAAAGCGGCGGGACCTTCGTCCATTGTCGCATCGCAAAAAGCGTAATAATTATCGGCGGGATTGGGCCAACCGCCCACCGCACCCGAATCTTGGTCCAAGGGAGCGCCGACGGAAACACCGACGCACGTACCCCAACTGTAACCGCTACCTGCGGGGTATTCGAAAGCGGGCGGACGAGCGAGAGAAAAATTTTGTTCGTTCCCGTCGCAAAGTTCCCCCGTATTGTTGAACTTTGTTTTCACTTTGTTTATGTCGAAAATATTCCAACGTTGATTAACCATCGGATTGGAATTTTGAGCCGTTGCGTTCCCAAATGAAAAGAGAATAATTGCAGTTATGAAAAATATTTTTCTCATTTCTCCGCCTTATAAATCTATTCTGATTGTGAATTGGTTCAAGTTACCGAAAACGCCGTAATTCAAGTAAAGATAATCCAACGTTAATTTATAATCCGTAAAATTTGTAAAATCGAGACCGGCTCCGATTGTGTAAGTGACTTCGTCATAGTTAAATTTATATCCGCCGCGAACGTAGAACGTTTTCATGAAGCCGAATTCCGCACCGATGTTATATCTGACGTCGTAGTCGCGACTGTCGAGAACGTCGAAAGCGGCGAGTACCGTCCACTTTTCGTTATCGATAAAATAATTCGAGACACCGAAGCGAAACAGAAGAGGGATTTCCCAATCGATGGTTGCGAGTTCCGCCGGAATTTGTTTTCCAGTCGGACTTCCCGGCACTACGTAAGTTACGGACAAATCGCGCCCTTCGAATTTCATCTTACTTCCGAAGTTAGCGAGTGATGCGGCAATTCTCATTTTGTTATTGAAAAATGATGTTAGAAACACCGCTCCGACATCGATACCGAAAGCGTCGGCGCTTGCATTGGCAATATCCTCGCGAATGTATTTGATTTTTATTCCGAATGAAAACCTGTCGGTCAATTGCCTTGAATATCCGAGCCCGAACGAGAAATCGCTTGCGGAGAAGAACCTCCCCGTTCCGTCTTGGTCGTAAACCGTCGTCTCTTCTATTGTTCCGTAATCGAGATATTGAATATCCGCGCCGATTATTCCCGCATCGCCGAGGCTCATCGCTCCCGCAATGTACGAATTGCGAGTTCCCACAAGCCAATTCATGGTGGAAAAACAAACGGAAACGTCCTTTTCAATTCTTGATAAAGCGCCCACGTTCCAATAAAGAGCCGTAGGTCCGTCAACCGTTGCAATGGCGGCGTCTCCCATTGCCATTACTCTTGCGCCCACGCCCACTTTCAGAAAGTTTGCGGCGGACGTTCCCGAATAATCGACGTTTTGCGCTTTCAATATTGATACGAAAGCAAGGAAAAATATTTGAGCCGTAATCAAAAGTGATTTTTTCGAAATAATTTTCCCGGAATTACGTTTCATTCTCAACTCCTTTTAGAGAATTATAAAAATTTTACCGTTTTTTACGCCGAGCGAACTTGATACGTAATAAAAATAAACGCCGGGCGCTACAAGTTGATTGTATTTATTTTTCAAATCCCATTTCTCAACGCTTGAATGTTCGTCGTGTTCCAGCGTGCGAACCAGTTCACCGCTCGAATTGAAAATCATTATCTTTGCTTTGTTCGGCAAACCGACAAATTGAACCGTATGTTCGTTAAAACTTGTTTCCCAAATTTCCGAAATTTTATACGGATTGGGCACAACGCGAACTTTCGATAAATCTTTTTTCGCAACGGGAAGTTCGGGACGGATTTCAACGGTATTATTTAATTCGTACGGATTCGGAGAGGGAGCGTTTTCCAAAGGTCCGATAATACCGTTGCCCGAGTCGTACGCCGCGATGTAGTAACGATAATTAATGCCGTTAAGCACGCTTCTGTCTATGTAAACGTTTACCGAATCGCCGTTTTCGAACGCCGTGATTTTTCCGTTAATCGAAAGTCCTTTTAATGTGTCGCCTTCCACTACGGTTCTGATTTGCGACCAATCGTCGTTTCCCAAATAGAACCAAGCGTATTCCGGAAGAGTTTCGTAATAATCTCTAACGCCGTCAACAAGGTCGAATTGCGCCAAAGGTATGTAGTGAATTCCGCCCTCGAAATCTTCGAAGGTTTCGTCGCCCCAAGTTTGTCCGTTATCCGCAGAGCGATAAATTTTGTACCCTTCGAACTGCGAATCGCTTTCGCTTTCCGTATTCCAGACGATAATCGCTTCTTTGTCGTCCTTGAAGGCTTGGACTTTCGGGGCGGGCGGGGCGTCCACGATTTCCCAATTGCTTTCGTACAATGTGATTGCGCTTTTGGCGTTTGTTTTAAGGTCTTTTTCCGAAAGTCCGAAAACCGTCGCGAAAATCAGCGTGTCGGTTTCTCCCGGTTGTAATGTAAACGGGGCTGAACCGAGAATTTGCAATCCGTCGGCTCCCGTCCCGAGATAATAATTCGGACCGCCGTTTTCCACATCGGGAATTCCGTCGCCGTCGAAATCGTCATCTATTCCGTCGCCGTCGCTGTCTTGCGGGTCGTCGAGATTAAGCAAATTCCATTTGTAATACATTTCGGGCTCTCCGCCGCTTCCCGAAGGCGTGGTTTGTCCCTGCCAGAAATGAGCCGCATCGTAAGTCTTTACTTTCCCGTCGCCACCGGGCATGTGTAGTACGACAACACCGCTCCACGCAATTTTATCGGGCGATAAGTCGCCTCCGCTTACGGGGTCTTCTTCGTAACCGTCATCGTCCGTTCCGTAAGCGAGTTGTAATGTCGGGTCGTAATAATGTCTGTCGGCATCGTAACCCACGCCCGGAATAAATTCGGGAAGGTAGCCGAAATCAGAATGAATACCCATGCGCAGATCGGTAATCGGTTTGTCGTTGGGATTTCTTATGATAAAAACCCACACGATAAAATCGTCGTAAAGAGTGCCTTTCCAAGCCATTCCGCGCATCATCATTTGCGTACGAAGCCAACGGGTTTTGGAATTGCCCGCGCCGAGTTGGTCGGTTCCTCCCCAACCGTACATCATGCTTATCATTTCTTGGTCGGCAAGTTGCTTCCCGTTTTCACCCATTCCGGGCCAACCCGTAGCGCTGTCGCGGGGAATTCTAATTTCGGAGAGAGCGGGAAAAGTTATAATGCTGTCGCTTATACCGTCGGCGGGGACGTAATTAGGCCAAGCGTCGGGCCAAACATCGGGCCAAGAAGTCGGGTCGTCGCTTACGCACGCCTTTTCGTCGTTTGTAAATTCGGGATAAGGCGCAAAATGTTCTTCATTCCAAAAGTCGGCGGGACCTTCGTCCATTGTGCCATCAAGATAGGGAAGATTTTCCGGATTTGTTCCGCCCGTTACCGCGGGGTCTTGTTCGGCGGGCGCTCCCACTACAACGGCGACGCATGTTCCCCAATTCAAACCGCTCCCTTGCGGATATTCGAAAGAAGGGATGCGCGCGAGAGAATAATTTTGATTGTTACCGTTATTGAGCATTCCGACGTTGTCGAATACGGTCGCCACTTTATTGACGTTCAGCGTATTCCAGCGCTTGTACGCCATCGGGTTGTTTTGTGCCGAAACTGTAATTGCAAACAGAAGCAAAGTGAAATATGTAAGAGTCTTTTTTCTCATTATCAATTCCAAATCTTGATGCCGAATTGAATGGTTCGTCCGGGTCCGTACATCGAAGGATTATCGGTATAATCGTGTGATGTCGCCGGATTCGCGTCGTCGCCGGGTATTCCCGAATCGGAATAGACCCACCAAACGTTTTTGTCGTTGGTGACGTTCAAAATCTGAATGTAAAATTGTTCGGTCATGCCGTAGAATTTAAAATTCTTGAACAGATTAATGTTAAATTCGTGTATCCACGGGCTTCTTTCTTCGTTCGGTGCGAAAGCCGAACGAGTGTAAGGGAAGCCCGAGGAATAACTTCCGTAGATTGAAAAACCGTAACCGTTATCGGTTTGATAAAAAATATTTGCTCTGAACGAATGCGGTTGATCCCAATTTGCCGGAAATGTGCGCGATTCGTCCGTAGGCATTTCAAAAAGCACCGATGAACTTACGAGCGTTTGAGTGAATGTGTAATTGAAAAAGGCGGAAAAATTGTCGGAGAAGTGTTTTTTCAAGGAAATTTCGAAACCTTTAACCGTTGCGTAATCAATATTTCCCATCATTTGAAAACGTTTTCCTTCCGCCGTTTCGTTCATAACCACACCGATTAAATCGCGGGTTTTTCGATAAAACGCCGTAATATCCACCGAAACACGCGCGCTAACCAACGCCTGGATGCCGAATTCGTAATTCGTCGTTTTTTCCGTCTTGATTTCCGTATCGGCGATAGGCGTGTTTTCAAGTTGCGGATTCGGACGATATTCGCCTTTTGCCGCAAGATAATACGTGCCTTGAAACACTTTGAAGAAAGTCGGATATTGATAATAATGCCCGTAACCGAAACGAAACGCAATTTTATCCGCAATCGGGAAACTTATTCCGAAACGGGGCGTGATGTAAATTTCTTTTTTCGCGTCGGTCATTTCGGCGGAAAGGTCGGTCAAGTCCGCAAGATTTACAAGGACTTTTCTGTTGGGATTAATGTAATCGACGCGTGCGCCGAGGTTTACAATCATTCCCATATCTTCGAATTCCATTTTATCATTAACATAAAAGCCCGCATGTTGCGGTTTGTAATCGTATTTTTCGAGAACCGCGCCGCCGTCCGGATTTTTCCTTTCGAGAAATGTGCCGTATTGTTCAAAAGTACCGCCGAGCGCAAGATTATGAATTTTATTTATTTGCCAAACGTAATCGATTTTTCCTTCGTATCTGTCGAAATTCGTCTCGAACCAAACCCAGTCCTCGCCCGTAATGGAAAATTCCGCGGTTCCTGTTTGCGGTAAAACGTCGTAAAGCGCCGGGTCGTCGTAAACTCTTGAAATAAATCCGCGACTATATTTTGCAATCGCAACATTCAGAAAACTTTTGGGACTGAAAACATAATTGGCTTTCGCGTAAATTAAATCGCTGTTAAGTTTCACACGAGGCGTACCGTAAGGATTATATTTGAAATAGTGATTGTAAACGCCTCTGTTGGATTTTCCGTAGAAACCGCCAACGGTCAATCGCAAACTCGGGACAGGTTGCCAAACTATTCTTCCTTCGCTGAATTGCGTGTCGAGGTATTGCATCGGAACTTTTACGGGTTCTCCGCTTTTGTCGCGTCCTTCGCTGTTGACATATTCGGGATAGATATATCCGTAGATATAACCGTCGGTGCTGTAAACGCGATGCGAAAAAACAACGCCGAGTTTATCATAAAAGGGAAGGGCTGAATTGAAGTAAACTTCGCCGGCGTATGTGTTATTCGACGCTTTGTCAATTAATTTGTCCGTAAAGCCTTTTAGCGCGAATTTAGGCGTTCGGGAAATTTGCGAGTGCGGAAAAATGCTCACAACTCCCGACATCGCCTCCCCGAATTGCGGACCGAATGTTCCCGAATGTGTTTCGAGCGAATTAATACCGAGTTCGCTAATTTGATCGATGTAAAACCCGCCCCATAGTTGGTCGTTCACAGTAATTCCGTCGTAAAGGAAAAGAGTTTCGTTTTCGCGTCCGCCGCGGAAATGCAATCCGTCGGAAGGCACTGTCGCATATTGTCCGAAGGCGGGGAGTTCGCTTACTGGTTGCGTTCTTATATTTTTTACTATTCCCGCTTCCTGAGTTAACAAATCTTCTATGGTACTTTTGGGCAAACGCGCTATTTCTTCCGATGTTCGCGCTTGAATTTTACTTGTCAAGTCCTTTTGTACGGGCGGATTTTTATATTCTTCCACGGTTACTTCTTGCAAATTGATATTCGACATCTCAAGTTTGAAATCGAGTTTGGTGGTTAATCCCGAAACGACCTTCACGTCTTTTTGCATTACGCTTTGATAACCGACCATTTTCGCAACGACGTCGTATGTTCCGGCGGGAATGTTTATAATCACGTAACTTCCGTTTATGTCGGTAGCCGAACCGATTGTCGTTCCTTTCAAAATTATGTTAACGCCGGGAAGCGGTTCACCGGTCTTTTTGTCGGTCACCTTTCCGGAAATTTTCCCGCTCTGCGCGAATATGTCGCTTGTGAAAGCAATCGCAAAAACAAACAGAATTAAAATGATTTTTTTCATTGTCAAACCCGCTTACAGTATGAATTAATTATTTCAGATAATTTCTCTTGCTTACGGCGACGTATTTCAGACTGCCCGTAATTTTTACGGACGAAATTTCCCGCAATGTTTTCGTTTCGATAATGTGAAGGGAAGTGTCGCCCGGTGTAACGGCGTAAAGCAGTTCGCCGCCGTCCGTAATAGCCAATTGATCTATTTCTTCGGGGAATTGAAACACTTTTTCTATCGCAAAAGTGGAAGCATTGATTTTCAAAATTCCGCCGTCGTTTTCGCTTCCCGCATATTTGTAGAAAGACGAATAGTAGTAATCTCCGTATGTTACGCCGTCGCCCGCATTGGGATAACCCGTTTCCACCACTTGCGAAGCGTCGGTCGTAGCGTCAAGCACGGCGATTTTGTCCGTCCTTTTCTGCGGAATGAAAATATATTGTCCGTTCGCCGATATTTCGATATCCACGCCTTTATTGTCCGATAAAACGGTATCGAGAAGCGTCTGGTTATCGAAATTATTCGCATCGACGATTTTGATTTGTTTTTTATTACTCGATAGAAAATAGAGTTTATCGGTAATCGTGCTGTAAACGGCATCTTTCGGTTTGAAACCGTCGCTGAAAACGTAAGTTTGAGTTAAAACGTATGAGTTCAAGTCTATTACGGAAAAGGATTTTTCCGTAGTATTGCAAACGTATGCGAAGTTATCGTTAAAAGCTACGTTTGTAGGTCCCAAACCGACCTGAATAACGTTTTGAACCGTAAAATCGGCGGGATTGATTAACGTAACGTATCCCGAAGTGGTTTTTAAGTTTACCATCCAGAGATATTCTCCTTTCGGCGAAAACTCCAACGCCGCGGTTTGATAATCGTCTTCGGTTGCATTAACATAAAGGCTGTCGATATATTCGTTCAGTTTCCCGACCCGATAAATTATTTGTTTTTCCGCTTTGTCGCGCATAAAAACGTAGGGGAAACCGTTCTTTGAATAATCGCCTTCCGTAAAAAACCATGCGGTCACGGGAATATCTTCGTCGTTCGGTGAAATCATCGAGTTTCGATGAATATCTCTTACCCCGCCGTGAACCGAAATTTCGTAAACTTCCGCTTTATTATACTCACCGTTCGGAGTGAAAACCACGACCGAATCCTCGTTGGGCGCGTACGAAAATTTTCCCGAAATTTCGCCGCTTTCGCTTGCAACCGAAACATTCGACGGAAAAGTGTTCAAATCCATTTTCTCGTTAAAGTACATTTTAATTTGTCCCGTAACGGGAAAAACGAGATTTGAATTATTTACGAATTCGAATTTAACGAATTTCGGACGCGTGTTTTCGACCGGTGCGACGGGTGAACGGTCGGGAATACAACTTTGAAAAGAAATCACCGAGATTATCGCAACCGAAAGTAATATGAGTTTTTTTCCAAACATTTTTCTCTACCGTTATTAATGAGAAAAAGGGCGCGACACGAGTTGCCGCGCCGTAACAAAGAAAATTATTTCAACAACATCATTTTTTTCGTAAGGGAATATTCGGGCGAAGAAATTCTGTACAAGTAAACGCCCGATGTAACGGTTTTGCCGTTTGAATCTTTTCCGTTCCAGCGTACTTTCATATTGCCCGCCGAAAGTCTTTGATTGTCGATTAAGGTGACGATTTTTTGTCCGAGCATATTGTAAACGGTAAGGGTTATGTTTTGCGGGTGTGAAAGTTGAAACGTAATGACCGTCGAAGGATTGAACGGATTCGGATAATTTGTCACCAAACCGAAGCCTTCGACGTTTTCATAATCGCTTGTTTCGTCTTCCACGCCTGTCACAACCGAACGATCCGCAATTTTCTTAATCGAGTTTCCGCTTATGAAATTATAATCGAGAGCGTAATAAACGGGCGGGTCGTCGTCGCTCCAACCTTCCACTACGGTGTTGGGCCAATATTCTTCGTTATCCCAATTATCATTGCCAACGACGTAAACCCACGGCATAATATCCGTTCCCGCATTAATTGCCGAACGGGGGACCGCCACTTCCACGCTGTTGTCGTCGTCGTTAACCGCGAAAGTAGCGAAAGCGCCGTCCACAGGCTGAAATTCTTCGTAAGCACCCGCATAGTCGGCAACGTAAACATAAACGGGGACTTGATTACTTGTGCTGTCGGGATGTAAAGCCATGCTTAAATCCACCATGTAATCGACTGCAAGCGGCCAAAATCCGTCGTAACCCAAACCGGTTGTATCTCCCCAGTTGACATTAAAGAAAATTTGAAACGCGGGCGGATTGGGATAATTGGTGTACATGCCCGTAAACGTTCCGCTCGGGTTGATGTCGATGCGAATATAGAAATTATTCGAATCGCTTGTAGTGTAAATGTCTTTAAGGTCGAATTCGGGACCGGTCGGCATATCGCCTATATCTTCCGCAATTTCATCAACATCCGCGGCGGGAATGTTAGCCCAATCGAGCATATCGCCGTCGATGGAAATTCTGTTGTCGATTTGGTCGCCTTGTGCTTGAACGACCGCGTATTCGTCAAGATACCAAAAATCGTATCGTAACATATAAACGCCTCCTTCGGTAGGTAATTGGTCAGCCCCGTCCGTCCATTGCCAATTCCCCACGGAATAAACCCACGGACGAAATTCGGGACCGAAATTCACAAGATTACGCGGAATTGCGAATTCCATCGAGTTGGCGTCATCGTTAATCGCCATAGGAATTTGCGCCAAAAATTCAAATTCGCCTTCCGCCCAAGTCGGAATGCGTCCGCCGTTATATTTGTAAAGTTCGCCGTATTTCACCGTGGAATCGGGATGTAGGGTCGTTGCTAAATTTACATAGTAATTATAAGCGTTATTCCACCAGCCCCAATCGAAACCCGTAGTATCACCTATTTCCGTATCCATGTAAAATTCGAATACGGGAGGATTATCGAAATTGTAGAAATTTTCAAAACTTGCGTCGTCCGCAATATCGATTCTAACGTAAACGTATTCCGAATCGTGAGTGATATAAAGGTGTTTCAAATCGAAATCATGATAAGCGCTTCCCGGAACGTCGCCGAGCGGTTCCGCCACTTGGTCTCTGTCCAAAGGCTGAATATTAGCCCAGTCGAGCATATCGCCGTCGATTTCGATTTGCGCGTACGAAACCGTATAGGCGAGAAATATTGCGAGAATTGTAAATAACTTTTTCATTTGTTGTTCTCCTTTAATTATTTGAGATAGATGATTTTTTTCGAAACCGTTTGTGTGGCGGAAGAAACAACTACGAAGTAAACTCCGCTGTTTACGGAATTTCCGTAATCCGTTTCTCCCCGCCAATGAATTTTGCTTCCGTTGATTTCGTCTAAAGAATAAGTTCTTACTTTTCTTCCGAGTATATCGTAAATAGTCACTTTGTCTTTTTGAGAGTTAAAGCCTTCGAGGTTTATTGTAACAATTCCGTTAAACGGATTGGGATAAGCGGAAATTTTTATTTCTCCGCTTTTTCCTCGTCGGTTGTGTAAATCTTCCGTCCCCGTTGCGACAATCGTGTATTGAAACGAATGTTCTTGGTAAGCGTCGGGAGCGTAATCGTCGTCAACGCTTTCGTTATTGTCGTTAATATTGAACACTATTCCTATTCGATTTCCCGCGGCGATACCGAGAGCGGAGAACGGAATTGCCGTTTCCAATCTTGAATTGTCCGACGAGTAAGCGGTTGGCGCCGCGGAAACGAAATTCCATCCCCATTCGCCGTTTGAACCCGAATAAGAGTACAGCATTTCGTTTTCAATCATGAAATCGAAACCGCCGTAACTTTCCGCGCTGTGAAATCCGGTTTCGGGATTATTGTCGGTGTCGAAAAAAACGTGATAAAAATATCCGCCCGCAAAAGCGCCGACAACCGAATAACTTACGAAAAGTTCGTTCGACGAATTAGTGACCCACATGTCAAGCAAATCGACGTTGTCGTTTAACGCGTCTCCTTCGCTCTCCGCATCCGCACCGAAATCAAGTGCGGGAACGTTCGCCCAATCTTCGAAATTCCCGTCGATGATTATTTCACTTGTCGGCGGCGGTGTAACATGAGAAGAGAATGGAACGAAATAATTGTTTCCCGAATAATTTTCGCCGCTTGCTTCGTTTGAAATTATCACGTCGTGCAAAAGCGAATTGTAACCGGTGGAATCTTCCCACACGTTTTCGTTGGCAAGTCTTATGGCGTATTCCGGACGTTCGTGAATGGCGTTTGCTGTATCGGGCAAAAACAAAAACGCTTCGTAAACGCCTTCGGGCATGTCGGAAGGAATTCCGCCCGTAATTTCCACATGCGCCGTGTCGCCCGAATACCAAAATCGCGGGTCGGTATCGGTTACAAGTTTATATTTCGAATTGTCCGAAAGATTTCTTAGGATGACTTCGCAACCGCGCGGCTTGTAGGGATTTCCGAAACCGACGTTTTTTATATTGAAATTCAATGTGAAAATTCCGTTGGGTCTGACGGAATCGGAAATTTCGGAATTAAGCAGAACGAAACGATACCCGAGTCTGCGTTGTATTTCGGGATAACATCCGTTGTCAATCCAATATTGAATTACCGTCGTGTTGTAATCGCGGTTTAACGCCGACCAGTGCATACGCGTCAAATCGGCAATGGCGTTTTCACAACCGCAAAACTCCGAATTGAATTGACACGTTTCGCCGCTTTGCGGAAGGAAACGGTTATCCGCGTTAAGGTAATCTTTGTCGCCTTCGATATCGTTCCAAAGATATGTTCCCATATCCGTTTCGTCCGCAAGAAAACAATCGTTATGCGCTCCCGTGCGTGAACGAAACGAGCCGCTGTAAGCGGAATCCGGCGTAAGCGGTTCGGAATAATTGAAAATTCTGCGCTTGTAATCGGGCGTTCTTATGACAACATCCACGTTTTCGGGCAACGCGGAAAGCAATGCGAAGAGCACCGTGCGTCTGTCTTCGGTGTTATTCAGTCCGTGCGAAGAATAATACCATTCGCCCCACGCTCCGATAAAACCGGCGTCAACGAAAGCGATTACGTCGGAATTTTCTCTGAAAACGGGTTCCAATTGTGAAATGTGTAGCAATATCGTATCGAGAGCGGCATCCTCTCCGTTTTCGTAATCGGTGTAAAAGAAGCGAAGAATCATTTTCACGCCGCCTGCGCGCGCTGTTTGAAGGTCGGTTCGAACAGTATTTAGAAAATCTTCGCTGAGCGGCGCGGTTCTGAATTGCGGTATCAAATAATTGCGATGAACGAGCGTGTAGCCTTGCGCGCGAATGCCGTTTACAAATGAAGGCGTAAGCTGTCCGTACGCGTCGCGGTAAAATCCTCTGTCGGGATTGCAAAAATTATCGAATGATTCATCGTAAGTTATTTCGGAAAGTGTTTGTGCGTTTACGGAAATTATTCCGAATAACAAAGTTGTCAAAAAATATGTTCGCAGAAAAAATTTCATAATATGTTTCGCAATTTTATTTCAGAAAAATCATTTTTTTCGTGATAGTTTTACCGTTTGTGGCCAATGAATAAAAATAAATCCCGCTTGATAAATTTTCGGCGTTGAATTGCACCGTGTAATTACCGGGCGGTTGCGCTTTGTTAACGAGCGTTGCAATTTTCCGCCCGAGAGAGTTGTAAACGGTTAAGGCTACATTTACGATAGATTGCGTTCCCGCCATGGCGGGACTCCCCGCAATGAGAGACGGTGTCGGAATTGAATACGAAATCGTTGTCGTCGGGTTGAACGGATTCGGATAATTTTGCGAAAGTCGAAATTCGTTCGGAGCGAACCGTTCATCATTAACGCCGATTGCGTTCCCGATTTCATACGCTCCGATATCGGGTGTTCCGTTCACCACGCGTGTTTCGCCGCAAAAATCATATTCGCCGATAATTTCGGACGGTAAATTTATCCCGGCATCTTTTACGGGGGAAGCGTCGGCGACAACAGGAGAAAAATTCTCCAAAGCCGACGTGTCGAACATCGGATTTGAATAGAGCGAATTTCCGTCGCCTCCGGTGGCGTTCCGAAATTGTTCGAACGACGAGTAACTTTCTCCGCGCCAAATCCATTCGGGCGAACCTTCCGAGAAATACGAATTGTAATCGAACGCGATATTTTCGCATGTCGTGTTTTCGTATCCCACGAGAGTTTCGTTTTCCCGAGAATAAAAAATATTATTTTTAACGGTGAAATTTTCGCAATAGTAATTTATGTTAATTTCGGTCGCCCAATCGAAATCGTCGGCGCGATTGCAATAAAAGGTGTTGTTTACAATAATACAATCCTTCGTTCCGCCCCGTTGCGCGTCGTATCCGCCAACCGTAAGTCCGTATGCGTGATTGTTCAGTACGAAATTATTGCGCATAATTATTCCGCTTGTAAATTTCCCGGCGTGTTCGCTTGCGAATTCAAAACCGATGTTGCAATTGTAAACGAGATTGCGTTCGAAAACAATATCTTTCCCGCCGTCAACGTAAAAGCCGTCCGCGCCCCATTCTCCGCCGTATGCCGGATTTGTTCGGCTGTCAATATTATATGCGACATTTTCGGAAACGAGCCCGTTTCTTGCCATATCGAATTCGGAATTAGAACATGTCCCTTCATATCCGATAAAATCGAAGGCGATATTGTCGTTATCGTGTACGATGTTGCGTCGGACAATGAAATTCTCAACGTTTCCGTTAAGTACGAGCGATTCGCTCCATGCGAGAACGCAGTCGTAAATTTCGTTGTTTTCAATCAATACGTCATGTATCGGCGTTTCGGAATCAGTGCCGTAAACGGCAAGCCCGTGCGCGCCCGCATCCGCGTTAAGGTGCTTAATGCCGTGTATTTTATTGTTTAAGATTCTAATATGATTGGAAGAACCGCGAACCCAGATTCCCGCCGGAAATTTATTCGATGCGCTTGTAATTAAGTTTCTGATTTCAAATCCGTTTATTTCCACGTAATTTTTATTTACGATTTTCACAAGTCCGATTATCCAATCCGAACCGAAATCCACGCCCGTGCCGTCGATTACGGGACGTTCGTTAGGATATGCGGCAAGCACGATGTAACCGTCGTTTTCGTTTCCGCTTCTTATAAAACGAATCGCTTCGTAGTACGGCTCCGATTTTTCGCGCACGAGAACGGTGTCGCCCGCGTATGCGGCATTTAACGCTTCTTGAATGGATGTGAAGTCTCCGCCGCTTTCCGCCACAATGTATGTCGCGGCGGTTGTTTCCGTAATTGTAAAGATAAGCGAGAGCAATATGAAAGAGACGGCTTTTATCATTTTAGCAATTCGAATTTACTTTGCGCCAATTCCTTTACGCTTGAAACGGCAACGGGAAAAATTTTTCTTAAATCGATATTTTCGTTTACCGCGAGAACCTTTTTCAACGTTTTCATAAAAGCGTCTTTCAGTTCGGTGGCGATGTTTATTTTATTTATTCCGCGTTCCGCCGCTTCTTGAATGTCTTTATCCGAAAGTCCGGAAGAACCGTGCAAAACAAGGGCGGTTTTGGGCAATGTTTGTCTTAGTTTCGTTAATCTTTCGAAATCGAGTTCGGGCGTTTCCTTGTAGAAGCCGTGCGCCGTGCCTATTGCGACGGCGAGCGCGTCGATACCCGTTCTTTTAACGAATTCGAGCGCTTGTTCGGGCGAAGTGAAACCCGCTTTGCCGATGTTTTGCTTTTGTCCGAGTTTCGCGACGTAACCGAGTTCCGCTTCCACGGGAGTGTTTGTCCACGAAGCCATTGCAACCGCTTCGGAAGTGAATTTTACGTTATCTTCGAAAGGCAGTTCGCTACCGTCGTACATAACCGAATCGAAGCCGGCGGAAAGAGCGAGACGAATATCGACCAACGATTTCGCATGGTCGAGGTGCAACCAAGCGTTTACGCCGTAACTTTCGATTAACGCTCCGACGGTTTTTGCAACCACATCGGCGCCGCCCATATAATCGACGGTGGCGGGGGATACCTGCAAAATCACATCGGAGTTCGTTTTTTTCGCGGCGTCCAAAACTCCGCGCGCGGTTTCGATATTGTAAATATTCATTGCGAAAATCGCTTTGTTTTCCCGCACGAGTTTTTCATATTTTTCTTTTAATCCGTTTTTTTTCATGCGATATTATTCACTCCGAATTTTTCGCGAGCAATTTTCATTACCGTTTCGTAATTGTCGAAGGCGGTTGTGCCTCCCGCTTCGACGGTATTTACCGCGCCGCAGAGATTTCCGAACAATTGGCATTCGGCAAGCGACGCGTTTTTTACGAATTTAAAAATAAATCCCGCATCGAAACTGTCGCCCGCTCCGATTGCATCCACGACGTTTTCATTGAGAAAAGCCGGCATTTCGGAAAACTTGCCGTTAGTGTAAACAAGAGAGCCTTCCGCTCCTTTTTTTACCGCAATCACCTGCGCGTACGGAGCGATTTTACGAACTGCTTTTTCGGTTGCGAATTCTCCCGTTAAATTAATCAATTCGGCTTCGTTAGGCAAAAAAACGTCCACGTACGGAAGGAGTTCTTTTAAATTCAAATCCCATTTTTCGAACGGGTCCCATTGCGGGTCGAGCGACGTTGTCAGACCGAGTTTTTTCGCCTTTTCGAAAATTTCGATTATGTTTTCTTTTATTTTCGGTTGTAAAAAGACGGACGAAACGTGCATATGTTTTGCGGTTGAAAGTTTTTCGTCGGTTATGTCCGCAATCGAAAGATTGTTCATTGCGCCGGGGTAAGTAACGTTCGCGCGGTCTTCGTCGAAATTCAGAACAATCGTTGCGCCTGTCTTTTCCTTTTCGTCAAATGAAATAAAATCCGTGCTGACGTTTTTATTTTTCAACGATTCGATAACCGTTTTACCGAATGAATCCTTGCCGATTTTTCCTATGAAAGCCACTTTTGCGCCGAGCGACGAAAGATTGCTTGCGAAAATTGCCGACGAACTTCCGAGAGTAAGCGTCATTTCCCCCGCGAGTTTTTCCTTCCCGATTTCCGGGAAAGATTCTATATCGTTCAAAATCAAATCCACGTTAAGTTCACCGACGGTTATCACGTCGTATTTTTTTATTTTCGTCATTGAACCGTAACCTCTTCTTTTTCGTTTTCGGTTTCACCTTCTATTGCAAGCAAATATGCCGCGAATATCGCCAAAAATATTCCCGCGGAAGTAATGGCGCTGGGAAGCACTTGATAAATAACAAGTGAAATGGCTACCGTAATTATAGGCGCGACAGCATTAACGAGCGGACTTACGATAATCGCCTTGCCGTATCGGAAAGCGAACACAAGCGTTAACGCGCCGATTGCGTTTAACAATTGAATTACCGCGGTTAGCCACGGACCTTCCCACGACCAATTTACGGGTTGTGAAAAATCGGTCATTAAAACGGCGAACGGAATTAATAAAAATCCCGTCAGAGTCATATAAAAGAAAATGCTTTCCCCTTTCATCGTTTTATTTGCGAATTTCATTACGTAAGCCTGAATTCCCCAAGCCAAAAATACGATTAATGCGAGTAAAATCCAGAGCGAACCGCTTGAATTCGCATCGTTTCCGGGTTGGTAAGAGAGCAGGGGAAGAGCGATTAACGCCGCCGCTATTCCGAGCCAGCCGCGTTTTGTCGCGCGTTCTTTTAAGAAAAGAATCGAAAGCGCAATGGTTATTACGGGCGAAAGGGAAATGAAAGGGAAAACGAGGTAGGCGGGTCCGGTTCTGAGCGCTTGAAATAGCACCAATTGTCCCCCCGCGCCTGTAAATCCTATTATCGAGCCGAGAATTATCGAACGTTTATCGAATTCGATTTCCCAGTTTATTTTTTTCAACACGACGTATGCGGGGATAAACATCGTCAGAGCCCAAACCGAATAGCCGAGCGTCGCAGGGAAACCCGCCTTTTCGGGAATTTCGATTAGCGCGCCCCAAAGTCCCCAAAAGAACGTCGTGACCAAAGCGTAAGCTAACCATGGTTTCTTTTTCATCGATAATCTCCAACCGCATTTTTGTAAATTGTGAAAACTTCGTCGATTTTGCTTTCGATTAGCGAACGTGCGGACAAAACGATTTCGCCGTTTCGAATTTCATCGTACTGACGGGGGAAATATTGTGAAACGAGCGTAATCGGGATTTCCGTCGAACTTAGATTTTCAAGCAGTTTGTCAACCGCATGAACGACGTTTTTATTATTCCAATAATATCTGATTCTGTCGCTGTAACCGAACGCGCGAGCGAGTTTTTGCTCTTGTTCGCTCCCGCCGTAATGTTTTTCCCAATGTTTCGGATTTGCGAGCATTTCCTTTTCGAGAGTTTCGCGCAGATGCGATAAAGCGTTGTCGTCGAAGAGTTCCCGCTCAATTAATTCCAATCCGAAAAGCGCTTCGCGCAAAGCGAAAGTCAGCCAAGGACCGACTTTTAATATCGCGAAATTGTCTTTTACCATTTCCGCGAGTTTGTTTGCACGTTGGTAATCCGTCGAGTGCGCTTCGAATACGAGCGTATCGTATTTTGCAAGAGTTTTTCTGAGACTCACGGTCTTTGCGGAATCGTATTCGAAAACGCGCGATACGGAAAATTCCACTCCCGGTTGCACGACGACCGCGGCGACACGCTCCCACGCGTCTTCGAGATTTTTGCTTGCGAAAATTCGGCGTGTCGTTTCCACGGTTTCGAGCAATTCGTCGGGAGGCGTAATTCTTATGTCGTTTTCCGTTTCTATCGCGCCGCCCGGTATCGGAACGTCCGTGCCGATTATGTACGTCGGCTTAACGCCCGTTTCTTTCGCTGTTTTTTCGGCGATTTCACACAATTCGGCGGAACGCCGCGCAACAAGTTCGGCGTCAAGAAGCCCGTTCCCCTTATTCCTCTTGTCGCCTTTTAACGCCATACTTGCATCGAGATGAATTTTCGTAAATCCCGCTTTAACGTATTCGGCAATCTGAGTTTTCGCTTTTTCCATCGCGGATTTTTCGCTTTCCGATTGCCAAACGTTGGGACCCAAATGGTCGCCGCCGAAAATTATTTTTTCGACGGAATAACCGATTTCCCGTGCAAGCGTTTCGACGTAATTCGTAAAATCGCGCGGCGTCATTCCGGTATAGCCGCCGAATTGATCGACTTGATTTGACGTCGCTTCAATAAGAATCGGAATGTCATTTTTCTTTGCGAAACCGAGCGCCGCTTTTAAAACGAATTTGTTAGCGGAACAGACCGAAAAAATTCCCGTCCCTTTTCCCGCTTTGTTTTTTCGTACGATATTTAATATTAAATCGGTATCCATCAGACAGCGTATTCGTAAAGTTTCACGCCTTCGACAACGCGCGAAATCAGTCCGCTCACCGAAGGATTATCGGGCGAGAGTCCGAAATCGATTGATTTGTAAAACCCGAGAATTTGCGCGGGCAAAACCGAAACGGGCAGGAGAAACTCCTGCGGAATTTTTTCGCCGTTGCCGTTCAAAATAATGTTTAAATCCAAATTGACGTTTTTAATTTCGTTTTCCGAAACGCCCATTTTATATGCGGCGGATTTTCCGGTAACGATTGAATTCACCAAATCGCGTTCGTATTTCTGAGCGTATTCGTCGTTGGAAAAGATAAATGAAATCAATGCGCGTTCGTTCATAACGGCTTTCGGTCCGTGTCGAAAACCGAGGAAGGAATCGAATTTGCAAATTATTTTTCCGTCGGTCAATTCTTGCAGTTTCAAATGAGATTCACGCGCGACGCCGCCGAAAAATCCCGAGCCGAGAAATACGGCTCTGTCGAAATCTATAAGCGCAACGTTTTGCAAATCGTTTGTGTAGGCATTTAAAATTCTTTCGCCGTACTTGATTAAAGTTTCCATGTTCTTTTCAACGAGTTCGAATTTATCGAGGAACGCGAACATCAATCCCACCAACGTCATGGAAGTGAAACTTCCCGTCATTGCGAGACTTTTGTCGTTCGCTTCGGGCGGAAGTAAAAAAGTAAAATCGTTTGCCGAACTTTCCGCCATTCGGGCGAGATTTCCGTCGGGATTGCATGTAATTATCAGATGATGAATTTTGTCGCAGATTTTATTGGCAAGTTCCACCGCCTTTACGCTTTCGGGACTATCGCCCGAACGTGCGAACGAAATCATTAAAACGGGTGAGTTTTCGTTGAAGTAATATTCGGGGTGCGTTACGATATCGGTTGTCGGTACCGCTTTGGTGAAATGCTTCGTGTGTTTCGCAAAAATCGGCGCAAGAGCGTCGCCGATGAAAGCGGAAGTTCCCGCGCCCGCAAGTATTATGTTCAATTTTTCATTTGACGAAACCCGTTTGACGAAACGTTTTATTTCTTGAAGTTCTTTTTTGAATTTTTCGAAGGTTTTTCTCCATAACGAAGGTTGTCCCGCAATTTCGGTCGCCGTGTAATATGCGCCGATTTGTTTTAGTTCTTCGGTATCTAAATTTAAATATCTGGTGTTCATTTGTGTTCCGTTAAATCTTTCGAAAGTTTCGTTTGAAACATAAAGAATTTTTATTTCCTTGTCAAGTTTCTTTTGTTTTCTTTCTTAATCTTCGCTAAACGAAAGGAAAAGAAAGATAAGAGGCGCAAGAAATTAAAAATTTTGCCGATTTTCTTGACTTTCGACTTTCGAAGGCTTATTTTTCCGAAGTTTATCTTTTGGCAATAACAATCGGAACGAAAATGAACGGAAATTCAAGCGAAAATTTTGCTCCCGATTTGACAATCGACCGCCGCGCGAAAATTATCGAAATGCTTGAAAATAACGGACAAGTGCGGATTCCCGAATTGAGCAAAATTTTTAATGTGAGCGAAGTAACGATTCGTAACGACTTGGAGCAGTTGGAACAGAAAAACCTTTTGATACGCACGCGCGGGGGCGCGCTCAGGATACAACGCGTGGGCGTCGATTATAATTTGAGTCTCAAAAGCAAGAAAAGAAAAGCGGAAAAGGAAAGAATCGGAATACGTGCGGCGGAATTGGTTAAGGACGGCGAAACCATTATTCTTGATTCGGGCACTACCACGTTCGAAGTCGCGCGTAATCTGGGTGAATTTAAAAATCTCGTCGTGATAACCAATGCGTTGAATATCGCCGCGTTGCTGGTCGATTTTCCTGAGATAAAAGTTATTATGCCTGGCGGAACGTTGCGAAGAAATTCGCTTTCTCTTATCGGCGCGATTGCCGAAGAAAGCATGAGCAATTATTTTTGCGATAAGGTTTTCCTCGGCGTGGACGGCATCGATTCGATTTACGGAATTTCAACGCCGAACGCCGAAGAAGCGCATTTGAACAAATTAATGATAAAAAACGCGAAAGAAGTTATTGTCGTAACGGATTCGTCGAAATTCCAAAAAAGAAGTTTCGTTTTGATTGCGGGAATCGAAGATGTGGATACGATTGTCACGGACGACGGAATTCCCGAAGAAGAGTACAATAAATTGCTTTCGCTCGGGAAAAAAGTGATTGTCGCATAAACTTGTATTTTCAATTATTTATAAAAGGATAAACATGAAAAAAGTATATTTTTTGCTGTTTTTAACGGCGTTGTTGAGTTCTCGTTTTATTTATGCGGAAGTTGAAGTTAAAACCGCGGAAGAAAAACTTGCAAACGGTAAAGTCGCTTTTACGCTTTACGTTGAAAACGGAAAACTTGCGCGCGAAGTTTATTCGGTCACGGAAAATTTCGCGAAAGAAAACAATTCCGCTCCGTTCGAAATTTCCACGGGCGGAAATTTCGCTCTCGATATTTTTTGGACTTACTGGGACGCGCCGGGCAAAGTCAATAATTCCGACGTGCAACTTCATTTGAACAAAAAGGATTTCGACGTTCGGGAAGTGAAAAAAGAAAAAACGGACGAAGGCGAAAAATTAATAGTTTCGCTTGCAAGCGAAAAATACGGTTTCAAACTCAAAACGGAATATCTTCTTGAAAAGGACGCGTTCTTTGTTAAAAAAAGAATTACGGTTTACGAAAATGTTTACCAAACGCACTTCTTGCAAAAAATAAATTTGTTCGACGCTAAATTTTTCGGTATCGCGAAAGTATTGAAAAAAGGCGGCTACGGACAACCGATTGCGTTTTCAACCAAGCGCGGCGGCGGTTTTATCGCTGTTGAATTTCCGACCGCGACAAACGAAATGGATGAAGAAAATCATCTTGTTAAAACCACGGAAATTCTCGGAAAGAAAATCACGGCGGAAGGAGTTTCAAGCAGTTGGACGGTTGTGGGACTTACGCCGAAAAGCAACGTTAAATATTGGTTCATGAAATATTTGGACGACGTTCGCGTTGCCGAACTTGTCCCGTACACGCTTTACAACAGTTGGTACGATTTGCGTTCGGTGGAATACCCGGGCGTTCCGAAAAAATATTGGATGAACGAAAAGAACGTTTTCAGAATAATTGACGAAATCAAAAGCAATTTTGTGGAAAAACACGGAATTAAAATCGACGCGTTCGTTCTCGACGACGGCTGGGACGTTTACGATAGCGATTGGCAATTGCGCAAAAAACAATTTCCGCGCGGAATGAAACCGATTTCGGACAAACTGAAAGAAATTAACGCTACGCTCGGAATTTGGTTCGGTCCCACAGGCGGATATTCCTTCAGAATGCGAAGAATAAAATGGATGATGAAACACGGCTACGAAGTCGTCGGCGATACCAATCACGATTGGCAAGCGATGCTTTGTATCGGCGGGAAAAATTACAAAGCGCTTTTCAAAAAACGCGTTACCGATTTCGTCAAAAACGCCGATGTCGGCTATTACAAATGGGACGGATTACAATTTTCTTGCAGCGAACCCGACCACGGTCATCCCGTCGGCGAATATTCGCGTCGCGCAATTATGGAATCGGTTGCGGAAATAAGCGACGCCGTTCGCGCTCTCAAACCCGATATTTTTCTTAACATCACAAGCGGAACGTGGCTGAGTCCGTGGTGGCTCAAATACGCGAATACGATTTGGATGCAAGGCGGCGATTACGGATATTCCGACGTGCCGTCGCTCAGTCGTCGCGACCGCGCCATCACTTACCGCGACATCACGCTTTACAACGATTTCATAAAGAACGATTTGTGGTTTCCGATTGCCAATTTGATGACGCACGGAATAATAAAAGGCGAACTTCAAAAACTCGGCGGCGAAAGCGAACCTATTGATAAATTCACCGATAACGCCGTGCTATATTTTGCGCGTGGCGTGGCGATGTACGAACTTTACATTTCGCCAGATATTCTTACCGACGACGAATGGGACGCGCTTGCGCAAGCCTTGAAGTGGGGAAAAGCGAATTTTGAAATTATGAAGAACACCGAAATGATAGGCGGCGACCCTGCGAAAGGCGAACCTTACGGCTACGCGCATTTCGGCGAAAACGAAGCGATAATTGCGGTTCGAAATCCCGAAATCAAAAAAGGCGAAATTACATTTACGCTTTCGGAAGATTACGGCATGAGCGCGGGCGCGAAAGATTTGGTAATGGAAGAAATTTACCCGCGCGATATTATAAACGATGAAACGTTCGAATGTGGGGATAAAATAACGATTTCGCTCGAAGGCTACGAAACCAAAATCGTGAGATTTTATCCGAAAGCCAAGAGCGCGAAACCGCTTATTTCAGGCGTCGATTATCTTCCTCTCGCAGACGGAAGTTACTTGCTTGCGCCGACAGGCGAATACATTAAATTGCTCGACAAAAACGACACTCGCAAGATTTTCAATTCGGAAGGAAAAGAAATTTCTTTCTCCGATTTGAAAAAAGAACTTGCCAAAATCAAACAACCGAAAAATTCGAATGCTTTCGGCGACGGAATTACAAATTCTTCGATGAGATTGCGTCCGCAACTTAACGAAATTACGCAAAGCGCGGAAATCGCAATGCTTTTCCGTCCGAACGCTCCTTCCGATACGACGGCTTTGCCCGAAATCACTTTTACGGTAAACGGCAAAAAAGAGAAAGGTATCGTCGAAAAACAGAAAGGGAAGTGGCGCTGGGATATTTTGAAGATTGACAAAAATGCGAAATCGGTCTTTGTCAGAGGCACGGGCGAAAACGTGGACGGCTACGCCGACGTTTATCTGATTACTTACGAAAAACCGCAAGGCGTGAAAGTTCGGTTCGAAAAAAGTGAAAAAGAAATTTTACCGCCGCGTCCTTTGCCCGACGGAACGATTAAGAAAACGCGACAAGTTACGAAAGTGAGAGTGAAACTCTGAAACCGTCGAACCATATACGTACTGAAAATAAAGGTGAAAAATGAATTTAAGCACTCTTGACGTTGTTATTATTACGGTTTACATTCTGCTTGTGTTCTTTTCGGGAACGCTCGTAAAAAAATACATAAAGGGAATTGAGAATTTCCTCGTTGCCGGACGCTCGATGGGATTTTATCTCGGATTGATTTCCCTGATGTGCACCGAAATAGGAATGATTACTTACATTTACTACGCCGAACTCGGTTACAAGGCGGGTTTCGCGGCGCTTGCCGTAGCCTTTCCGCCCGTTGTCGCCTACGTTCTTTTGGGAAGAACCGGTTTTGTAATCAAGCCGCTTTTGGAAATGAAAATTTCGACGATACCCGAATTCTTTTCGCGCAAATTCAGCAACGGCGTTCGTTTCTACATCGGATTGATAATGGCGGTGGGCGGAATATTGAACTTCGGCGTTTTCCCGGGCGTGGAAGCGAATTTCATTAACATCGTTACCGGCGTTCCGCACGATTACATTCTCGTTACCATGGTGATTATGCTTACGATAGTTTTGCTTTACACGCTCGTGGGCGGAATGGTTTCCGTGATTGTTACGAATTACGTTCAATACGCGCTGTTAAGTTTCGGAATGGTTTTCATTACGGTTTACGGCTTGTTCGATATCGGGTGGGACAACATCGTAAGCGCCGTAGCAAATCAATACGGCGAAAAAGGAATGAACCCGTTTTTCCCGAACGCGTTCGACAGCCAATTCGGTGTAGGCTTTTTCGTTTGGCAATTCTTGCTTTGGGTCGCAATTCTCGTAGGCTGGCAAGCGATTTCGATGAGGCTTTTCTCGTCCGAAAATTCCAAAACGGGACAGCGCATTTACACGTGGTCGGGCTTGATGTTTCTTTCACGCGCAATTATGCCGATATTTTGGGGAATTATGGCGCTTGCGGTTTTGGGCGGCGACGTCGCATCGCTCGACGCGCTTCCGTATTTTGTTCTTAAAGTTGTTCCTTCCGGCATTCTCGGATTGATTTTCGCGGCGTTGCTTGCCGCTTCGATGTCAACTTACGCAAGTTATTTGCTTTCGTGGAGTTCGGTTGTTTCGCAAGATATTATCGGAGCGATTTATAAAAAAATCACGGGAGCGGAAGCAAGTTCGAAGAAGCAACTTTTAATCAGTCGCATTACAATGGCGGCGGTGATGATTTTTATTATTTGGTGGTCGCTCTTTCACGACATGGAAGGGTATTTGTATTTCTATTTGAATATGACCGCGATGCTTTTTATTCCCGGCGTGCTTGCAAGCGTTACGCTCGGACTTTACTGGAAGCGCGCATCGACGTGGGGCGCGTATCTCGGCATAACGCTCGGCGCGATTTTGCCTTTGCTCTATTTGATTTGGCCCGCGCAAGTTAAACAATACGCGTCCGAAATCGGCTGGGGCGGATTTATCGCGGCGTTCGCGGGAATGATTATCGGTTCGTATCTCGAAAGCGTTTTCGGCAAAAAGAACAAGGAGGCGGAAGCATAATGTTCTGGGAAAAGTTTTGGTTTTTCGTAATTTGGTTTTCGATAGTCACCTTCACGTATCTTTCCGTTGTCGCGCTCATCAAAGGCGTTGACGAAATGAAGCGTATGTTCAAATCGATGGAATGAGAAGAACGGGCTTATCATATCGGGAAATTTAAGCCGTACATCGTAAGGCTTCGTTGTGCAAGGCGGAAAGATTAAGTTCCGCTTACGCTTCTCTGAATCGGATACTTCCTTCCGACACTTTACACAATACTTTCAGTTTTCCTTTGATATTAACTCTCGCCATAAATATATTTACAATCTTGTTAAAAAAAATAAAGCGGAACAAATATGATTAGACCCGAGATTTACATAAAAGATTTGGGAAAACACGTCGGTGAAACCGTTACGCTTAAAGGTTGGCTTTACAACAAGCGTTCGAGCGGGAAAATTAAATTTTTGATTTTGCGCGACGGCACCGGTTATTTGCAATGCGTGGTGTTCAAAGGCAACGTAAGCGAAGAAGTTTTTGAAATAGCGGACGCCATTACTCAGGAAAGTTCGTTCGAAGTTACGGGCAAGGTTAAGGAGGAACCGCGCGCGCCGGGCGGATACGAACTTGATGCAACCGACGTGAAATTAATCGGCAAATCGGAAAATTATCCCATTACGCCGAAAGAACACGGTATAGAATTTCTGATGGACCACCGTCATCTGTGGGTGCGTTCCAAAAAACAACACGCCATTCTGAAAATTCGTCACAGAATAGTGAAAGCCATTCGCGACTTTTTCGATGCGCGGGATTTCGTTTTGTTCGACGGTCCGATAATTACGCCTAACGCAAGCGAAGGCACGTCCACGCTTTTCGAAACGCCGTATTTCGATTTGGGGAAAGCGTATCTGACACAATCGAGTCAACTTTACGCCGAAGCGGGCGCAATGTCTTTCGGAAAGGTTTACACGTTCGGACCGACTTTTCGAGCGGAAAAATCGAAAACTCGTCGTCACTTAACGGAATTTTGGATGGTGGAACCCGAAATGGCGTTTTACGATTTGGACGACGACATGGATTTGGCGGAAGAGTTTTTGGAATACATTGTCCAAACGGTTCTTGAAGAGAGAAAAGAAGAACTGAAAATTCTTGAACGCGACACAAGTAAGTTGGAAAAAGTAATGCGTCCTTTCCCGCGAATTTCTTATGACGATGCGGTGAAAATCTTACACGAACAAGGACGCGAGTTCGAATGGGGCGACGATTTCGGCGCGCCTGACGAAACGGTTATTTCCGAGCAATTCGACCGTCCCGTAATGGTGCATCGCTACCCCGCCGCTGTCAAAGCGTTTTATATGAAACGCGATCCCGAGAACGAAAAACTTGCTTTGGCAGTTGACGTGCTTGCACCGGAAGGTTACGGCGAAATTATCGGCGGAAGTCAGCGCGAAGACGATTACGATACGCTCGTGGACAGAATTAAGGAACACAACTTGCCGCTCGACTTTTTCCAATGGTATTTGGATTTACGTCGCTACGGCACCGTTCCTCACAGCGGTTTCGGTTTGGGCTTGGAACGAACCGTAATGTGGATTTGCGGCTTGGAGCATTTGCGCGAAGCGATTCCTTTTCCGAGAATGATTTACAGAAACACACCGTAAATAAATAAACGGGTGGAAAGAACGATTTTTTCGAACGAAATGTTCGGAACTTATTTTTTGAAATTTTGATGCGGATATAAGACTTTATATTAATTAAACAGGTGCGGAGATGAAAAAAATATTTTTTGCGGTACTTTTAACGATGTTCGTCGTTTCATTGGCGAATTTCCGCGTTTACGCTCAGGAAACTCACGGCGAAAAAGTCGTGCAGGAACAAATCGTAGAGCACGGAAATTCCGAAGCGGCGGAAAATCAAGCGGTTGAAGGCGAACACGGGCACACATTGCCTTCGGCTTACATGGTAATTCCTTTTATTGTTCTTTTAATGATGATTGCGACCGGACCGCTTTTTTACTCTCATTTTTGGGAGAAAAATTATCCCGCGGTTTCTCTTGCTCTCGGTATTTTCGTCGCGGCTTATTACATTTTCTTCCTGGACGATTTTCACAGTTTGTTGCACACCACGGCGGAATATATTTCCTTTATCGCCCTTCTTTCATCGCTTTTCGTAGCCTCGGGCGGTATTCTGATTAAAATTGATAAAAAATCGACGCCGATGTTGAACGTTGCGCTTCTTTTTATCGGTTCGGTTCTTGCAAATGTAATCGGAACAACAGGCGCGTCGATGGTGCTTATACGTCCTTTTTTGCGCGTGAACAAAGGGCGCTTGAAACCTTATCACGTGATTTTCTTTATATTTCTTGTCAGTAATATCGGCGGCGCGTTAACGCCTATCGGTGACCCGCCGTTGTTTATGGGATATTTGAAAGGCGTCAGTTTCTTTTGGGTTGTCGAGCATATTTGGTATGCTTGGCTCGGTGTTGTAATAATTATTTTAGCAATATTTTATTTATTCGATATCAGAAACAAAGACGTGTCGGAAGTGTCTGAAAATTATTCCGGCAAAATTGAATTCAGAGGGATGCGCAGTATCGGATTTCTGATTATCATTTTAATTTCGGTTTTTATCGATCCGAACGTGATGTCGTGGGTGCCGAATTTAATGCCGTTTCCCGTCGGTATTCGCGAAATGATTATGTTTGCGGTCGTTTATCTCTCGTTTAAGTATGCCGATAAAGAAGCGATGAAAGGGAACGAATTCGAATGGGAGCCGATACGTGAAGTTGCGTATTTATTTATCGGTATTTTTTGGACGATGATTCCCGCGTTACAATTGATTGCTCACGAAGCGCATGTTTACGGTCCTCAACTTGATGCGGGCTTTTTCTACTGGGCCACAGGCTCGCTTTCGGGCGTTCTCGACAATACTCCCACTTACGTGAACTTTTTCAGCGCGGCTTTCGGTAAATTCGGACTTGACCCGAACAATATCGAACATGTGAGAATTTTTGAAGACACCCACGCGCTTTATCTCGAAGCGATATCGATGGGCGCCGTATTTTTCGGCGCAATGACATATATCGGCAACGGTCCCAATTTCATGGTTAAATCGATTACCGAAAGTTACGGACTTAAAATGCCGAGTTTCTTTGCATATGTCGTAAAATATTCGTTTATTATACTCATTCCTGTTTTTACACTTGTTTGGTATGTATTATTTTACGGAAAAGGTTAAAAAATGAAAACAATAAAAGAAGTTACAAAAGAAAAATTAAAAGGAATGCATTTCGGCGGCAGAATTTTTCTGCCGCTTTGCGTTCATGTATTTAAAGCCGTAATTGTCAAAAAGGCGATAATGGAAGACGGTAAAGACCTTGAATATGCGGCTAATTTCACTTATCGCATTAACGAAGATTTTACGGAAATTTGTTTTGCCGATTATGACGATTTATACGAACATCTTTCCGAAGAAGACGCAATCAATTTGATTGTGGTTGAAAAAGGGAAAGACGTTTTCAACACGGCAAATCACGTTTTGATAAAATTACATTTGCAGGATAATAATCTCGTTAACATTTTATCCTAAATGATTTGACGAATTTTTATCCGCAAGTTTTCGGAGGCTACGATGATACCGTTGTTTTCTTCCGCTCAAAACAGGGAAGCCGATAATTACGCGATTAACAAACTCGGAATCCCGGGTCCCGTCTTAATGGAAAATGCATCCCGCTCGATTTACGAAATTTCCGTTACCGAATTCGATTTGTCGGATACGGTCAATCCCGTGGGCTTTCTCATTGGAAAAGGGAATAACGGCGGCGACGGGCTCGCGGTTGCGCGCCATTTCGTAAATGCGGGATTTCGCGTTACCGTCGTTGCTCTTGCAGACGAGACCACATTAACTGGCGACGCTCTGCTTAATTATAAAGTTTTGAAAAATCTCTTGGAAGCGACAAAATCGGGCGTTATCGTGAAATACAAATCGCCGCGCGATTTAAATAAACTTCGCGATTGTTCGGTAATTTACGATGCTTTGCTCGGAACGGGCGCAAAAGGTGCGTTGCGCGAACCTTACCGAACGATAATCGAGAAAATCAATCTCTTCAATACAATTAAAATCGCAATTGATGTTCCTACAGGACTTAACGCGGATACGGGTTTCGGCGAAACGGTTTTTAATGCTCATTTAACGGTGTCGCTCGGAGAATTTAAACGCGGTTTATTCATTGAAAGCGGCAAAGCCTTTGCGGGTAAGGTTGTGAAAGGTTACATCGGAATCGGTGAAGAATATTTCGATGCGCTTGAAACGGACACGTTTTTAATTGAACCCGAAGACGCATTTCTTTCGTTGCCTAAACGTAAGAAAAATTTGCATAAATATTCCGCGGGAAAAGTCTTGACAATTGCGGGCTCGCCGATGATGACAGGCGCGGCGATATTTACGGCGTCATCCGCATTTTATGTCGGAGCGGGGGCTTCTGTGCTCGCCATTGCGAAAGGCGCACGGAAATATTTTAACGATGATAATGTCGGATTGGTGTACTTCGGTTACGGGAGTAAAAACGATGAAGTTTTTAATACGGCGGCGATTAACGATTTATCCGAAAAAATCGCTTGGGCGGACGCGGTCGCTTTGGGTCCAGGTCTCGGACGCGCGAAGGAAACGACGGAAGCCGTTAAATCGCTCGTTCAAAAACTACGCGGGAAAAGAGTTATACTTGATGCCGACGGGCTTTATCCGTTTAATAACGGCGAATATGAAAATTACGACTTGCGCGACTTCGTTTTAACACCGCACCATGGCGAATTTGCGGCGTTGCTCGGAATTTCCGTTTCGGAATTGCAAAAAGACTTGCTCGGTTACGGTAAACGTTTTGTCGAAAAAACGGGCGCTTGGCTCGTTTTGAAAGGCGCTCCGACAATTGTTTTTTCGCCCGAAGGCGAAGCGTTTGTTAATTCGGCGGGAAATTCGGGAATGGCAAAATTCGGAAGCGGCGACGTTCTTACCGGCACCCTTGCGGGAGTTATCGCACAAAGCGAAGAACTTGAAGATGCGATTATTTCGGCCGTTTATTTGCACAGTTTATCCGCCGATTTGCTTGCTCGCGAGAAAACTGAGTACGGCTTGACAGCGAAAGATATTATGAGAAATTTACCGCAGACCATAGGCTTTTTGAATGAATCGTTTATATGATTATTTGAGTGAAAATCCGCGCTTGCGAGTTTATTTGCCGCTTAAATTATATTGGCTTTTGATTTTTGTTCTTACTACAATACCGGGACACGCATTACCGAAAACAATTAAACTCGGCGATAAAATAGAGCATTTGCTCGCTTATTTCGGGCTTTCGGTTTTGCTCTTTCTCACGGTGCATTTTAAGTATGAATTTTCGGTTAAAAAAATTTCTTTTATTGTTATAACCGTTGTCGCCTTGTACGGCGCTTTCGATGAAATTCATCAATTGCTTATTCCTTTTCGTAGCGCCGATTGGCTCGATTTTTTTGCGGACGTTCTCGGAGGTATTATTGGAATATTGATTATGCGGTTCTTTTTCGGAATTATATCTAAAAACTGCTGAATCGTGGCATTTTTGCGTAAATTAATGTATTTTATTGGAAAATAAAAATAATTCATTCACAATAAAGGAGTAAAAAATTATGAGGCGTTTACTAACCATAATGTTTGTTTGGTTTCTCGCGTATTCTTTGAATGCGCAGCCATGGACTGAGGATTTTAATACGATGAGTAGCAATTCCTATGTGACAGGTACTATTACAATTAATGGAAGGGATTGGACAGCAAAAGACGCGGGCAATTTTAGTTATGCAAATTCGAATATGGGTTCACCTGCATTTACTATTAATGATGATAAGCCTGGAGCGCATATAACAACTCCACCTCTTAATACGTGTGGTACCGTTTCTTTCAAATATGCATTTAAAAATGGAGATGCTGCGAATGTATTTGAATTGCAAAAATCAACCGACGGAACAAATTTTACAACTATTGATACTCATACGTTAGGTTCAGCTGCAAATTTGAATTACATTACTTATTCATATGATGTTAATGATGCTTCAGGGACACTTTACATAAGAATTCTAAGTGATGATCAAAATGCTCATTTATTTATTGAGGATTTTAGTGTCACTGCATATTCAAGCGGTTCAGTTTCTAATCCTTCCAATTTTTCCGCTTCTGCCGGCGGTTCGGACAATATCGATTTGTCATGGAATAAAAACGCCAACAACGACGACGTTATGATAGCGTACAATACAACTGACACGTTCGGAACACCTACCGATGGCACAACATATACGGTAGGCCAAACGTTAAGTGGCGGCGGGAAAATCATATATAACGGCTCCGCTGAATATTATAATCATTCTAGTTTAAGTCCTAATACAAAATACTATTATAAAGCGTGGTCTGTTGACGGTTCTGCCAATTATTCGTCGGGAGTTGAAACAAATGCTACAACTGCTAAAGAAGAACCGACCAATCATGTTACAAATTTTACAGCGAGTGAAAATGGAGGATATCAGATTGATTTGAGTTGGACTGAAAATGACGGCGCGGTCGCACCAGACGGATATTTGATAATTGCTTCCACTGGTTCGATAACAGATCCCACCGACGGCACCGACCCTGATGACGACACGGATTTAACAGATGGTGAAGGAAATGTGGAAGTAGCACACGGACAAACAACATATAGTTTTACAAATTGTAGTCCTTCTACCACTTATAATTTTAAGATTTATCCTTACACAAATTCAGGTTCACACATTGATTTTAAAACGGACGGCACCGTACCAAGTGCAAGCGCTACAACATCCAATGCTTCGCTCGAATATTTGATAATTTCGGAGGTGACTGATCCTGACGATAATTATCAAGCAAAATATGTTGAAATAGCAAACGTCGGTAATTCTACAATTGATTTAAGCGGAGACAATTGGTACTTGTCCAGACAAGCAAATGGCTCAACAACATCATGGGCGGATATTCAGTTGACAGGCACTCTTGACGCAAACGCTGTTTTAGTAGTGGCGTACAGCCAGAGCGAATTTAATACTGCTTACGGGTTCGATCCCGATCTTGCGAACGGGAATATTACTGGTAACGGTGACGACGGTTACTTCCTTTATAAAGGAGGGGATCACTCTACTGGAACGCTTGTTGACGCATACGGAGAAATTAACGTGGATGGAACCGGCGAAGCATGGGAATATAAAGATAGTCGCGCTTATAGAAAATCTACCGTAACACATGCAAACAGGACGTGGACCGCTGACGAATGGGTCATCGTATCGGCGGATGTCGCAGACATGACTCCTGGTAATTATCCCGAAGTCGATGCGTCAACAACTATGAACGGTCCCGGTGAATTTGATTTTGTAAGTTCGGATCATGCGGGTGTGAAAGTAGTTGTTAATTCTTTAACTGGCAGTGATAATTTTAAAGTTAAATTTTATAAAGGACGAGGTCCTAAACATCCGGGAGGCATTACGGAATCTAATGTCGGACGTTTCGGTTGGTATTTCTCCATGGGTGCAGGAATTAGCGCAATAAATGCTAATCTTAAATTTTACATCTGTGATTTACCGAACGGCTCGATTACGGAAGGTGCTTCAGGACTTAAATTATATAAAAGAGAAACGTTTGGAACTGGTGATTTTGCCGAAGTCGGAACTTTAACATATTATGACAACGGAACTGCAGGTGATCAGAGCGACGATTGGCTCGAATATGACGGGATAACAGGGTTTAGCGAATATGTTGTCGCCGGGAATAATGGTATCACACCCGTTGAACTTATCGCTTTAACTGCAAACGTTAATAATAATACGGTTACCTTGCAATGGCAAACGGCAACCGAAGTGAATAATTACGGATTTGAAGTTCAGCGTCAAGCGGTGAGCAATGAAAATTCCGAATGGAAAGCAATCGGTTTCGTTGAAGGTGCGGGTAATAGCAATTCGCCGAAAGCATATTCGTTCGCCGATAACCTAAGCGCAAGCGGAAAATATTCGTACAGATTGAAACAAATCGATTTGGACGGTTCGTACGAATATTCGCAAACGGTTGAAGTCGAAATAAACGTCCCGCTTAAGTTCGAACTTTCGCAGAACTATCCCAACCCGTTTAATCCGACAACGACGATTTCATATTCAATTCCAAGTGTCATTGCGAGGAGTGAAGCGACGAAGCAATCTGTCGTTAATGTAACATT
>CAYZMW010000026.1:0-4712 GCA_964479645.1 uncultured Melioribacter sp. | reverse complement strand
ACGCCCCACTTCAAATTCAAGCGTCCAAGAGTTTCGTAAATGTTCGAAAACGCAAGTATCGGCGTAACGGGACGATATTTCGAAATCTTTTCCGCGGTGCGCCCCGAATAAGTGAACGCCACAATCGCTTTCGTATTCAGTTTATCGGCGATTTCCGCAACGCTTTGAGCCGCGCTGTCGAAAACCTTGCTTTCGAGCCGAGCGGGAATTTCGTAATCCGCATATCGTTTCGGCGGAATATTTTTCTCCGTCGTTTTAATGATGTTGTTCATCGTTTCCACGACAAGCACGGGATGTTTTCCCACCGACGTTTCCGCGCTTAACATTACGGCGTCCGTTCCGTCCGAGACCGCGTTGGCGACGTCGCTTGCTTCGGCGCGCGTCGGAATTGCGTTGGTAACCATCGATTCGAGCATTTGCGTCGCCGTAATCACGAGTTTTCCCGCTTTGTTGCATTTTTCAATAATCGCCTTTTGAATTACGGGGACTTGTTCGGTTTGCATTTCAACGCCCAAATCTCCGCGCGCAACCATAATGCCGTCCGAGGCTTCGAGAATTTCGTCGAAATTTTCCACCGCTTCGGGTTTTTCTATTTTCGCAACAATTTTTTGTTTGTGTCCGCGTTCGATTAACCACGAGCGCAACATATGAATATCGCGCGCTTGGCGAACGAACGAAAGCGCCACATAATCCACGCGATGTTTTAACGCAAATTCCAAATCGCGCAAATCTTTTTCCGTAACCGAAGGAACGCTCAACTTCGTGCCGGGCAAATTCAAGCCTTTTTTGGACGAAATTACGCCGCCTTCCAAAACCTTGCAGAAAACCGAATTTTTTTTGATTTCCTTAACTTCGAGTTTCACCAAGCCGTCGTTAATCAAAATTATTTCGCCCGGACGCACGTCTTGCGGAAGCGGTTTGTAAGTGGTCGAAACGCGTTTTTCGTCGCCAATGATTTCCTCCGTTGTGATTTCGAAATCCGCGCCGTCTTGTAATGTTACCGTTCCCTTAACTTCGCCTATTCTGATTTTCGGACCTTGCAAATCGACAAGCACCGCAAACGGCACACGCGTAATTTCGCGCGCTTCTTCGAGCCGAGAAAAAAGCGTTTCGTAATAGTCGTAACTGCCGTGCGAGAAATTCAAGCGAAACGCATCGACGCCCGCGCGTAGCATTGCCGCAAGCGTTTCCGTTTTATCGGATGCGGGACCCAGCGTTGCGAGAATTTTCGTTTTGGCGATGTATTTTTCGTCGAATTCAATCATTTTTTATTTCCTTTCTTCGTTTTCGTTTCTTTTTTCGCGGCGTGCGTTTTCGTTTGTTTCGGTTTGCCTGCGTTTCTGAATTCTTCCAATTTCTTTTCCACCATTCCGTAGAGCGTCGTCGGTTTGTATTTCCCGGTTTTCGAAACTTCGTCGGCGACAATTCCCGTTAAAATTTCAAGCGCTTCTTCCACACGTTTTACGGGGTAAACGTGAAATTTCTTTTTACGCACGGCGTTTACCACTTCGTCCTTCAACATTAAATCGCTTACGTTTTGTTCGGGAATAATAACGCCTTGCGAACCGGTCAAACCTTTCGCCTTGCAAACGTCGAAAAATCCTTCGATTTTTTCATTCACTCCGCCGATTGGTTGAACGTCGCCTTTTTGATTAATCGAACCTGTGACCGCGATTTGCTGATTTATCGGGACTTCCGCCAGCGCGGAAATAATCGCGGCTATTTCGGCAATCGATGCGCTGTCGCCGTCAATCGTGCCGTAATTTTGTTCGAAAACGATATTGGCGTTAAACGAAAGCGGACGCGTTTTCCCGAATTTTTCCCGAAAATATCCCGCAATAATCAGAACCGCTTTGTTGTGAGTTTTTCCGCTCAAACCGGCGTCGCGTTCCACGTTGATAATGCTTCCGTTTCCGATTGAAACCGCCGCGGTAATTCTGACCGGCTTCCCGAACGAAATTTGATTGAGTTCGTAAACGGCAAGTCCGTTTATTTGTCCCGTTCGCTCTCCCGCAACGTCGATTAAAATATCGTTTCGTTCAATCATTTCTTTCTGTTTTCTTTCCGTAAGCGCGTGCCGTGCGTATCTTTCGCGATAGGCTTTTGTCACGTAATCGGCGGTTACGATTTTCATCTTTCCTTTTTTCGCCCAATAATACGCTTCGCGAACCAAGTCGGCAACATAAGCGAAACGCGTCGTTAGTTTATCCTTGCTTTCTGCGTAGCGCGCTCCGTATTCGATTATTTTCCCCACGGCGGTTTTATCGAAAGGAAGCAGATTTTCCGTTTTGATTATTTTCTTGATTATCTTGGCGTATTGCAGAAGCGCGGTTTCGGTTCTGTCCATTTCATAATCGAATTCGACTTTAACCTTGAAAATCTTATTGAAATCGTCTTCGTAATTGGAAAGCAAATAATAGATGTAATTGTTGCCGATAAAAATCACTTTAATATCTACTTTTATCGGTTCGGGTTTCAGCACGCTCGGCACAAAGTTGAACGATTGATAAACGTCCTGAATTTCGAGTTTATTGTAAAGCAAAAGCCGTTTGAGATTGTTCCACACGGCGTATTCCGAAAACGCGTCCTTTGCGTTGATGATTATAAATCCGCCGTTGGCTTTCAGGAGCGAACCGCTTTTTATCCGCGTAAAATCCGAAACCCACGCGCCGCTTGTGTCGTTCGTTTTTTCGATTGTTCCGAACAGATTGGCGTAAGTCGGCGAAGTTTCGATTACAACCGGCGCTTTTTTATTTCCCGAATTATCGAGAATAATGTTAACTTCGAAGCGGCGGAAAAATTCATGATGCGGAAGTATTTCGCTGTCGTTTTCGTCTTCTCCTTTTAATTCGACCGTCGATTTGAAAAATTTCAGATTTTCCTTTATCGTTTCTTCGACGGAAGTTAAATATCGAGCGATTTTCTTATCGTCGTATTTGCTTTTGAGTTCCTCGAACGTTGCGGCTATTAATTTTTCCACTTCGTTCTTTTCGAGTTTTTCGATTTCTTCGTAGGAGGCTTCGGTGATTTTAATGCTTAATTTTATTAAATCTTTCAGTTCCTGTTGAAAACTCGAATATTTTTGCGTTAGTTTCACAAACTTTTCTTCGTCGTATTTTCCTTCGAGCGCTAATTTTTCAATTTGTGAAATATAAACGGGACCTTTTTTCGTAAGAACCATCACCTCGGGACGCGTTACTTCCTCTTCGTCTATATGCCCCAAGGTAAAGCCTTCCTTGCGCAATTTCTTTTCGAAATTCTGCGTCATTTCGAAATGCTTGCGGTTCAGTTCATTGATAATCGCTTTTTTCTTCGCAAGAAATCTTTCGCCGCCGAGCGTTGCGGGAATTTTCTTTTTCAAATAAGCGAGCGTTTTCTTCAAATCTTTTTTGAACGCTTTCGCTTTTCCCGCGGGGAATTCGAGCGCAATCGGATTGTCGGGATTTGCAAAATTATTAACGTAAGCGTAATCCTTCAACTCAACTTTTTTCGGACGCATTTTTTCGAGCGTGTGCTGAACCGTAGTGAGTTTGCCCGTTCCCGAAAGTCCCGTAATAAAAATATTGTAGCCTTGCGCATGAAGTTCCACGCCGAGTTTAAGGGCGTTGAGCGCTTGGGTTTGTCCGACTATTTCGGTGGCTTCCTCTATTTCGTCCGTTGTTTCGAATTTGAAAAATTTGTAACTGCACGTCCATTTGAGATCGGCAGGTTTTAATTCCTTGTGTTGTGCGGCTTTTTTCGGTTGCATGTTAAAATCCCGATTTTACTGAGAAAAATTAGTACGAACTTCCGCTCGGAATTTTCAAGCGTTGCGTTTGAGCGCTTCTTTTATCACCTCTTCAAGTTTGGCTTCGGGGTTCTCGTTCATTATTTGATTGACGAACGTTTCGGCTTTTTTAATATTGAAGCCGAGACTGACGAGCGCCGCAACGGCGTCTTTTTTGATTGCGTACGCGCCACCGATTTCGCCCGCGCTTTCTGTTGCGATTCCGCCGAGTTTGTCTTTCAGTTCCAAAATCAAACGTTCGGCGGTTTTCTTCCCTATTCCCTGCACGCTTTTTAGTCGCGCCGCGTCGCCGTTTTCGATTGCGGAAATTAAATCCGCCGCGCGTATGCCCGAAAGAACGCTTATTGCGAGTTTCGGTCCTATTCCGCTTACGCCGATGAGCATCAGAAAAATGTTTTTTTCCGTTTCGTCGGGAAAACCGTAAAGCGAGAATTCGTTTTCTTTTACGTGCAAATGCGTGAATAATTCCGCCTCCGAACCGTTATCTCCGAGTTGCTCGTAAGTGTTTAACGAAATGTTTACGAGATAACCCACGCCCGCAACGTCGATTAAAACTTCCGTCGGCTTTTTCGAAATTATTCTGCCCCGTAAAAATCCGATCATTTTTTCTCCGCTTGAAAATTACCGATGCAAATTACAAATTTTTCCCGAGTTTTGGCAATCCGTGAAAATTTAAGGTCGGGAAAAACAAAAGGTTTGAATTGTTCATGATGAAATTTAACGGTTACTTACGAACGGCGAAAAACTTGAAAACAACGGTTTTCGATTGTCTTTTTTAATTTGATTATAAATTTTTAAACAAAAATCAAGGAAAAAATTTTAAATTATACTTGACAAGAATAAAAATTTCTTTAATTTTAGACTTGCTGTCTATAATAAATTTCTCCGCAAAAACGCGGAAGCAACAACGTTAGTATTACTAACT
>CAYZMW010000025.1:0-7852 GCA_964479645.1 uncultured Melioribacter sp. | reverse complement strand
TCTTTGTGGGAACATCGGCGGGATTGACGATTATGTTTTTTATCCCGAGTGCGGATAACTGTCGATGTGCCCAAAATCCACTGAATCCGGCTTCATAGACGGAATAATACTCGGCGTTGGGGTAGTGCGAAGTTAAGTAATTGTAGAGTTGTTTCGGGCTGGGGTTCATAGAGAACTTCTTTACTTGCATACCGTTAAGAATTATAGTAACGTTCCAAGAGTTTTTGTGCACGTCAAGACCTATGTAAAGTTTTTGACCGTTAAAGTCTAATTTGTTATTTTTGTTCATGGCATCCTCGACTGTTAGTGATATTTTTTTTTAATTGAAAAATAGTCATAAATTGACAGAATTCAATTTTGCAGCGTGGATGCCTTTTTTATTTTTAAACATACTTTCTGCGAGCGACCACGCTTTGCGTGGGCGCGCGGCAATCTGTCGGTTTGTCAGCGTAAAACAGATTGTGCGTAGCGACATAGTCCCGCCTTGGCGGGATCGCTACAAAAATTTCAGCGAAAGACTATTCAGCTCACAGCGCGGCAGATTCCTTCGTCCCGCCAGGGGCGGGACTCGGAAAGACTGTGTTTGTTTGGTTTGGAGACGGCGCGGTAGGTTGCCTTGTCGTTTTTTGCTTGCACCGAAATTTTCTAACGATGACGTTAATTTTTGTTTTTACGAAAAGTTAGCCAAGTGGGCATACTCGTTTTATCGTGGGAAATGTTTCGGGGGAAAAACATTATAAGCGGTGCAAAAACATTCGAATACGAAATTGACCGAATTTATTTTTCATCGAACCATTCGAAGAACTTTTTCAGCGCTTCGCGGTCTTCTTCGGAAACGTAATAAAAATTAACTCCGCGCGGCGTAATTTCCCAAAACTCGCTTGTATCGGTTCCGAATATAATTTCTTTGATTTTTTCAATTCTCGTTTTAGGTTCCACCAACATGTCTTCGTAGATTTTCCGCGCGAGCTTTATTTCGTTTCGGTGAATGAAAAACGCGGCAAGCTTAGCCTGAGCAATTCTCACACCGATGAGAGATATTTCATTTTGCGCGTCGTTTTCCTCCTCAATCGGTTGGTCGAGCGTTAAAAACAAATCCAAAAGATGTTCGAAATTCGGAACTTTTTTCTCGTATGCCAATCGTGTAACCGCGTAAAGGTCGTGAGCGGCGGTTTCGAGAATGAAAAAGACTTGATATTTATTCGCTTCTTGTCCGTAATATTTAAAGAAGAAATAAATTTTCTCAAGCAAATCTTCGTGCTTCGTGATGATTTTTTCAGCCATCAAACGGTAATGTTCCAACGTGTTGAACGCAGAACGCGGGTCGTGAGAAGTGATTGACGAACGCAAAAAAGAATTGAAATATTGAATTATTGTCCACATCACGCCGCGGTCTTCATAATTGACCGCTTGATTAAAAATCAATCTACTGTTAAGCAAAACGCCCGAAGCGATATCGCGCTGCGTCGCTTTCGATTTGATAAAAATCATTTCGTAAAGACGAAACACTTTTCTTTCAAGCAGAACCTTTTGCTCTTCAATTCGTTTCATCACGAATTGCGAATAATCCGCGAAATCCGGGTCGAGCGCTTCTTTTCCCGAAAGTTTGAACCATTCTTCGGGCAAATATTTTTTTTGCGGAATGTAAAAATTAAGAATGTTTTTCAGAGTATTAATCGAAAGTAACGTTACCGCGCGGTCGCTTTGGTAATACGAATTAAGCGCCACGTCGCCGATAAAATCTATGTTGTAAGCAAGTTCCTCGCGCGAACCGTTTACGCATTTGCCTTCTTTGATTATCTTTTTTATAATTTTTTTCGATTCGATTTCAATATTTTTCAAAAAGTGAGTTGGGCGCAAAAAGTTAAAAACATAAGTGAAGTGCGGAATAACGATTATTATACTTGCCACAAGGAAAAGCAAGGTCGCGAAAATGCTGAAATACGGTATTGCTCCTTCGTGCATTGTATTTGCAAGCAAAATGGTATTAGTGCCTGCGACAACGTAGAGAGCGACAATAAGAAAATTCACGCTGTCCGTAATAAACAATTCCATAATTTTCGATGAGTATTTGTTCGCCGCCAATTGAACGATAATTGCGATGGCGGTTATTTCGATGCCCAAAACCGAAGTGACAACTTCCCCCATATTTCCGAAAGAGTTTAAGATAGTATCAAGATTGACGCTGAAAATTTTACCGCCGAAAAAAGATTTCAACTGTTCGTGAAAAATAATGTCCACGGCGCGATTGAAGAAGAAGATTGTCAAACTTGTAACAAGCAAGATTAACAGCGGCTTTATCCAATAATATGATTTTTCTTCGCTTTTCATTTCATAACAAAATTAAAACTTTAACTTACGAAAATTTTATTTGTTTGTAAATTTGAACGAACGGGCGACGGCGTCGAAAGTCTTTACGTACTGCGCAAATGTTGAATCGTAAGCCGTTCCCAAAACAATGTAAGCAAAACCTTCCTTTTCGAAAACGTAGCCGACCGCTCTCGCCGGTTTGCGATACGAAAATGTGTATTCCATTCGAATTGCTTTCTCGCCGTTAATAGTTGTCGGCTTTTGCGAAACCACTTTGAAATCTTTCATTTCATAAGGAAGTTTTTCTTCGGCAATATATTTTACGTAGCCTTCAAGATTTTTCCCCTGCGCATCTTCTCTGAAAATAATTACGTTTTCGCGAAACTTGTCCGTCGAATCGGTCGGCTGACTGATTAACATCAGTTGAAAACTTTTTCTGCCGCGTCGCGCGTCCCAAGTCTTCGGATACGAAACCACGTAACTTGAATCGCGCGGCGTGAAAGTTCTGAACTCGCTTGTGCTTACCGAACTCGTTTTGTTATTCTGATTGTTACCGCTTTCATTCGTACAAGCGATTAACAAGTAAAGCAAAGGCAAAACAATTACTAAAATTTTTCTTTTCATAGCGAACCCGAATATTTATTAAATAACAATGCTTAAACTAACGATAAAATTTTATGTTTCCCGAAAAATCAATAATCGACAGGAATCGAAACAATGATGTAAGAATCCGTCGGCAATCCGTTTTTTATTGCCGGCTTGAAATCGGTGTAGTAAAGCGCGACTTCCGCCGCTTCGTTTGCGCCTTCGGGCAAGCCTTCGAGCACTTCGGTTTCTCTGACTTTGCCGTACTTGTCCACGAGCGCTTTAATCTTAATTACGCCTTTTATCTTCGCTTCTTTTACGCGTTTCGGAATTTTGAAATTTTTCTTTATCGCGCTCGTTCCGCCGATTGGACGCGCGCACGGTTTTAACGGACAAACAATAACGACTTCGTTCCGTTTTTCGTTTCTCGTCTCTTTTGTTACTTTGTTCGACGAAAAATCTTTTTTCTTTTCTTCGGTCTTTGCCGCTTTCTTCGGGAATTCTTCCTTGTCAGAATTTTTCGCAATCGTTTCAACGTTATCGTTTCCGTACAATTCTTCTTCTACGAAAGTTTTAAATTCCTTTTTCTCTTCGTTTTTCGCGACGGTTACATGTTTTTGCTTGCCGAGAGAAAAATTCACTTTAATCGTTGCGTGCGAAATCACGGGTTTGCCGTTTTCTTTTCCCGGGAAAAATTTCGTTTGTTGAATTGCTTTTTTCGCCGCCTCGTCAAGTCCCAAACCGAGTCCCTTAACTACTTCGGTTTTTATTACGTTTCCGCTTGTGTCTATCGTTGCTATTACTATTACGTCGCCTTCAAGTCCGTAAAGTTTTGCGTGTTCGGTGTATTTCGCTTTGCGCTGAATTGCGGGAATTCCGCCGATTGGCGCCGGACATTCTTCGGTGTCGCAAATAATTTCGTCGTTTCGCGAAATCAACTTCTGTTGGTTATTCCCGACGTACGCAGAAAACGGCGCAACGTAAGTCGGGTCGTAATCAAGCGCGATTGTTTTGGTCAATTTCCCTTGTTTGTAATATCGAACTTCTTTCAACGCTCCGTTTTCGTAGTAAATTTTGTCCACGCCGTCGCGAACGCCGAAATCGACGTAAAATTCTTCTTTCGTCAAACCGTTTTCGTAAAATTCGCGAACCCAACCGTTTACAACTCCGCCGGAATAAGTAATTTCTTTTTTCAGATTTCCGTTTTCATAAAAATAAAAGGACGTCCCTTCAAGCACATCGTCGGCGTACGATTCGCGCGAACGCTCTTTGCCGTTCGGGTAATACGTTTTAATAATTCCGCTTTGCGCGTGAAAATCCGCCGCGAAAAATAAAATCAGCAAAAGCGCAAAAAACTTATTCATTCCCGCACCCGAAATATTTTTCCGCTTCGCGTATTTTTTCCGCAGAACCCAAATCGAACCAAAATTCGCTTTTATCTTCAAAGCCTAAAATTTCGAAATCCTTGCTTTCGTCGAGCAAAAAATCTATTATGTCGAATTTTTCTTTATCGGGAAAGAAATCGAAAACTTCTTTCGCAATTACGTAAACTCCCGTAAATCCGTATTCGTCGTAAATTTCCGTATTCCGTCTAAATCTGATTTTGTTTTCCGATTTGTTTTTCCAGCCCACGAGATTTTTCTCCGCGTCGAAAAGCAAAACGCGCGCGTCGTCTTTTTTGCGAACGGCAAGCGTAATTCCCGCTTGATGTGACGTGTGAAAATCGAGCAACTCGCCGTAGTCAACCGACGAAATAATATCAGTGTTGTGAATAATTACGTTTTCGCTTTCGCCGAAAAACCTTATCGCGTTTTTTATTCCGCCCCCCGTTAACAAATGGTTTTCTTTTTCATCCGAAATAATTATTTCCGCGCCGAAATCGTTTCTTCGCAAGTAATCAATTAACTTTTCGCGTTTGTGATGAACGTTAACCACAATTCTCTCAATCCCGAAATTTCGCATTTTTTCGATTACATGTTCAATCATAGGCTTGCCGCAAAAAGGAACGAGAGCCTTAGGAAGTTCGTCGGTAAAAGGTTGCAAGCGCGTTCCGAAACCCGCCGCAAGTATCATTCCCGTAAGCATTATTTCGCCTCGAAATTTTTTAATTTGCGTAAAACGGAATACAATTCGGGATAAATGCTTTCGTCGAAATGGTCGTCGAGTAAATCCTGCAAGTTTTTTATTGCGGGGGGAATCGCATCGATAAACAATTGCTTGCGTTGAACAAGTCCGCGAAAACCGAACGCTCCGAGCGCTTGCAACATGCGCACCAAAACGAAATGATAATAATATCTCATAAAATCAGTTGCGGCGAGAGCGTCGCGTTCGCGTAAATTGTTGATGTAATACGTCAATAGTTCATTGCGTAAAATTTTCGGCATATTTGCATTGGCGTCGAAAAGCAACGAAGCGACATCATATTGCAACGCGCCTTTTCGCCCGCCTTGAAAGTCAATAAAATAAGGCTCTTCGTTAATAATCATGATGTTTCGCGTCTGAAAATCGCGGTAAAGAAAATATTCGCGTTTCGCTTCGAGCAAAAAATTCGTAAACGTTTCGAAATCGTTTTCCAAACGTTCTTCGTTAAAATCAATTTCGGCGAGTTTCAAAACGTAATATTTGAAATAGTGCAAGTCCCACATTATCGAGCGTTGGTCGAATTCCGCGCGGGGGAAAGCCAAGGACAAATCCAAATCGCGCAAACCTTCGAATTGAATTTCAAGCAATTTGTCCAAACTTTTTCTAAACAAATCGACAGTTGCGTCCGTAAAACCGTTTTTTTTAATCAGATGAAAAAGTTGAGTGTCGCCCAAATCTTCAAGAACGTAAAATCTGCCGCTTTCTTCCGTCGCATAAATCTCGGGAACGGGCAATCCGAGCGAACGAAAATGCTTTGCAAAACCGATAAAAGCCGCGTTTTCTTCGACGTTGGTATTAAATGCGACGATTGCGGTTGAACCGTTTGCAAAAACCCTGAAATATTTTCGTGGCGACGCCGAAGGCGGAAGTTGCTCTATTTTTTCGGGGACAAAGCCGATTAGTTTTTGATATATTTCCGAAATTTTTTCAGTCATTTATTATTCGAACCAAACATTTCTAAGAAAAATACTCTCTTACTCTGAATTCGACACCAAGTTCTTCGGTAACGAATTTCTTGGCTTTTTCGGTGTCAACGTCGCTTAATCCCACGATGGACATTATTACGCGCGTGTAACGTTTCGCCTTGCGCGCAAAATCAAGCATTTCCGCGTGCATATCGGGAGAAACGCGCATCAGTTCGGCGTATTGTTGCGGGTCGGTCGAATTCAAACTTATCGAAACAGCATCGATCAAGTCTTTCATCTCGGGCGTAATGTCGCGCTTGTTAATTACGTTCCCGTGTCCGTTCGTATTCATTCGGGTAACGCCGCCTTTTTCCTTAACGTATTTCGCCACTTCTTTCACCACGTCCCAGCGAATTGTCGGTTCGCCGTAACCGCAAAAAACTATTTCCTTGTATTTAGTCGGGTCTCCGATTTCCGCAATGTAAACACCCGCCGGCGGTTCTTGGTCTTTTCTCATTTTTAATTTGTAACCGAAGATAACGGCGTCGCCGTTGCGGTCGCAAAAAACACAATCGGCGTTACATCGGTTAGTGACATTAACGTAGAGCGATTTCCCGATTTGATAAGTGAAACTTAACTTCGGTTCTTCGCCGATACCGAAAAGTTTGTGGGCGCGATAGGAAGTTACGCGCGCGATGTCTTTGACACGCAAACGGTGGATTTCGGCTATTTTTTCCGCAATGTATTTTACGTAAGCGGGTTCGTTGCGTTTTCCTCTGTGCGGAACGGGCGTAAGAAAAGGCGAATCGGTTTCAAGCAAAATATTTTCGGGATGAACGCTCGCCACAATTTTTCTCAGCGTCTCCGCTTTTTTGAACGTAACGTTTCCCGTAAAGGAAATCGTGTAACCGAGTTCCACAAGTTCCTTGGCATCTTCCGCCGAACCCGCAAAGCAATGAAATTGAGCCTTCAAGCCTTTCTCTGCATATTTGCGCGCGAAATTCATAATGTCGTCGTTAGCCTCGCGATTGTGTATTACGACGGGCAAACCGAGTTCAAGTGCTAAATTCAACTGCGCTTCGAACGCGGGAATTTGTTTTTCGCGCGGTGAAAAATCGTAATAATAATCCAAGCCTATTTCACCTATTGCAACGACTTTTTCGTGTTTCGCAAGTTCCTTTATTTTCGGGATAAAATCGTCGTTCCACTCCGCCGTATCGTGCGGATGAACACCCACGGCGGCGTAAATGAAATCGTATTTTTCGGCAAGGTCAATCGCTTGTTTTGACGACGCGAGGTCGGTTCCGGGAACGATAATATTATCAACTCCGCTATCCTTAGCCCTTGCGATAACTTCGTCCAAATCGTCCTTGAAATTCGGGAAAAACAAGTGAGCGTGTGTATCTACAAACATTATTTCTTCTTTCCTTATTTAAAAATAAAAAACTCAAAGACCTTAAATAAAAGCCTTTGAGTTTCGAAAATCAACATAAACCTAAACTTACTTGATATTCGTTACTTGGTTAATGTCGTCCAATTTCACGAAATTTTCGATAAACTGATAACTTCCTTTTTGCGATTTAACCGAACGCACGACTTTAACCGTAACCTTCGTGTCTTTGTGTTTGCCTTTCGCTTTATCGGCAAATGTTTGTTGTTTCGCCATTTTATCAACTCCTTTTTAATCAAGTTTATAAAAATAAGAAAAAGGAAATTAATTCAAAAATAAAATGTATTTTTAATATAAACTCTCAACAGATGGTATCCTGTTTAGAGAAGTAAAAATGGGGAGGCTTTGTGAGATAAGACAAAAAGTTAATTATAATCACATCTTCTTTGTCAAGGAATTTGTAAATTAAAGAATGGAATATTTTATCAATTAATTCGAAAGAATGTAAAATAGGAGCAAG
>CAYZMW010000024.1:0-23814 GCA_964479645.1 uncultured Melioribacter sp. | reverse complement strand
AATACGGTTTTCTTCATTATTGTTTACGTAATGAACGTGGTCGATGCTTACGTTGACGCTCATTTGTTCGATTTCGACATTCATGAAAATCGTTTTACACTTCAACCCGAAGCGCGCGTAAATTTCAAATTCCCGATTAATTGGCGAAACAGATAAACTCTTTAGTTTCCAATTAAAAATTAAAAAGGCAAAATTAAAAACAGCGTTCAGAGGTTTGTAGTGAACGGTTAACAATGAACAGTGAACAATTCTTACACCGTCAAACACCGTCAGTCATTACGATTCCGCCGAATACCGTCTGTCTTTACGACCCCGCTAAACACTGTCTGTCTTTGCGACCCCGCCGTAGGCGGGACGAAGCAAACTGTCGAATTGTCAGCGAAACTTAAATTAATCAGTCATTGCGATCCCGCCGTAGGCGGGAGAAGCAATCTATTGGTTTTTCAGCAAAATAAAAATCGGCGCACGGCACTACGGATTGCTTCGTCGTCCTCCCGCCTTTGGCGGGAAATCTCCTCGCAAGGACTGAAAATTCGCGTCATTGCGAGCGACCACGCTGTGCGGGGGCGCGCGGCAATCTATCGGTTTGTTAGCAAAAGACTATTCAGCGCTCGGCGCGGTAGATTCCTTCGTCCCGCAGAACGCGGGACTCGGAATGACTGTGTTTATTTGGCTTGGCGCAGTGATACTACAGATTGCTTCGTCGTCCTCCCGCAAAAGGCGGGAGGTCTCCTCGCAAGGACTGAAAATTTTAAATCCGTGAAAATCCGATAAAATCAGTGTCATCGGTGTTCTATCGAACGAAATTTGCAAATTTAGTTTTCATGATTAGCATTTCTTACGTATCAATACTTTTGTAATTATTATATTTCCAATTAAAAAAAACGGAATTGGAATGAAAAATATTATTGTTGTGGGAGGCAACGCGGCGGGTCCCGCGGCGGCGGCGAAAGCGAAAAGAACGGACAAAAACGCTAACGTCATTCTTATTGAAGCATCGCCGTTTATTTCGACCGGCACGTGCGAAATGCCTTTTATTCTTGGCGGAAAAATTGACGACTACCGCAAGGTCGTTTTTTTCGACGAAGAAAGTTTTTATGAAAAAAAAGGCGTGAAAGTTTATGCGAAACACACGGTGGAGAAAATCAATCCGCGCGCAAAAACAATTTACGCGCGCAATTCGGAAAACGACGAACTTATCGAATTCGAATATGACAAATTGATTTTAACCACGGGCTCCGTTCCGAAAAAAATTCCCGCGCTCGCCGAAGGCTACGACAATTTGTTCTACCTTAAAAGCATTCCGAATTTAATTCAAATAATTGAATATCTGAAAAATCACGAAACTAAAAACGCTTTGATTATCGGCGCTGGCTACATTGGACTTGAAACAGCGGAAGCCTTTGTTGAAAGAGGAATGAACGTTACGGTTGTCGAACTTGAAGAACTTCCTTTGCCCGGCGCCGAACCTGAAATAAGAAATCTCGCGCTTGAAGAACTGAAAGAAAAAAGCGTTAGATTTTTCGGCGGAATTCCTTACGAATTTCTTTTTTCGGGACGCAAAATCAAGGGAATAAAAATAGAAGGAAGAATTTTGGAGTTCGACATCGTCCTTTCCGCAATCGGTGTAAAGCCGAACAATAAATTGGCGGAAGAGGCGGGCTTGGAACTCGGGCGCTTCGGCGGACTTAAAACGGACGCAAAACAAAGAACGTCCGATTGGAATATTTACGCCGCGGGCGACAATGCCGAAATTGTTAACGCCGTTACCGGCAAAGCGGATTACTTCCCGATTGCCACAATCGCATATTCGCAAAGTCACGTTGCGGGCGCAAACGCCGCGGGAGGCAACGAATTTTCGCTCCCCGTCGTTCCGAATATCGCGGTGAAAATTTTCGGTAAAAATTACGCAAGCGCGGGCTTGACCGAAGCGAAAGCAAAAGAGCATTTCACTGCGGTTCATTCGGTCTCTTCAATCGCTTTGAATATAATAAAGGTAATGCCCGGCAGCGAAAAAGTTTACGGCAAACTTGTTTTTGAAACGGAAACGAAAAGAATTCTCGGCGCGTCGTTTTGGGGCGCGAAACAAGTGGCGGCATACGCCGATTTGATTTCCGCGTTAATTCGCGCGAAAGCGGATTACAGAATTTTGGCCGATATCGATTTTAATTACACGCCGCCGCTCTCGCCGTTCGTCAATCTTTTATCAATACTCGGGAAAAAAGCGAAAGATGTTTGAAAAATTAATTTTGGTCGATAACCCGCTTGTGAAGCGCGAAATGACAGTTTTGCGGAACAAGAACACCGATTCTCAAAATTTCCGCGCGTCGCTCGAACGCATCGCTTTTGCGCTTGCTATTGCGGTGAGTGAAAATTTCGAAACGAAAAAAATTGAAGTCGAAACGCCGCTTGAAAAAACGGAAGGTTTCGAATTCGGCAAAGACATAATTCTCGTTCCGGTTTTGCGCGCGGGGTTAAGTTTGGTGCATGCGTTTCTTACGCTGTTTCCTTCCGCGAAAGTGGGACACATCGGTTTGCAACGCAACGAAGAAACGCTTGAACCGATAGATTATTATTTCAAAGCGCCGAAAAACTTGGGCGACGCGATAACGCTTGTTCTCGACCCGATGCTCGCCACGGGCGGAAGCGCTTCGGCGGCAATAGGTTCTTTGAAAAACAGAGGTGCGAAAGATTTGATTTTCGTTTCGTTAATCGCCGCGCCCGAAGGCGTCAAGCGGCTTTCTTCCGAACATCCCGACGTTAAGATTTACACTGCGTCTTTGGACAGAGAATTAAACGGGAACGGCTATATTTTACCCGGACTCGGAGATGCGGGGGACAGAACTTTTGGCACGCTTTAGTTTCATATTCATATTGCTTTTATGTTCCGCTTCTTTTTTCGCTCGAACGTTTGACTCAAAAGAAGATAATTACATTCGCGCGGCAATTGATTTTATTGCAAACGAACGGTACGAAAAAGCCGATTCCGTTTTATCCGAATTCAAACGCGATTTCCCCGCCTCGCCCTTTCCATATATTTATCTCGCGGCAAATAACGTAAGCAGAAAATTCAATTGCAACAGTCCGCGTTTTAACGATGCAATTTATTTTTCTCTTTCAAGAGCCGAAACAATTGCCGACAGTTTGCTTTCCGCCGAAGGCGGAACACTTGAAAATTATTACGCCAAAGCGCTCGCGCTCGGTTATTGGGCTTATTTCGAAGGGTTGAAGGAAAATTATTTTTCCGCTTTCGATTACGGCTCGGAAGCGCTCGATTATTACGACAAATGTCTCGATTTGGACACGTCGTTTACGGATGCCGTTATCGCTAACGCAATTTACGATTACTGGATTAGCGACAAACTCGGTTGGTTGCCTTTCATTTCGGATAAAAGGAAAAGCGCAATTAGCAGACTTTACGCTTCGCTCGACAAAAACTCTTACAATCGAAATCTTGCTGTCGTCTCTCTCTTTTGGATTTTGATGAACGAAAAAAAATACGACGACGCAAAAAAAATCATCGTGGAACAAAGTGGAAGATATCCCCGCAACAGATATTTATTGATGGCGTACGCTAACGTCGAAAAAAGGTTTGACAAACGGAAAGCTTTGAACCTGTACAAAAAAGCGCTCGAATATACATTCACGGCGAAATGCGACAATAAAATCAATGAAATCGTTTTGCGCCATAAAATCGCCATGCTTGAATTTGAATTGGGAAATTACGATAATGTTTTGGAACAATGCGACATTGTTTTGAGTTATAAATTAAACGAATACGAAAAAGAAAATGTCGGTGAGCGACTGACGAAAATCGCAAAACTGAAAAAAAATGCCGAAAGAAAAAAAAATACCGCTGATAACAAGCATCGACGAAGCAAAGTATAACGAACTTCTCGAAGACTTGCTGAACACTTGTCGCAAACACTTGCGCGAAGTTGACGAAGACTTGGTTCGAAAAGGCTTCAAGGTGGCTTTCGAAGCGCATAAGAACGATTATCGCGCATCGGGAGAACCGTACTTTTTGCATCCGCTTGCGGTCGCCAAAATAGTGGCGGAAGAAATAAGCATCGACGATGTTTCGGTGGTGGCGGCTCTTTTGCACGACGTCGTGGAAGATACCGCAATGAGTATCGAATTTATTAAAAAAGAATTCGGCGAAACGATTGCGGAAATTGTAAACGGCGTTACGAAAATCGGCGGCATTTTTAAGGGACAAGAAATTAACCAAGCGGAAAATTACAGAAAACTGCTACTCTCGATGGTGAACGACCTGCGCGTTATTTTAGTGAAATTCGCCGACAGACTTCACAACATGCGCACGCTCGATTATGTTCGTCCCGAAAAGCAACGACGCATAGCGCGCGAAACGCTTGAAATTTACGCGCCGTTTGCAAATCGTTTCGGTCTCGGTAAAATTAAATGGGAACTTGAAGATTTATCTTTTAAATACTTGAACCGCGAAGCCTACAACGAACTTGCAAGCAGAGTAAGAGAAAAACGGGAAGAACGCGAAAAATACATTGCCGAATTCATTAAGCCGATAAAAGCGAAACTCGAAGAGGAAGGCTTGAAGTTCGAAATTTCCGGACGCGCGAAACATCTTTATTCCATTTACCGCAAAATGATTAAGCGCAACACGACGTTCGAAAACATTTACGATTTGCTTGCAATCCGCATTATTATTGAGGACGACAATCCCAACGTTTGTTATTACGTGCTCGGAATTATCAATCAAATGTATCGTCCGCTTCCCGATAGGTTTAAGGATTACATCGCCATTCCGAAAAAGAACAATTATCAATCCCTGCACAACACGGTTCTGAATCACGACGGGCGAATGGTGGAAATTCAAATTCGCACGCGAAAGATGCACGAAATAGCGGAACGCGGCGTTGCGGCTCATTGGAAATATAAAGAGGCGGCTTTTACTTCCGACAAGGAGATGGAAGAATGGGTTAACTGGATTCGCGACGTCTTCGAAAACGCATCGAAAGACGAAGCGACGCGGGAAATTCTTGCAAGTTTTCAAATGAACTTGTATCAGGACGAAATTTACGTCTTTACGCCGAAAGGGGATTTGCTTCGTTTGCCCGCCGCTTCAACTCCCGTTGATTTCGCTTACGCAATTCACTCTAAAATCGGAGAAATGTGCATAGGCGCGAAAGTAAACGGGAAAATCGTTCCGCTTAATTCTCAATTGCGAAGCGGCGACGTGGTGGAAATAATCACGTCGAAAAATCAGCGTCCTAACGAAAACTGGCTGCAATTCGTTAAAACGCATAAAGCGAAAAATCAAATACGGCGTTTCATTAATCGCCAAGACGAAGAAATCGTTCAGCACGGTAAAAAACTTTGGGAAAAGAAAATCAAGAAGATGAAACTTTCTTTTTCCGACGAAGATTTGCAAAAACTGAGCAACAAACTCCATTACGAAAGTTTGCGCCATTTTTTCCGCGCAATCGGACGCGGGGAAATAGACCTTGACGAAGTTTTGAAAAGTTCGCGTTCCGAAGAGGAGCGAACGGCTGAGCCCGAATTCAATAAATTTACAGACGCCGCAAGACAAGTGGCGGGCGGCGTGGTCATTGAAGGCGAACATAAAGGCTTCGTTTATCATTACGCCAATTGCTGCAATCCGATACCGGGCGACCAAATCATAGGCTACGTTACAATCGGACACGGGGTTACAATTCACAGAAAAGATTGTCGCAACTTGATAAACTTGGCGAAAAAATCGCCCGAAAGATTAATCCCCGTAGAGTGGCCCAAACAACGCGAAAACAATTTCATTGCGGCGATTGCGCTTCGCGGCGAAGATAATCCCGGCATTTTGAAAGATATTTCGAACAGCATTACAAATTATAAAGACACTAATATTCACTCGATTAACATTAAAACGGAAGACGGATTTTTCTCCGGTTTCCTTTCGGTTTTCGTTAACAATTTGGAACATCTTAATCACTTGATTGCGCGTTTGAAAAAGGTTAAAGGCGTTTATGTAGCCGAACGAATGTTAAGCGGAAAACAACAATAAATATGCGGGATAATATCGAACGTTATATCGGCATTGACTACGGCGTAAAAAGAATTGGAATTGCCGTAAGCGACCCGCTCGGAATGTTCGCCGTGCCGCTCGAAACGATTTCCAACAATCATAATTTTTGGAGAGATTTTAAGAAATTGCTCGAACCGTACAAAATCAAGGCTTTTGTGCTCGGACTTCCGCTGAAAGAAAGCGGAGAAAGTTACGCTTTAACCGAAGAAGTGAAAAAATTCGGCGAAACGCTGAAAAAGAAATTTAACAAAGATGTCGTTTTCTTCGACGAAAGATATTCGTCGTCGATTGCCGAAAGTCAAATTATCGAAAGCGTTCCGTCGAAAAAAAAGAGACGCGATAAAAGCCTTGTCGATAAAAAAGCGGCGGCTGTAATTTTGCAGGATTTTTTGAACGAAAAAAGAAATTAAAATCAAGACGGCTATGGAAAATCTAAATACCGAAAAGTTAAACGATAGTCAGGACAAAGAACTTAATTGCATTTTCAAACTTGAAGAAACGCTGAAACGGCGCGACATTACGACGGACGAAAAATATCAGATTATTGTGGATTCGATACCCGCCACGTTCGCTTATCCCGAAATTGCCGCGGCGCAACTGAGCGTTTACGACAAAGTTTATAAAACCGAAAAATTCAAATACACGCCTTGGGTGCTTTCGGCTCCCGTCGTGGTACAGGGCGAAGAAGTCGGAGTTTTAACAGTTATTTATAGAAAAAATCCGACGGGAAAAGAAAATCCTTTCTCGGAAGAAGAACGAAAACTTCTTGAAACTATCGCAAATCGGCTTTCGCATTTTATTCTTTATCAGGACTTGAAAAACATTTTTTCCGATTTGTCGAACGCCGCGGTGCAACAAAGAAAACCCGAATGGCAAATAGTGCTTACGACGTTACGGCGCATCGACCCTCCGCTTTTTATGCAAATCCTCAGAAAAATTTTGCAAATGCTTTCCGCGCTCGAAGTGGAGGACGCGAAACGCTTGATGGAGCAATCTTATTTCGGCGAAGAGGAAGAAGTGGTTGACGAAAACCGTCCGATGAAGCGAAAGAAAATCAACACCTACGACGATTACATTCAAGAAATTCTTTCGCTCGCGAAAAAGCATTTGAAAGATTCCGAATTGAAAGCGAAAGTGGAAGAATGGCTTTTGCTCAACAAAGCCGTGCCGCTTATCAAAACGCTCGAATCGGAAAGCACGTCGCTTACCGAAATTTCCGAAGCGATACGAAAATATTTCCACATCGCGCCGGAAAAAATAAGACTGACGGAAGGCTTGATAAAAGGTCTGCGCGTTTCGCTTTTGCGCAGATTTTTTTCGGAGGATTTGCGTTTTATTTCCGTTGCGAAAGAGGCGGTCAAACTCACCGACTTTTACGATTTAATCGACAAAATGATTTTTATGCCTTCAAGTCACGGAAAACTCGGCGGAAAAAGTTCGGGACTTTTCGTGGCAAGCAGAATAATAAACGACAAAGCGAAGGAAAACGAACTTCTCGGCGAAATCAAACATCCGAAAACGTGGTACATGGCTTCGGACGGAATTCTCGCGTTTATGCACTACAACGATTTGGAGGAAATGCTCGAATATAAATACAAGGATATTGAAGAAATTCGTTTTGAGTACGACCACGTCGTGCAAATGTTCAAGAACGCGCAATTTCCGCCGGAAATCATTCACGGACTTTCGCTTGCTCTCGACGATTTCGGAAATACGCCGATTATCGTTCGCAGTTCAAGTCTGCTCGAAGACCAAATCGGCGCGTCGTTTTCCGGCAAATACAAATCGCTTTTCCTTGCCAATCAAGGCACGAAGGAAGAACGCCTCGAAGATTTGATGGACGCAATCGCGGAAGTTTACGCTTCCACTTTCGGTCCAGACCCGATAGAATACCGCGCCGAAAAAGGCTTGCTCGATTTCCACGAAGAAATGGCGATAATGATACAGGAAGTCGTCGGAACGCGCATCGGCAAGTATTACTTGCCTTCGTACGCGGGCGTCGCTTTCAGCAATAATGAATTCAGATGGTCGCCGCGCATCAAAAGAACCGACGGACTTGTTCGCATTGTGCCGGGCTTGGGAACGCGCGCCGTTGACAGAGTGGGCGACGACTATCCGATTCTCGCCGCGCCCGGTCAACCGAACTTGCGCGTGAACGTAACGTTCGAAGAACATCTGCGGTACTCGCCGAAAAATATTGACGTGATTAATCTCGAAACAAACAAATTCGAAACGATTTCGTTCGATAAACTCGTAAAGGAATACGGCGACGATTATCCCGCAATCGAAAGAGTGATTTCGTTAATCGAACACAAAACCTTGCGCCAGCCGTCGCTACTCGGCGTCGATTTTCAAAACGCGGAGTTCGTCGTTACTTTCGAAGGTTTGTTCGAACGCCAAAAATTTCTGCAAAAAATAGATGCTGTTCTTCATACGTTGCAGAAGGCTTTTAAATCTCCCGTTGATATTGAGTTCGCTTCAAACGGAAAAGATTTGTACTTGTTGCAATGTCGTCCGCAAAGTTTCGGCAAAGAAGAAACGCCCGACGAAATACCGAAAAACATTCCCGAAAATCGCCTTTTCTTCAAGGCGAACAAATACGTTTCGAACGGGAAATTGGAAAATATCAATTATGCGGTTTACGTTGACCCTGAAAAATATGCGGAAGCGGAAAGTTACGAAACGCTTGTGCAAATAGGAAAAATCATCGGGAAACTCAATAATATTTTGCCGCGCAGAAAATTCATTTTAATCGGTCCCGGAAGGTGGGGAAGCAAAGGCGATATTAAACTCGGCGTGCGCGTAACTTATTCCGATATTAACAACACCGCAATGCTTGTGGAAGTTGCAAAAAAGAAAGGGAATTATACGCCCGATTTATCTTTCGGAACGCATTTTTTCCAAGATTTGGTCGAAGCCGAAATTCGCTATCTGCCTTTGTATCCCGACGAAAAGGGCGGATTTTTAAACGAAAGTTTTATCCGGCGAACCTCAAATTCGCTCGGCGAACTTCTGCCCGAATTCGCCGAATTCGAAAAATACGTGAAAGTAATCGATTTTTCGCAATTGGGGGAGAATACTCGTCTTACGATTTTGATGAACGCCGACGTTGACGAAGCCGTTGCCATTATTGAAGGAGACGAATTCGAAATTGAGATTTCCCAATCGGAGAAGTGCAAACAGCAAATCGGGCTTGACAAATTACTCGATAAACTTGCGCTACAATTGAAGCACATTCCCGAAATCAAAGAGTTATATTTCAAGGAAGGACAGAATAAACACAAGGTTTACGTTTATTCGTCCGAAGAAAAACAAGAGAAAGCGCAAATGTGGCTCGAAGGTTGGTTCTCCGCTTTGAACCAAGTTATCACCGACAAAACGAAAACCTTCGAAATCGAAATCATTTTCATAAACGATAAAGCCCCGAAAGGAGCGAAGAAGATAAAATGATTTACGTAATCAATTACGATAACGGCAAACGGCGCAACCTTTATGCGAAACTCGACGCGTTGCGACAACCGTTTGAAATCGGAACGAACGAAGTTCTTGCGCTGAAAGCCGACAAAATTATTTTGCCCGACACGAATAACCCTTTCCGCGCCTTGCGAAGATTGCACATGATGAATTTACACAGCGCATTGAGAATGTATCCGCGTCCGTTGCTCGGTATCGGCGCGGGCTTTTTGTTAATGCTTAAATCGTGCAACGCAAAGCCCTGTTTTTCCTTTTTCCCGTACGACGCAAAATATTCCGAAGAAGACGACGATTGGAAAATTTACGACGAAAGCGGAAACGAAATCGGCGACAACTATTTCGTAAACGGAAAATATTTCGGCGTCAAAAGCAAAAACGACAAGGAAATCAATCAAGCGATAATAGATTTTGTTAATTGCGAACAAGAATAAACGCGTGGAAAATTCGTTTTGTGATTAGTGCAAAATTCGTCAAATGAAGAAATACGTTTTCAAACTCTTATTTTTTAGCGCTTTCGGCGTTTTTGTTTTTTTCGTTCCCGTTACGCTTGGGAGCGAAACGACAATTCCGCTCGACCACATCGTAAGATTTCTCAAAAACGAATTTCCTTTGGCAAGTAAAATTTGGGCTCTCCTCATAATTGCCGCGGGCGCCGTTTATCCGTTTATAACGGGTTCGTGGAAGAAAGATTTTTCAAGCGGAGTCTTTTCCGCGCTCAAAGCGGCGGGATTAATAGTGGCGCTGAGTTATTTCGCGAAGTTAGGTCCGCAAAAATTATTCGAAGCGGACTTGCTCCCGTTTTTATTCGATAAACTCGTTGTCCCCGTGGGCTTGATTGTCCCCGTCGGCGCGGTTTTTCTTGCCTTCCTCGTCGATTTCGGTTTGCTCGAATTAATAGGAACACTGATGGAACCCGTGATGCGTCCCTTGTGGAAAACTCCGGGCAGAGCCGCAATTGACGCTCTCGCCTCATTCGTTGGGAGCTACTCGATTGCGCTTTTGATTACCGATAAAGTTTACGTGGAAAAGAAATACACGGCAAAGGAAGCGGCGATAATTGCCACGGGATTTTCCACGGTTTCCGCAACGTTTATGATTATCGTGGCGAAAACGACGGGCTTAATCGGCTATTGGAACTTTTACTTTTGGAGTACGCTTTTAATAACGTTTGCGGTTACTGCGGTAACCGCTCGTATTTATCCTTTGTCGAAAAAAGACGACGACGGCAAACAATTAGCGAAAGAAAAAAACGATATTTCGATTTTTAAAAGAGCCTGGACGAACGGACTGCAAGCGGCGGTGAACTCCGACGATGTTATCGCGAATGTCAGACGGAATTTTCTTGACGGACTTAAAATGACAATGAGCATTCTCCCTTCTATTTTGTCTATCGGGCTTACGGGATTGTTGCTCGCAAAGTTTACGCCGCTTTTCGATTGGCTCGGCTACGTTTTTTATCCTATCGTGAAGTTGCTCGCATTACCGAATGCGCAACTTGTTTCCAAAGCCGCCGCTGTGGAAATAACGGAAATGTTTCTTCCCGCATTGTTGATAAAAAATGCGGAATTTATCGCGCGCTATGTAGTGGCCGTTACTTCCGTTTCCGCAATCCTTTTTTTCTCGGCTTCAATTCCCACAATACTTTCGACGCGTATTCCCTTGAAGATTTCCGAACTCGTTCTGATTTGGTTCGAAAGAACATTCCTTTCGCTTATCTTCGCGGCGATTATCGGAAAACTCTTTTTACCTGTTTTATAAAACGAAATTTAAGTGGCGATTTATTTATGTTGTTATATTAAGATTGAAAATCGGTGAAAATCGGAAAATATCGGCAAAATCGGCGCATAATTTGTTTATTCTAATCAAGTTCGCGGAATCCGTGTATAATTAAAAATCGGTCGTAATCGTAGTCAATCGGTTGAATCGGCGTTCTATCCATTTCTAACTTTTAATTTACCGAAAAATTTCGATTTTATGTGTTTCACCACGGGTTCAAGATTTTATAATCGTTCTATAAATTTGTATTGGAGAACATTTTAATATTCATTAAATTTTTGATTTAAATTTGTATTTCTAAAAATATTCGGAGATGACGACTGATGTCCGCAAAGAAGAAACATTATGCGAAAAAAGAGATTAAAGAAGATCCGCTTGTAAATTATTTTTTTGAAGCGCGCGAATTTTGGCAAAAATATCAAAAGCAAATTTTGATAGGCGTTTCCGCGCTTGTAGTACTTGTCGTTGTTGTAATTCTGTTCCAAAATAAGGCGGAAAAAAATCGCAGAGAGGCTTCCGCAAAACTTGCCGCCATTGTTGAAAATTACAACCTTTTCGATTTTAACAAAGCGCTTTACGGCGATTCACTTCACGCCAAGGACGGATTGATTAAAATTGTCGAAGAATACGGTTCGACGACTCCGGGCGAAATTGCTAAACTTTTCGCGGGCAATTCGTTTTATGCGCTCACCAAATACGACGAAGCCAATAAATATTACGGCGATTGCGGACTTGCCGCTCCGCTTTTCAGCGCCGCTTCCGACGCGGGACAAGCCGCTTGCTACGAAGCGCAGGGCGCAACCGACGACGCGGCACAATTTTACGAAATCGCCGAAAAGGAAGGGAAATATAATCCCAATAACGCGGAGTACTTGTTGAAAGCCGCGATTAATTACATCGACGCAGGCAAATACGAAAGAGCCGAAGAGATGTTGAATAAGATTAAAAGCGATTACCCGAAAGCGAAAATCGCACGCGAAGTTGACAGATATTTCGGAAAAATCGCCGCAAAAAAAGCATTGGGTTAAAAAGAAAATAAAAGGAAATTATTATGGCTGACACTTCCGATTTCAGAAACGGTCTGATAATCAAATTTAAGAATGGGCTATACACAATAGTTGAATTTCAACATGTAAAGCCGGGCAAAGGCGGAGCGTTCGTTCGCACGAAATTAAAAAATTTGAAAACAGGTCAAGTGCTCGACAATACCTTTCGTTCGGGCGAATCCGTCGAAGTTGTTCGCGTGGAACGCCGTAAATATCAATACTTATATCGTGACGGTAGCGGTTTCGTTCTTATGGATAACGACACTTACGAACAAATAACCGTTCCCGAAGATATGGTCGGCGACGCGAAGCGCTTTTTGAAAGAAGGAGCGGAATTGGAATTGCTCGTGGACGATTCAGAAAATATCATCACGATAGAACCTCCGATTTTCGTGGAACTCGAAGTCGTGGAAACCGAACCCGGATTTAAGGGAGACACGGCTACGAATGTTTTGAAACCCGCCAAACTCGAAACGGGCGCAACAATTCAAGTACCTTTGTTTATTAACGAAGGAGATTTGCTGAAAGTTGACACCCGCACCGGCGAATACGTGGAAAGATTGAAAAAATAATTATAAACGGGAACTACTATGGATTTGGAATTAATAAAAAAACTGATTAAAGTCGTCGAAAAAAGCGGAATAACCGATTTTTCGGTGGAAGAAGGCGATTTGAAGATAAGCATTTCTAAAAAACAGCCTGAAACTAACGTGGTACACGTTGCGGCTCAACCGGAGGCGGTCGCCGTTGCGCAACCTGCGGTTCAAGCTCAGGTCGCTCCGCCGCAACCTAAAACCGAAGAGGCTCCCGCGGCGGCTTCCGACGACGAAAACTTACATGAAATCCGTTCACCGATTGTCGGTACGTTCTATCGCGCACCCGCGCCGGATGCCGACCCGTTCGTTAAAGTCGGCGACAAAGTAAGCGTGGGAACGACGCTTTGTATTGTCGAAGCGATGAAACTCATGAACGAAATTGAATCGGACGTAAACGGCACGGTCGTGAAAATTCTTGTGGAGAATGCGACTCCCGTTGAATACAATCAACCGATGTTTTTGATTAAACCCGAATAAAAGCGAGAGGAACGGATTTGTTTGAGAAAATTTTAATCGCCAACCGCGGCGAAATCGCGTTACGTATTATCAGAACGTGCAAGGAAATGGGCATAAAAACCGTCGCCGTTTATTCGGAAGCCGATAAAGATTCCATGCACACGATGTTTGCCGATGAAGCCGTTTGTATCGGTCCCGCGCCGAGCAACGAAAGTTATCTTAAAATTCCCAACATTATTTCCGCCGCATCGATTACGGGAGCGGAAGCTATTCATCCCGGATACGGATTTCTCGCGGAAAATGCGGAGTTCTCGGATATTTGCGCCGAATCGAACATTAAGTTTATCGGTCCGTCCTCGACCATGATTAATCAAATGGGCGACAAGGCTTATGCGAAAAAAACGATGAAAAGCGTCGGCGTTCCGGTTGTGCCCGGAAGCGACGGAGCGGTTTCAAGCGTTGACGAAGCGAAGAAGGTCGCGGCGGAAATCGGTTATCCCGTTATGCTTAAAGCGTCTGCGGGCGGCGGCGGAAAGGGAATGCGCATCGTTTTCGAGGAAAGCCAACTCGAAGCGGCGTACCAAATGGCTTCGACGGAGGCGGGCGCGGCGTTCGGAAATCCCGAGCTTTACGTGGAAAAGTTCATTGAAAATCCGCGTCACGTGGAAATTCAAATAATGGGCGATTCGCACGGAAACGTTTACGCTTACGGCGAGCGCGATTGCTCGGTGCAAAGACGACACCAAAAATTAATTGAAGAAACGCCTTCGCCGATAATTGACGACGAAACACGCACGAAAATGCAAGAGGCGGCTGTTCTCGGAGCGAAAGCCGTAAAATACGAAGGAGCGGGAACGGTTGAATTTCTTGTGGATAAATATCAGAACTTTTATTTCATTGAAATGAACACGCGCATTCAAGTCGAGCATCCCGTTACGGAAATGGTTCAAAATATCGATTTGATTAAGAACCAAATTCTTGTTGCCGCGGGCGAACCGATTGCCGACAAACCGCGCAAACCGCAAGGACATTGTTTCGAATTTCGCATTAACGCGGAAGACCCCGAATATGATTTTCGTCCTTCGCCCGGGAAAATCAAAATTGTGCATTTCCCGGGAGGATTCGGAATAAGAAACGACTCGCACGTTTATTCCGGCTACACAATTCCGCCTTATTACGATTCTTTACTCGGGAAACTAATTGTGTGGGGCGTTGACAGAAAACACGCAATCGCACGTGCGAAGCGCGCCTTCGAAGAGTTTTTGATTGAAGGCGTAAAGACGACAATTCCGTTCCATCAAGAAGTTCTTGAAAACGAACACTTTGTTACATCGGATTACGATACGTCTTTCATAGATAAATATTTTAAATAAGCGAGAGGATAAAATGAACATTCCTGCAGAACTTAAATATTCATCCGACCACGAATGGGTGAAAGTTGACGGCGATTACGCTTACATCGGAATTACCGATTACGCTCAAAGCGAATTGGGCGATATTGTTTACGTTGACGTTGACCCCGACCTTGCGGAAGTCAAGAAAAACGAGCCGTTCGGAACAATCGAAGCCGTAAAAACGGTCAGCGATTTGGTTTCGCCGATAAACGGCAAGGTAGTGGAAATCAATCCCGAATTGGAGGACGAGCCGCAATTGATTAACGAAGACCCATACGGCAAGGGCTGGATTGTTAAAGTGGAGATGGCGAACGCCGACGAACTCGGCGACTTGCTTTCCGCCGACGATTACGCAAAGCAAATAGGCGGTTAATTCCGTGTTCGAAAATCGATTTTGCGCCGTTACGATTTTTTCGCAACGGCGTTTTTTGTTTACGGGAATTTCAAATGTATTCATAAAAATTTTTTTTGGCGGGAATAAGTGAAACATTCCGAAACGATTTTAATTTTGGATTTCGGTTCGCAATACACGCAACTGATTGCGCGAAAAATAAGGGAACTTAACGTTTATTCCGAGATAGCGCGCTACGATTTGTCAATCGAAGAAATACGAAAAATTGCGCCGCTCGGCGTAATTCTTTCGGGCGGACCGACGAGCGTTTACGACGAGAACGCGCCGAAAATCGACCGTGAAATTTTCGAACTCGGCGCGCCTGTGCTCGGAATTTGCTACGGTTTGCAATTGATTTCCGCGCGTTTCGGAGGCGAAGTCAGACCCGCGGAAAATCGCGAATACGGCAAAGCGAAATTGGAAATAGTTGAGAAGGAAAATCCGCTTTTGAAAAACGTTACGAATAATTCGGTTGTTTGGATGTCGCACGGTGATTACGTTACAAAACTTCCCGAAGGATTTTCCGTTATTGCAAGAACCGAAAACTCGCCCGTTGCGGCGATTGCAAACGACGATGCGAAAATCTACGGCACGCAGTTTCATCCCGAGGTGGCGCACAGCGAAGAGGGAATAAAAATTTTGGAAAATTTCGTCGTGGAAATTTGCGGCGCAAATCGTACGTGGACGGCGCGGAATTTTATCCGCGAAAAAATCGACGAAATTCGCGAAATCGTTCGCGAAGGGAAAGTCTTGCTTGCGTTAAGCGGCGGCGTCGATTCTTCGGTCGCGGCGGTTTTGCTTAATAAGGCGATAGGCGAAAATCTTATATGTGTTCACGTCGATAACGGCTTGATGAGAAAAGACGAAAGCGCGCGGATAGTTAAAATGTTTAACGAAAATTTCAATCTAAATATTATTCACGTTGACGCTCGGCGAAATTTCCTTGAAGCGTTGCGCGGCGTGGAAAATCCCGAAGAGAAAAGGAAAATCATAGGCAAAACTTTTATCGAAGTTTTTGAAGCGGAAGCGAAAAAATTTGACGGCATAAAATTTCTCGCACAAGGAACTCTTTATCCCGACGTAATAGAATCTGTCCCGGTTAAAGGCGCAAGCGTAACGATTAAAACACACCACAATGTCGGAGGATTGCCCGATAAAATGAACTTGCGTTTGCTCGAACCGTTTCGGGAACTGTTCAAAGACGAAGTGCGCGCAATAGGACGCGAACTCGGATTGCCGAAAGAATTTATCGGACGTCATCCGTTTCCGGGACCCGGACTTGCGGTTCGCATACTTGGAGAGATTACCGACGAACGTCTTGAAATTTTGCGTGAAGCCGACGAAATTTATATCGAAGAACTTCGCACGGCGGGAATTTACGACGACATTTGGCAAGCCTTTGCCGTTTTGCTTCCGATTAAAACAGTCGGTGTAATGGGAGACGCAAGAACGTACGAAAACGTAATCGCTTTGCGCGCGGTAACTTCCGTTGACGGAATGACCGCGGATTGGTTCAGATTTCCATACGAAGTTTTGGAAAGCGTATCCAACAAAATAATAAGAAAAGTTAAAGGCGTTAACCGCGTGGTTTACGACGTAAGTTCCAAACCGCCGGCGACGATAGAATGGGAATGACCGAAGAAGTAAGAGATAGATATTCACGAGCGGAAAATTTTATTCGCGAAGGCAAAGAGCTTTTCGCCGTGCAAATTTACAAACAAATGCTCGATGAAAGGCTCGAAACGCGCGCCACGATGTTACGCCTCGCTCATTTGTACGAACAAATGAAACTTTACGATAAAACTTCGGAATTGATTGAAAATTTTTTGAGCGAAGGACACGATGACGAAGTCGCTTTTTTATACGGACAATTTTTAATGCGAATAAAAAATTTCCGCAAAGCGATTGAGATTTTTCGCAATGTAAGCGCGGACGCTTACCCCGATGTTTATTACTTCCGCGGAATTGCGAATTACGAAATAGGCGAATTTAAGGCGGCAAGCGAGTCCCTCGCGAAATACCTTGAAAGCGAAGAAAAACGTAATCGCGAGAAAGCGCTTTTTGCAAGCGTTAATGTAGCCTTGAAATCGAAAGATTACGATACCGCGCTGCAACATCTCGATTTACTCGATAAAATTTCCGGCTTGGACAGAACCGTAATTTTTTCGCTTTACGCAAAAACTTATTTTGCAAAGGGCTTGTTTTATTACGCGAAGGATTATATTTTAAAAACTCTGAAACGCGATTCTGCAAGCGAAGAAATGCTTTTGCTTGCCGCTAAAGTTCATTTTAATCTCGGTGAATATTCCGCCGCTGCAAAGTACTTGAAACAATTGATTGAAGGCGGCGTAAAAAGCGCGCAGATATATGCGCTTGCGGGTTTTTCCGCTATTGCGAAAAACGATTTCGAAGAAGCGCAAAAATATTTGATGAAAGCGCTGGAAATAAATCCTTACGATAAAAACGTTATTTTACTAAAAACAAAATTGACGGATTTGCAAGGGGTGTAAAAAATCGCAAGGGTAAAAGATTTACCGATTGACGACCGACCGAGGGAAAAACTTTTGAAACTCGGCGCGGAAAATTTAAGCGATGCGGAATTGCTCGCCATATTGTTGCGAACGGGAGGCAAAGGCGTTTCCGTAATTGAGCTCGCTCAAAAATTGGTGAATGAAAACAAAAATCTTGCGGGCTTAATAAATAAGACCGCCGAAGAATTAAGCAGAGTAAAAGGCATCGGCAGAGATAAAGCCGCGACGCTTCTCGCCGCGTTTGAAATTGCCAAGCGCGTGCAAATTCAATCCAAATGGTTTTCAGAAAGAAAAATTACCGAACCGAAAATTCTCGCCGAACTTGTCATTCCGCTTTTGCGTAACGAACCGAAAGAGAGATTTTACGTGGCGTGCTTAAATCGTTCCAACAAACTAATTACGCTCAAAAAAATTTCGGAAGGAAGTTTGGACTCAAGCGTGGTGCATCCGCGTGAAGTTTTCAAAGCGGCAATTGACGCCAATTCGGCAAGCATAATTCTGGTTCACAACCATCCGAGCGGAAACGCCGAGGCAAGTCAAGCGGATATTAACATTACGAAAAAACTTGTGGAAGCGGGAAAAATTTTCGAAATACCTGTTATCGACCATCTTATCGTTGCAGGTAATAATTATTTTAGTTTTGTAGAAAAAAATTTGTTATAATTAAGATTATCATTTGTTTTTTTTATTTTGTCGTTGGAACTTCGTTTTAATGGCAACGTATAATTTTTTCGAATGTAAAATTTTTTTTAATTAATAAATCACCAAAATTCAAAAGGAGGACTTATGTCTAAATCAAAAAAGCTACTTAAAATCGGTTTGGTAGCAATCTTTCTTACTTCGGGTGTCGGTCTTACCGGATGCGGCGGAGTAAGCGAAGAAGAAATGGCTCAATTGGAAGCTCTTAAAGCCGAAGTCAGCGCTCTTGAAAACGAAGTAACCGATTTGAAAAGCGAAAAAGCCAAATTGGAAAGAGACATCGCGGAAAGAAAAGCGGCATTGGAAAAATGCAATCAAAACAAAGAACAAGTTAAAGAAAACTTAAAAAAGATGAATAAGTAAGGAGGAACAATAAATGTTTAAACTTAGAACAGTATTAATTTCCGCTTTGGTTGTTCTTTTTTCGCTAAACCTTTACGCACAAGAAAAAGAAATGACTTCGGAAGAATGGGAAGCGGAAATCAAAAGATTAAGCGAAAAGAAAGTAACTTTGAATACGGAAATTTCGCAATTGAAAGCCGAAGTTAGTCAACTTAAATCCGAATACGAAGCTCTCGGCGATCCCGCGCAATGCAAAAAAGAATTGTATGCGCTTGTTAATGCGAATGAAAAACAAATCATGACTTTCGGAAAGCAAGTCGAATTTCTCGAAAGAGCAATCGATGCAAGATCGGGTGACAAAGAAGAGCTTGTTGCGAAACTGAAAGATTTGCAAAGCAATCCTATCAGTGCTTGCCCGGCGTATTTCGACAAAGTTCACAATCAACTTCAAAGAAAACTTGACGCTTGGCATCCAAAACCGAAAGAAATTCTTTACACTGTCGTAAAAGGCGATTGCTTGTGGAACATTGCAAAGAAGAAAGAAATTTACGATAACGGTTTCGCTTGGCCGAAAATTTATCATGCAAACAAAGATCAAATCAAAGACCCGAACTTGATTTATCCGAAACAAGTTTTCAAAATTCCTAACCTTACGGAAGAAGAAAAAGCGAAATATGATAAGTTGAGAAGAAACTATAAACCTGCGCCGACAAACTAAGGTATTCGCAAGGCGTTGAAATTTTTAGGCGCTTCTTCGAGGAATCGGAGAAGCGCTTTTTTTTATTCATTACAAATTCATTTACGAAAAAAACATTAAAAAGGAATTCCTTGTCTTTTTTTTTGTAATTTCTTAACTTTGCTCGGTTTGGAAGTTCACATTATGGGAGGAAGAGGTAATAATGGAAAAACTGATATGGGACGAAAAATACAGCGTTCATATTAAGGAGTTCGATGACCAACACAAAAAGTTGTTCGAATTACTTAACAGCTTAAACGATGCGATGCGAAGCGGACAAGGTCGTGAAGTAATAGGGGAAATTATTAACGGACTTATTCATTACACGCAATATCACTTTGCAGCGGAAGAAAAATACTTTCACGAATACGGTTATGCTAATACGGAAATGCACGAAAAGGAACACGACGATTTTGTTAAAAAGGTTTCCGAATTTCAAAAAGACTATGCCGAAGGTAAAATTACATTGACGCTCGAAGTAATGCAATTCCTAAGTCAATGGGTTAAACATCACATTTTAGGCACCGACCAACTATATTCCGAGTTCCTCCGAAGTAAAGGAGTAAAGTAATTTTTTTTTCTACCGATAATAACCTGAATTATTAAAAAGTGTTTTAACGAGTGTGGGAACGGCTATGAGTATAAAAACCGAACTGGTGAATTATGTTTTAAAGTCCGATTTCTTGAACAATCTCAATTCCGCATTTTTTTTAATCGATAAAAAAGGTAAAATTTTATCGTGCAATGTTTATTCGAGAAAAGTTTTCGGATTACTTCCGGAAGAGATGTTCGGGAAATCGTTTAAATATTTTTTTGCAGAGGGTAACAACGAAGAAAAAATCATAACGAAAATTCAAAAAGCTTTTAACGGCACTCCGCAACAGTTCCATTTTTGGGCGAAAAACAAAGCGGGAGAGACCTTTTATACGCTGGTGCAATTGCATAAAAGTTCCATTGCAGGCTATGATGTGGTTGTGGCTACCGTGGACGTTTTGCCCGAGAAAATAGAAGCTGATAAAGAAACGCGTTTTACCGAAAAGCATTATTCCATTCTGCTTGATAGTATGTACGATTTGATTTTCGTTACGCAAAACGGCAAAATTATTTACACAAATAAAGTTTTTGAAGAAAAACTCGGATTTAAATTCGAGGAAGTCGAGGGACACAAGTTCGAAGAATTCGTGTGCAAAGGTGAAAAAAGAACGATAACGAATTTTTTAAAAAAGGAAAAGACGGAAGAATCCATAAGTGTGACCGCGAAAACCAAAAGCGGAGAGAAAAAGTTTTTCGAAGTCAGGCAAATAACCATTCTTTGGAATTCCGCTCCCGCCAAACTTTTGATTTTGCGCGATTTGACTTTCGAACAGAACGAATTGTTGCTCAAACAAAAAATAGAAAAGGAAGAAAAGAAATACCGAAACGTTGTTGACAATATGTATGAAGCCATTGTGATAATAAATCCCGACGGCGAAATTATTTTTATAAATTCCTCGATGGAAAAATTGGTGAAAATAAAAAAGGAATTTATAATCGGTAAGGATTTCCTTTCTTTTATTCATCCCGACGATAGGGAAATAGTTAGGAAAAGATTTCAACTACGACTTAATCGCACCCCCGGAGTACCTGTCAATTATTCGTTAAGAATTAGGGATAAATTGGGCGGTATCGTATGGGTGCAAGCCAATCCGTTGCTTATTAACTGGGAAGACGGGAAGGTGATAGTGGCTTTTCTGCGGGATATTACAAAAGAAAAGGAATATCAGGAAAGACTTACCGAAAGCGAATCAAAATACAGAATGTTGGTGGAAAACATCAGCGAATCGGTTATCGTAACGTCCGATTTCAAACTTAAGTATTTTAACGATGCTTTTATGAGAGACATTGAAGCCTCTTCGCCTTCCGAATTAATGGGAAAGGATATTAAATTGCTAATTCATCCCGATGATTTCATGAACATATTCGAAGATTACGAAACGAAAAAAGTTAACGAATTTCATGTTCTTCGTATCAAGACTTTGAAAGGGAATGAAAAATGGTTTTACGTTCGAGCCGCAAAAGTGACTTGGGAAGGGAAAGAAGCCTATTTAAGCGTCTTAACGGATATTACACGACAAAAACAAGTTGAAAAAAAGTTAAAAGAAAATCAGCTCTTATTGGAAACATTAATAGAAGCGACAAAAGACGATATTATTTCATTTAAAGACGGCGATGGACGTTGGCTACTTGCAAATAAGGCGCAACTCGAACTCTTACATCTCGAAGGTGTGGATTATATAGGCAAAACCAATTCGGAACTTGCCAAGTACAGCCCGTTTTATGAACATTATTTTGAAAAATGGCAAAAGCTCGACGAATTATGTTGGGAAACCCGCGTTCCGATGCGCTACGACGCCGAAGTGCCTTTGCCAACGGGCGAAACTTTAATCTTCGACGCGATAAAAGTCCCGATTTTCAACGACGACGGTTCTCGGAAATTTTTAATTATTATCGGGAGAAACGTTACGGAAGAAAGAGAAACGCAGAAGGAATTGAAAAAGAGCGAGGAAAAATACAAATCGCTTGTGGAGAATTTACAGGAAGCCATTGTAATTACGAGAAACGGCGTTATCGAATTTTGTAACAACGCTTTTTGTAAATTGACAGGATACGAAGCGTCTCAACTTCTTGGTCGTTCGATAATAAATTACATTTCACCCGAAGACAGACCGTTCGTAATAGAAACACATCGACGCGGAATCAGATTGAAAATAGCCAAAGAGCCTTACGAATTTATGTTATTGCGAAAAGACGGCACGAACGTGTGGGTTAGAAACAAATCGATAAATATTGAATGGAATAAAAACGACGATGCGGTTCTTAGTTTTATGTCCGATTTTACTAAAGAGAGGAAGGCTCTCGAAGAATTACGAAAACTTTCGGTTGCCGTCGAACAAAGTCAACAGAGCTTTATGATTTTGAACGACAAAATGGAAATCGAATACGTCAATCCGTATCTTGAGAAAGAATTCGGAAAAACGGAAGAAGAATTGTTGGGAAAAACTCCCGCCGAACTGATCCCCGACCAAGCAAGTTGCGATATTATCGTTCAAAATATAAGCAAGTTGAAAGAGGGAGAAGTCTGGCAAGGTGAAATCGTATTGCAAGACGCCACGGGAAAAGAATTTTGGGGCTTGTCCATTATTTCACCAATCACGAATATGCGCGGAAAAATTACAAATTACGCCGTGATATTCATTGATATCGAAGAACTGAAGAAAATCGAAAACGAACTTATCGAAGCGAAACAAAAGGCGATTAAGAACGCCGAACTTAAAAGTTTCTTCCTTGCTCAGATGTCGCATGAAATCAGAACGCCGGTTAATTCCATTTTAAGTTTGACGGAATTGTTGGAAGACGAGCTTGCCGACGAACTTGACGAAGATTTGAAATTTATTTTCAAGAGCATAAAAAATTCGGGAAGACGCATTTTCAGAACGGTGGATTTGCTGTTGAACATGTCCGAACTTAAAGTGGGTTCGTACGAACCCAAAATGCGCGACGTGGACGTTGACATGGTAATAAAGTCGGTATTGGGTGAATATCTGAAACCTGCCGAAGAAAAAGGCATAAAAGTGATTTATGAAAAAAGAAGCGAAAACTTGATTTTGCACAATCACGACGAATTTTCAATTCTACAGATTTTTATGCAGATAATGGATAACGCCGTAAAATATACCGAGGAAGGAGAAATTCGTATTATTGCAACGCGTCCGCAGAAAAACAAATTGATTGTGGCGTTCCGCGATACGGGAATCGGGATTTCGGAAGAATATTTGCCCAAACTCTTCGCCGATTTTTCGCAGGAAAGATCGGGCTACACGCGCCCGTTCGACGGTAACGGTCTGGGACTTGCATTGGCGAAAGAATTCGCCGAAATCAACGGCGCGGAAATCGATGTGGATAGCATTAAAGGCGAAGGAAGTATTTTTACCGTAACTTTTCGGGATAAGAAAAATTAACACGTGCTTCTCCCTGTTTTGGCGGGGAAAGCGAGTACACGCCGACGTGAGTCGGCAAGAACGGAGCAATCCGCCCTACCGTCTCCAAACCGAACAAACACAGTCCTTGCGAGGACACCGAAGGCTTTCGGTGGACGAAGCAATCCGTAGTATTACTGCGCAAACACAAACAAACACGGTCATTCCGAGTTCCCGCCTTCGGCGGTGTTCGCAGAAAGTATGTTTAAAAATAAAAAAGGCATCCACGCTGCAAAATTGAATTCTGTCAATTTATGACTATTTTTCAATTAAAAAAAATATCACTAACAGTCGAGGAT
>CAYZMW010000023.1:0-7404 GCA_964479645.1 uncultured Melioribacter sp. | reverse complement strand
CCGTGTTCGCGCGCAAAGTTAATCGAATCGTCCATAAATTTCTTAACGTTTTTGAACGTGTTAAAATACGTGTCGATAATTTCCTTCGCGTGCTTTTGCGTAATTCCGAGACGATTTTTCAAACCGAAAACGCCGATGCCGTAGAGGATTCCGAAATTCACCTCTTTCGCTTTGCGGCGCATTTCGGGTGTCACTTCTTCGGGCGGAACGCCGAAAACAAGCGCCGCCGTGCTTCTGTGAACGTCTTCGCCTTTTTCGAACGCTTCTTTCAGCGCGGGGTCGCCGGAAATGCTCGCCATTATTCGCAATTCGATTTGGCTGTAATCGGCGCTTAGAATAAGCCTTTCCGCGTCGCCCGGCACAAACGCTTTGCGTATTTCGCGTCCCAATTCGGTGCGTATCGGAATGTTTTGCAAATTCGGGTCGTTGCTCGAAAGTCGTCCCGTTGATGCAACCGTTTGATTATACGTCGTGTGAACGCGTCCCGTTGCGGGATTAATAAGTTTCGGAAGAGCGTCGGCGTATGTGGATTTCAATTTCGAGATTTGCCGATACTCCAAGAGCAAATCGATAATTTCATGTTTGCCGCGCAAACTTTCGAGCGATTTCGCATCGGTGGAATAACCGGTTTTCGTTTTCTTTGTTTTCGGTAATTTCAATTTTTCGAAAAGGACTTCTTGCAATTGCTTCGTAGAATTGATATTGAAAGGCGCGCCCGCCAAGGCGTGAATTTTTTCGGTGAGTTTTTCGAGCATTATTTCAAGGCTTTTGCTGAATTCGCGCAAACTCTCCTCGTCAATTTTCACTCCGTCTCGCTCCATCTGTTCAAGCACTTCTACAAGCGGGAACTCAATATCATAAGCGATTTTTTCAAGCCCTTCTTTTTCAATTTCCTTTCTCAAAACGTTGTACAAACGATAGGTAATATCGGCGTCCTCCGCCGCGTATTCCGCGAGTTTGTTTAAGTCAACGTCGAAAATTTTATCGGCGTCTTTTTTCTTACCGATTAATTCGCTCAAAGGGATTGTATCATAATTCAGATATTTCTTCGCAAGGTCGTCCATGTTGTGTTTTTGATCCGGGTCGAGAACGTAACTTGCAAGCATAGTATCGAATAAAAATCCTTCCACTTCAATGCCGTTCGAGCGCAGAACGGCAATGTCGAACTTTCCGTTTTGACAAATCTTTCCGATTCTCGGGCAGGAAAAAATTTCTCCGAAAATTTCACGGAATTCCGCAACCGTTAACCTATCGGACAAATCGGGCGAGAACAAATCGGCTTGTTCGCGGAAAGGATTTATCGGCACAAAATAAGCGTCGCCTTCGTCGAGCGCAAAAGAAACACCCGCAAGATTAGCCTTAAACGTATCGAGGCTGTCGGTTTCCGTATCGAAAACAAACTCTTCGGCGTGCGCAAGTTTTTCCGCGAGTTCTTCGGCGGCTTTTCGAGTATTTACCAAGCGGTAATTTTTCTTGACGTTTTTCTCTTGCGGCGTAAAGTCGCTTGTTTTTACGCTTACGCTTTCCTTGCCGTCATAAACTTTGAACAATTTAGTTTTCAACGAACGGAATTCAAGTTCTTCGAAAATTTTAAGTAACTCCTTAAAATCGGGACGAACAAACTTAGCATGCTCAAAGTCAATGTTTATCGGCATATCGGTGATTATGGTCGCGAGTTCCTTCGAAAGGAAAGCGTTTTCGCGATTCGCTTCGAGTTTTTTTCTTACGCTTTCTTTTTCGATTTTATCAAGATTCGCGTAAATATTTTCGATTGTTCCGAAACGTTGAATCAGCGGCACCGCCGTTTTTGGACCAATGCCCGCAACTCCGGGAATGTCGTCGGAACTATCGCCGACCAGCGCAAGATAATCAACCATAAATTTCGGTTCGAAACCGTAATCCGCCAAAACGCGCGCTTTGTCGATTATCTGCCATTCGTCGCTTTGCTTTCCGGGACGAAGCAAATTCGTATTCTCCGTAACAAGTTGAATAAAATCCTTATCGGGAGTAACGGCGTAAGAAAAGAGTCCGCGCTTTTCGGCTTGTTTAACCGCCGTTCCGATAATATCGTCAGCCTCATAGCCCGGCATAATAAGCAAAGGCAAATCGAGCGCTTCGACTATCTGTTTTATTCGCGCAATTTGCGGTATCATATCGTCGGGCATTTCCGCGCGCGACGATTTATAACTTTCGTAACGCTCATGGCGAAAAGTTTTCTCTTTTGCGTCGAACGCAATCAATAAATAATCGGGTTGCGTGTCCGTCATAATTTTGAACAATTGCGTCATAAAGCCGTAAATCGCGGAAGTCGGCTCTCCTTTCGAAGTGGAAAGCGGTCGTGAAATGTGTGCGAAGTAAGACTTATATGCGAGCGCCATGCTGTCAACAATGACGAAGAGCGGTTTGCCGTTTTTTCCCATAATAATATTCCCGTAAAATTCGCTTTTCTTTTTTTAAAATTTTTTCGGAAGTTGATTTATTAATTTAGATTTTAAATTTAAGGAGTTTTCAAATGAAGAGAACGCTTTTTTTATTTGCCCTTTTATTCGCGTCGTTCGGATGTTCTCAAACCCGCGAAAATCTTAGCGCTAATTCGGTTGCCGATACGCTTGTCGTAGGCGAATGGAACGTGGAAAATCTTTTCGATACGATTGACGACCCCGGCAAACGCGACGAAGAATTTACGCCGCAAAGCCCCAAGCATTGGACGAACAAGCGCTTGACGAAAAAACTAAATCATCTTGCGAGAGCCTTAAACCTAATCAAGCCCGATATTTGGGGATTTGAAGAAGTCGAACACAAATCGCTTATCGATAGTCTTGTAAAGCGCTTAAAATACGGAGAATACGGCATCGCGTACGCCGAAAGTCCCGATTTTCGCGGCATTGACAACGCGCTGATTTTCAGAAAGGATAAATTCCATCTTGTTTCTTTCGACACGTTGAGAGTTCCGCTCCCTCAAAATCGAACAACGCGCTACATTCTTTACGTAAAACTGAAAGATTTTGCGGGCAATGATTGGAACGTATTCGTAAATCACTGGCCTTCGCGTTGGGGCGGAAAAGAAAAAAGCGAACCGAAGAGAATTTCGGCGGCGCAAACGCTTAAAAAATATTTGATTTGCAACAACATTAAAGAAAACGTAATTATTACCGGCGATTTCAATGACGACCCGAGCGACCCTTCGATACGCTACTGCCTTTCCGCAAAAAAGAACGCGGAGGAAATTTTTTCCGCCGATGATTTGGTAAATCTTTCCGCCGAAAAATTTTACAAAGGCGAAGGTTCGCTCAATTATCGAGGCAATTGGAACATGCTTGATCAAATCATCGTTTCACAGGACGTTATTAACGGCGACGATGTTAGATATTTGAGCGGTTCGTTCGAAGTGGTTAAATACGATTTCCTTGTTATTCAATCGGGGAAATACAAAGGTAAACCCGATAGAACTTACGCGGGCAAAAAATACATCGGCGGTTATTCCGACCACTTTCCCGTAAAAGCGAAATTTATTGTTAACGGCGCTAACAAATAGAAGAAAGATTTCAAGCGGGAATGCGACGGTTTGTTCCCGCTTGTTAAATTCTAAACATTATCAATTTTATTTTTCTGCCCTTTTCGAGATGATATTCTTCGTAGCGAGTTTTTATCGCGAAAATTTCATCTAAATTTTCTTCCGCGTACAAATCGAATATTGAAATTTCGGGCTTAATATTCAGTTCGTTCAAGACTTCAAGCGTGTAATTATATGTGAAATCGTCGTCCGTTTTTAAGTAAACGGGCGTTTCGGGAAGCGCCACGCGTTTGTAAATTTCAATGTATGCAGGTGAAGTCAAGCGTCTTTTAGCCGCGCGACGTTTAATTTGCGGGTCGGGAAACGTTATCCAAATTTCTTCGAATTTTATTTGGCGAAACGTTTCGTGCAGTTTGTTCGCGTTCAAATAAACGAACGCGACGTTTTTCAAGCCTTTCTCCGTTGCGCTTTTAGATGCGTTCCACAAACGATTGGTTTTCAGGTCAAGACCGAGAAACCGTCTTTGCGGAAATCTTTCCGCCATCGCGTTCGAAAAAATTCCGTGTCCGCAACCGATTTCGAGCGTAATGTTTTCAGGAACTCCGCCGAAAAACTTTATCGCTTGTTCCTCAATATTTCCGTGCTTTTCCTGAAAAACGTTTTCGAAAAAATCGACTTCTATTTTCTTCTTTCTTTTTTTTCGCGGCATAAAATTTCACATTACCAATTCATCAAGTATCCGATTGCATTGATGATAACGAAAATCAACCCGTGCGAAAATTCCCAAAGTCCGACTTTCTTAACATTTGTTTTCTTCTTCGTTTCCAAGCCGCTCAAGGCTCTAACAAGCATTACAACAACCGCAAAAATCGAAAGATAAGGCGTTAAACCTTTCGACGAAGTGTAAGCAAGCGCAATCATAAAAAGAACGTGAGTAGTGTAAACGATAAGTCTGTTTATTTCTTGTTTCCGCATTTTTTTCAATTTTTCGTGAATGTAAAGAGCGGTTGTCAACGAACGCGAGAATAACACGAGATAAAATGCTTCCGCTTTCGGTAACGCCCAGCCGTCAGCGAGTATAATTGTTATCGCAATAAAATCAACGGCAAGCGGCGGAATTAATCTTGCAAGAAAATCTTCTTTTTCGGTAACCAATTCGATTATCAAAAATCCGCCCATAAGCGTTAAAGCGATTATGTAAGGTATCATGGTTTCGAACGAAACGATTTCGGAAACTTCCCACAGTGAAAGTACAATAACGATAAGATAACCGAAAATAAATAGCAAAGCGATTTTTTTATTTTTTCGTTCCGTTTTTTTATCCAAAAATAATCTGACCGGTTGATGAGCGAGAAATATAAAAAATGCGCTCAATGCTATTATTGCGCCGTGCGACGAATATGCAACCGCCAACGATAAAAATAACGGTTCGAGAAAAAATCCCCACGAACCGTGTTCTTGGGGGAAAGCAATTTTCGTAATTTTCATAAGTAACCCGTAACTATTTTATTTATTTATTTATTTATTTATATTTATTAATTTTATTAAAAAGCGAACAAATGAGATTGAAACGGTGAAAGTTTTACGTACAATCCTTCGTTGCGAATTTCAGCCGTTGAACGTTTGTATTTTTCATTATTAAGCAAATCCGTTAGAACGATTTCGTTCATTCCCGAAGGCGGTTCGAACTGCAAACGCGCCATTGAGATTTCGGTGGAATAGTTAATAACAACCAACCTAAATTGATTTTCATATTTACGCAAATATGCGATAATATTGCGATAAGTGGGATCCCCTTCCCAAGCCGTGGCGGGGTGAATTAATTGCCAGTCACCGAATTTGAACACCGGGTCTTTTACTATTTTTAATAATTTTTCATAAAACTTTTGAAGCGAACTTATCGGTTTTTCTTTCGGCTTGCGTCCGAGTTGAACGGGAAGTTTAACGCGTTCTCCTTCGAACTGCCCGTCGAAATAAAAGCGCATTCCTTGCACCGTGCTGATTATTATCGCCGCCGCCTTCGATTTGTCGTAACCGAGATAATTAATCGCGCGCGGTTCGTCGTGGTTTTCAATGAAACGTACCGACTTAAGTTGATAATCTTCTTCGGCGCGTAAGTGGTCTCTAATGGCGTCCGCATATGCGCCTTTCAATCTGTCCATCAACGATTTGTCATAAGTGTAATCGAAACCGAGTTGCTGAAGTTGCCATTCCAAATCCCAATACGCTTCCGCGATAAAGAGAAAATCTTCTTTTTCACTTTTAATTGCGGAAATCGCTTCCGTCCAAAACTCTTTTTCGGGAACTGAGTACCCCGCGTCGGTTAACACTTTTCCCCAAGTGTTTTTAAAAACATTGTTGAGCGAAAGCATTGCCATATCGCATCGGACGCCGTCGGAAATTTCCGCCACTTTTTTCAAACGGTTTATCATGAATTTTCTTGCGGAGGGTTCAAAATAATTTACTTGCGCGGTATCTCGCCATGCGGGATAAAACGGGTCGCGTCCGTGCGCAAAATAACCTTCGAGATTTCCCACCTTGAAAAACGTGTACGGATCTTCTTTAAAATTCGCTTCGTCGGTTTTAAGAAAAACTTCGGGACGTAATTTTATCAGAGAACTTTCCGCACTAAAATGATTGGGAATAAAATCAAGAACCAAATTAATGCCGCGTTCGTTCAGCGCTTTTTTAACCTCAAGCAATTCGGCGTGTCCCCCTACGAATTCGGAAACCTCGTAATCATCAATGGAATAAGGCGAGCCGATAACATCTTTGTACGTAAAATCCTTAAGCGCTTTTTTATATTCTTCAATCAGAAAAGGTTCAAAACAATATTTTTTAATCGCGCTTTCGGGCGTTCGCCAAACACCCATCAACCAAATATTTTCTATTCCGAGTTCAACAAACTTATCCCAATATCCATGCGGAACGTCCTTCAAGGTGGCGCGCCTACCGTTACGGTCAAAATTCCGCAACCATACGCGCGTATTGATTTCATAGATACTTCTTTGTCTGACGATTTTCCGCATTAAATATAAATTATAAATTTTAGTTATAAATTTTTTTTCGACTTCGAAAAGTCGGCAAAAAGTTTTAAAAATAAAACTCCCCTTTTCTTTTACGCCTTTGTTTTTAATGAAAACTCTACTCTTCGAATTTCGCCAAATATTTTTCGAAAATTTCATCTAAATTCGGCTTCGGCATTTCGCCCGAGGCTATCAAATGAGCGTATCGCCACCAATATTTTTTCGGATGTTTTTTATATGTTCGGGGAAAGTAAAACCAGCGTGCGGCATCTTCGATATGGTCGAGTATGAATTGGTCAGCCTCTTTTATTTTCAATATTTCTTCTTTTGTGAAAATCGTCGGGTCTTTATCAAGCGCTTCTTGAATTTCTTCGCGCTCATACATATGGTCGTCTTGCTGTAAATCGACTTCTTCTACAATCTCCCAAATATATTCGGTATAAAGCCGAATTTCCTCGTCGTCCAAAACTTGCTCTTTAAAATATTTGTTATATTTTTCTACGTCCATTTTTTCCCCATTAAAAAGACGCTAATTTTAAATTCACTTTTTACTTCTCGGAAAATAATTAAAGGTCGGATTTTTTGAAATAAAAATTTGTATCGATTGAACCGAGATTATCAGTTTTAATCATAATCAATCGGTTCAATCAGCGTCCTATCGAAATCTTACTTCATCAAAATCATCTTCTTCGTAGCAACGAATTCACCCGCGCGCAAAGTGTAGAAATATATTCCGCTCGGCAAATCCCGCGCGTCGAATTGAACCGTGTAATTGCCCGCCGCTTGCGCTTTGTTTACAAGCGTCGCGACTTTTTGTCCGAGTGCGTTGTAAACTGCCAATGTTACATTAACGACAGATTGCTT
>CAYZMW010000022.1:0-18633 GCA_964479645.1 uncultured Melioribacter sp. | reverse complement strand
AAAAAAAAGCCTTCGAAATTAACTCGAAGGCTTTCTCGTATGGTTTCCCCGGATAATATGGGAAATTAATTTTACTCGGGACGTTTATAAATTACACACGTAACCGTTTTATCGTCGCCGCCCATGTTAATTGTCATTCCGTACGGACGTTCGGGTTTAATTTCGATTTGAGCGTCGCCCGCGTTTCCTGTTAACTGTTCCCAGATGGTAACGGCTTGATGAACACCTGTAGCGCCTACAGGATGCCCCCAGCCGATAAGTCCGCCTGTTGTGTTAAACGGAACTTCACCGTCGCGAGCCGTTTTGCCCGCATAAACATATTCCGCGCCTTTTCCGTAGTCAGCTAAACCGATTGCTTCGACCGCCATTATTCCCGCTATTGTAAAACAATCGTGCGCTTCCACCGTACCGAGTTGCTCAGGCGTAATTCCCGCGCGTTCCATTGCAAGTTTCACCGCCTTTTCCGTTGTAATCAAGCGCGTCGGGTCTTCAGGTTTCTTAGTCAAATCGTCTTCGGCTTGCGCGAATGCAACAACTTCGACAGTCTCTTTTTTATCGATACCGCAACGTTTCAGACCTTCTTCCGTCATAATTGCAATTGCGGATGCTCCGTCGGAGACCTTGGAACAATCGAAAACATTCAAATTTTCAACGAAAACCTTCGGATTTGGCTCTGTTAATGCGGTCTTTTCCAAATCGGGATTCGTATTGTGATATTCTTGCGCGGTAGGACAAAGTCGCGCGTTTTCAATCGCGTTACGATACCAACGCGCAAAACCTTTTCGCGCGTATTCTCTACCGTATTTCTCGAAATATGCTCCGGCTCGGTCGCTGAATTGTCCCGGGAAAAAGTGCGCGTGTCCGTTTTTTCTATCGTGATACCAACCCGCCGCGGCAAGTACGTCGGCGCCATAAACGGCTTTCATGGTGTTTTGGACTTCGAAACCGAGCGTTAAAATCACGTCGCTCATACCCGACATTAAAAACTTAAACGTCGTGGCAAGTGCAAGTCCGCCAGAACCGCATGCTCCTTCGACACGCGTCGAAGGCTTAAATCTTAATTTTTCGTCGATAAACGGAGCATAACCGGGAATATTCGCTTGATTATTGTAACGTGCGGCAATAAAATTACTAAATACCGTTTCGTCTATATTTTCCGCACCGATTTTGTCCACAACCGCTTTTCCCGCTTCTTTTATGTAATGCTCAATCCCGGGACGCTCTTTTTTCGGATTAAATTCCTTACGTCCGCTACCGAGTGAAATCGTGTTGTAACCAGCAGTTAAATATATTTTTTTATTCATTTTATTTCCTCCCAATTAAGAAAATCATTAATGGGTCCGTAAGCGTGGAAAAATCCCGTCAGCATGACGTTGTTAACGTCTTCTTCGGAATTCGCCACTCCGTCGCTTACCAATTTTAATCCGATTGCACGGGAGTTTTTCAAATAACGTTTGGCCAAACGTGCTCCCGCAGTATCCGTTTTTTCGAGATTCGAAAAATACCGAGCAAGTTTTTCGTTTCTATTTTTATCACGAATAATTTTTTTCCAAGGAATATGACCTTCTGGAAGTTCGCCGAGTTTTGCATCGATTTTCGCCGCGATCGGTTCGACATCTTCGTATTTATCAGTTTCATAATCGTAAACTGCGGTAATTTTACCTTTTTCGTATTTAAACAATCCGTCCTTTTGAGAACCGTCGGAATTTTGTCCGCCGAGTATTTTTTTCTCAAATAACGAATCGAGCAAATCGCTGTGCAAATCTTCGTCGGAAAGATACGGATTCATCACGCTCATGATGTATTTGCAAACATCGATTCCGACATAGTCGAGCAATTGGAAAATTCCCATCGGACGAATCATGAAATCCTGCGTTACTTTATTAACTGCGTAAATCGCTTCGGGGAAAGAATAATTTTCTTCTTTCATTAATCTTTCCGCCGTTTGAATTCCGTACAAAGCGTCGCGCATAAAATGTCCGTTGCCGATAAAGCCGGCGAAATCGTTTGAATCAACAACAAATTTCTTTAATTTCTTTGCATATTCTCTTGCAAAATCGACCACTTCGGGCAACGTTGCGTCTGCGGCAATTAGTTCCACAAGTTTCTGCACCGCAGGCGGATTATAGAAATGAAATCCTATTATTCTTCCGCCGAGGTTCGCTTTTTCATTTAAATAATGAATTGGAACGGAAGACGTGTTGGTGAAAAACCACGGTTCGTTGGGATTATTTTCATCGATTTGTGTAAACAGTTTCACCTTTAATTCTGGATTTTCGTTCACCGCTTCGAAAATCAAATAGGAATCGTACGCGGCTTCCATTCTTTTTGAAGGTCTTACGGTTTGAACGACCTTATTGATGTAATCGTCGATAATTTCCGCATTGTGAACAAGTTTCGGATTGTCTTTGTACATTTCGCGAAGCCAAACTATTTTCTTTTCCGCGAATTTTCTCGTTTGCACGCGAACGTATTCGATTAATCCCTTCAATGCGGCATCGGAAATATCGATGGCGTTAAGCACAAACACTTTGTCCTTGTTTTCGGGAAGCAAACTGAGGTCGGTCATTTCAATTGCGGTCAAAAGCAAAATCCCGCTTCCCATCTTCCCCGCCGCCCCGAGGACGGAAACATTTGAAAGTCTTTCGTCGTAAGTCATTTTTCTCTCCTCTTATTCGGGAATGAATTTATTAATCTCGTGAATAAATTTTTCCAGGAACTCGTATCGTGTCAGCGGCGTCAATTTTGCTCGGGCAATTCGAACGAGAGACAACATTTCAATTTCCCGCAGGGTCCGCTTAATTTCGAAGCGCTCACCGAAAGATTTTGATCCATTACCATTTGCGTGGGAATTCGCTTGAAACTTTTCAAAAACGTCGAACAACAAAACTCCCGTCCGCAAGTTCCTATTCCGCCGAGTTTTTGGGCTTCGTCGCGAACGCCTATTTGTCTTAATTCGATTCTTGTCTTAAATCTATTCGCCAAATCTTTTGCAAGTTCGCGAAAATCGACTCTTCCGTCCGCAGTGTAAAAAAAGTAAAGTTTTTTTCTGTCGAATTGATAATGAATATTTACCAATTTCATTTCGAGATTATGTTTCTTGACAAGCGAACGGAAAATCGGTTCGGCTTCTTTTTCGTCCCGTAAATTCTGTTTGTAACGTTCGGTATCCTTATGAGTAAACACGCGTTTTAAAACCGGGAGATGTTCGTTTGACAAGCCCATTTTATTGCGCTTGAGATTTACTATTTTCCCGACTTCCTTTACAACCGCGACATCGGTTGCCGTACCGTCCGTTTCAACGATATAATCGCCGACTTTCACTTGTCTGTCGTACGTTTCGGGAATTTCGCAAAAGTGAGTTCCCCAAAAACCGTCGGAATCGACTTCGATAATATTTCTTTCGTCCCAACTGCGAAAAGACGCGATATTAAGCGCACAATTATCGCACGAATTATTGACGATGGAATCGGTGTAAAGGTCGTAAATTTTGTACTCGAAGTTTTCGTTGATTTGGTTTTCGGTTTGTTGTTTTTCTTTTTGCGAAAAGTCGGCTAATTTCAGAAAAGATAAATCTATATGAATCATAACTGCCTTTTACCTAAAGTGGAAAGTTGAAATATAATATTCATAAGTATTATTTTCAAGGAAACATTTTGTTTAATAGTATTTGCGTAACGTTGCAATATTTCTATCGACCGAATAATATCGGCATTCGGGAAAGCTCTGTTGTATCTGATAAACGTGTCTTTATGCATATCGAAAGAGTATTCGTTCTCCGCTTGATATTTTTCAAGGAGTGCGTCTTCCAACCAAAGCACCGTCAAATTGATAATTAAAGGAAGATTGTTCTCCGTAATCGATAGCATTTCTTCCAACAAAGCGTATGCCGAATTGAAATTTCCGCCTATGGCGTTTCGCAAAAATTCAATAATCAAATCGATTAAAGCGAATGAATTTTCTTCGAGAAACAAAGAGGCTTCTTTAATCGAGCCGTTTGCGAAAGGAGAAACTTTTTTCGCCGTCGTTTCATCCACGTCAAAATAACGGACAAGAACCGTTTCCACTTCCCTTTTTGTGAGATTCGAAAAATTCACCGTCCAACACCTCGATTTGATTGTCGGCAAAAGCAAACTTTCGTCTTTCGTTAATAAAAAGAAAATCACGCCTTCAGGAGGTTCTTCCAAATTTTTAAGTAAACTGTTTTGCGCCTCGGTTGACATTAACTCCGCTTTATCGATTATGATTGCGGAATAAGCAATGTCCTTTTTGTTAATACTCAAATGTTTCTTCAGCGCTCTGATACTGCTTATTTTAATATTTTGCGCGGAATTTAATTTTATTTCGTAATAAGGATTATCAATTTTTTTTCGCAGTTCGTTTTGAATTTCCTGCAAAGTTTTTTCGTCGAGAGAAGCATAAGGATTGTCGCTTACGGTCTCGTTTTTACCGCGCGGCAGAGGGAAAATATAATTAATGAAAGGCGCACGTAAATTGCGAATTTGATTTTCAATATACTCCGTCTCGGTTTGCGAGCGGGTATTCAAATATTTGATTATTTCAAGAGCCATGTTGAATTTACCGATACCCTCTTTACCCGAAAATAAAAATGCGTGCGGAACATTGCCCGAAGATATAATGGAATATATTCGTTCCTTAATTCCTTCGTGTCCGATTACGTTTGGGAAAAGCTCGCTCACTTTCTCACTTCGCCGCGTCAAATAATATCAAGTGTATTCGTCTTCGTCGAAAAAGAAAAAATCTTCTTCCGAGGGATAATCAGGCCAAATATCTTCGATTGACTCGTAAATTTCACCGTCGTCTTCAAGCTCTTTCAAATTTTCGATTACTTCATACGGCGCGCCGATACGTTCCGCATAATCGATAAGTTCGTCTTTGGTTGCGGGCCAGGGCGCGTCGTCGAGATACGAAGCCAGTTCGACAGTCCAAATCATACTATTTGTTTCCCTCTTCTTTCTTTTTTATGGTTGCAAGATAATCGAATAATTTAATATCGTCCAACATGAAATTTCTCGGATTAAGAGCAATGCCGTTATGGCGCACTTCGTAGTGCAAATGCGGTCCCGTCGTCAGTCTGCCGGAATTACCTGAAAGTGCTATTAAATCTCCGCGTTTGACATGTTGACCTTTTTTGACCTTAATTCTATGTAAATGCCCGTAAACGGTAGTGTAACCGAAGCCGTGGTCTATGATGATTGTGCGTCCGAGACCTCCTTTGCGTCCGGCGAATTTAACCGTGCCGTCACCCGTTGCATAAACGGGTGTTCCCGTATTGACAAGAAAATCTATTCCGTTGTGCATCCTGCGAACTTTCAATATCGGGTGATAGCGCATGCCGAAACGGTCGCCGATAGGTCCGTCCGTAGGACGAATCGCAGGGAGCGCGTCGTAAAGTTTTTCGTTAAGTTTCAGCGTTTTTTCTATTTCGGCGTAATTGTTTTTTTCAAGATTAACTTTCGCCGTGATGTTTACGAGGTCTTTGTCAAGACTATCCAAAATTGTTCGCGCTTCTTCGGAATATGAATAATCGTGTTCATCCACAACGCTTCCTCCGACGCCGTACTCATCGAGATTTTCGTCAAGCGGTTCAAGATTTAACTTCAACCGAAGTTCGTTATTCGTTGCGGTAAGAGAATTGATTTCTTGCTTGATGGTATCGATTTGATTTGCGTATTGCCCGAGTTTTTTTAGCAAAAGTTTGTTCTGATATTTCAAATATGCAACTTGACTTTCGGGATTTATTTTTTTCTCGATAAAATAATATCCCGTAAAAAAAACAGCCGAAATAATAAAACTCACTCCCACAACGAAAAGCAACAACTTTGCGCGAACGTTTTTTATTTCGACGAATTTTAATTTGCTATTTGAAAAATAGTAATATCTTTTCATATCTGTGCGCGAAAATACGTATAAAACACAATGAAATCAAGGGAATTATTCGAAATCGTGTTCAAAATAATTAATAGTGCGTTCTCCCCTTGCGCCGTTCGTTTGAATTTTTTCCGTCAAGCGTTTCTTTAATTCCCGAGCGGCGTCGTAACCGTAGTGCTTTAACAAATAGTTCAGAGCGATGGTTTCCGCAATTACGGTGATATTTTTCCCGGGTAAAATCGGAAGTTTTATGTAATGAATGGGAATGTCGAGAATTGCGAATTTCTCTTCGTCCAAGCCAGTGCGCGTGTAATCTTCATCGGGATTCCACACTTCAAGTTCGACAATGACTTCAAGGCGTTTTTGAAAACGGATTGCATGCACCCCGAACATTTTTTCAACGTCGATAATGCCGATGCCCCTTATTTCCATCGAGTGTTGAATTATGTCGGTACCCGAGCCTATCAGAACGGACTCCGCTTTCTTTGTAAAAACTACAATGTCGTCGGCAACGAGTCTGTGTCCGCGCTCCACCAAGTCGAGCGCAATCTCGCTCTTCCCTATTCCCGCTTTTCCGACGAACAAAATTCCCACGCCGTGAACGTCCACGAAAGAACCGTGAATTGAGACTCTTTCGGCGAATTGGTCTTCAAGAAAATCGCTTATTAAATACGAGGCTTTCGTTGTGGATTGTTCGACTTGAAAAACCGCCACCTTATATTGAGTCGCGGTTTCGAGCAAAATTTTATCGGGAACGTTGTTGTTGGTGAGAATAATGCAAGGGATTCCGAAATCGAACAATCTTTTCAGCGATGTTCTTAATTCTTCATCCGAAAGTGTCATGCAATATTTGTATTCCGTATTGCCAATAAGTTGAATTCTGTCATGAGTAAATAAATCGACAAACCCGGCGAGTGCCAAGCCGGGTCTGTGCAAATTCATTTCTTTAATTTCGTTTTCAAATCCCAATTTGTCGGGAGTAAGTAATTTGATGTTAATTATCGGTTGAATTTTTTCATAGAAATATTCAACCGTAATGCTTTTTTTCTTAAAAATGCTTTCTTTGTCTATTTTCATTATTATCGTTTGATTTTTTGAGTTTTGTATTTCTTCAATTGACGTTTCAATTTGTCCACTGCGGCGGAAACGGATTTTTTAAAATCGTCCGTCTCTTCGGTGGCTTTCAAGACTTTCGACGGAACGTTGAGAATTATTTCCGCTTGTTTGATACTATCCTTAGGATGGATATAACTTAATATTACCTCTGCATCTTGGATTGCGTCCTCGTATTTTTCAAGTCCTTTAATTTCTTCACGAATAAAGGATTTCAACGAATCGGACGCTTTGAACTTTCTTGAAGTGATTTGTATGTTCATGATAACTCCTATGATTTTGGATGAGAGTTTTTATATACTTTTTTCAAACGCTCCACGCTAACGTGAGTGTAAATTTGAGTTGTCGATAAATTTTCATGTCCGAGTATTTCTTTAACCGCGAGCAAATCCGCGCCGTCGTCAAGCAGATGAGTTGCGGCGCTGTGCCTCAAGACGTGAGGAGATTTTTTCTCAATATCCGTAACCATCGACATATATTTTTTAATTATTCTTTGAACCATCCGCGGATAAATTCTGTTCCCTCTTTTCGTTAAAATCAGCGGTTCGTTCGGTTGCGGCGATTTTCTTATGGAAAAATATTCTTTCAATAATTCGATTAAACGTCGGCTCAACGGAATGTATCTCGTTTTCGCTCCTTTTCCGAAAACTTTCAGGACTTTGTTCGAAAAATCGACGTTTTCCACATTCAAATCACACAGTTCGGAAACGCGCACCGCTTCTCCGTATAAAATTTGAAAAATAATTTTCGTCTCTCTTTTATAATTATCGTTACTTTCGTCAATGATTTTAAAGATTTTTTCAATCGCCTCGGCCGAAAGAGTGGACGGTAGTTTTTTTCGGGTTTTAGGAAGCGATATGGTTTTGAACGGATTTTTTTCGATGTCGCCTTTCCTCAAAAGGAAATCGAAAAACATTCTAAGCGCGCTCAATTTTCTTGCGACAGAGGATGTTTTCAAATTTCGCGCGCTCAACTCCAAAAGATACAATCTCACAACTCTTTCGCCGATTGAAAAAATATCGGTGAAATTTCGTTCGCTGAGGAAATCGAAAAATTGCCTGATGTCGCGTTCGTAAGAACGCAACGTGTGCCGCGACGCGCGTCGCAATCCCGACAATTCGGACAAATAAGCGGAAAGTAATTTTTCGTTATCGTTCACGTGAATTAATTAATTTTATCGGAAGAAAATAAATTGAGACGACTTCCCGGAAGAACCGAAGCCGAATATTCCGTAAGCGCGTATAACACCATCCAATTGATGTCTTCCCTTTCGAATATTTCGTCGGGCAATTCCATAATTCTTTCGAGTATCAATTCGAGTTCTTGCTCCCCGATAATACCGAGGTTGAGCAGTTTTAAGAGATAATTGTAATTTTCCAAACCGATAATTTCTTTTTCTTCGTCGGAAAAAATTCTCAGTCCCCGCGATTGTTTAGTCTCGTCGTATGAATTTTCATAAAGTTTTTTTTCGAAAAAAATGGAAAACGCCGCATTTATCGAACCGGCGTCGATGTTAATCTTTTTATTCAGATTTCGATATATTTCTTCGGGCGATTTGCTCGCTCGCCACGCTTCCGCGATTACCGCCAACGCTTCGACAATTTTTTCGTTCATTTCAAGAGTTCCATAAATGAATATTTTTTCGTCAACTTGTTTTCCGCTCTTTTCATTTTTCGCTTTTCATTCGGCGTCGTATCGTCGTAACCCGTCAAATGCAAAATTCCGTGGATTATAAGTCGAATTACTTCTTCGTTTACCGAAACCTTATATTTCTTCGCATTCCGCTTCGCCTGATTGTACGAAATGTAAATTTCCGCGTCAAGTTTTTTCGCTCCGCCTTCGCCTTCGGAATAATCAAGAGTAACGATGTCAGTGTCGTAATCGTGTCCCAAAAAAGCATTGTTGATTTCAATCATTTTATCGGGCGGAACGAAAGAAATGTTCAATGAAAAAATTTTAAAGTTCAACTCATCGGAAAGGAATTTCACGAGTTTATGTACCGCTCGCTTTTGTATTCTGAATTCACGAGTGTCGTTCACGGATACAAATTTCGACATATATCCCTAAAATTTTATTTAACGGAAAATACGGAATTTATAACTCAAATTCCATACCTTCGCGGGAGGCGAATAAATTTATTTCGGAATTGAGTTCTTCGGTGAGTATTCGGCGAGTTTCTTCGTAGAGTTTGTCCACGAGATTATCGGAATGATCGGGATCGTAATGATACAAATACAAATTTTTCACTTTCGCACCGTGTGCGAAATACGCCACAGCCGCATTATTGGAATGTCCCCAACCGAGTTTTTCCGAGAAGTGATGTTCGAAATATTGTGTGTCGTGAATAAGCGCGTCGGCGTTGTGTGCGAAAGCGAGTAAATCCGAGTTCAAATCACAAATGGAAACCAACGTCGGGTGCATTTCTTCTTTTCTGCAATAAAGTTCGTTGTCCGTCATAAACACAAGAGTTTTATCATCTTCCGTGAATTTATACGAAACTGTTCCCGACGAATGATGCGTAAGCGTTTTTTCAATTTTAATTCCGTCGATTATTATTTCGTCCAAGTCGTTAACTCTTACGAATTCCACCTTGGATGAAAAAACCGACCATGTGATAGGGAAAAATTTCGGATTTAATTGACTGTCCAAAACATCGCGTCCGCCGACCCCGTTTACTTCGTAATAATAAATTTTAACGTCAAAATGGCTATCGAAAAACGGGGCGAAAAAAGGCATGCCCTGAATGTGGTCCCAATGAAAATGAGTTAGAAAAAGGTGAATGGTTTCCGTGTACTTCGCCGCTTTTAATTTTTTGCCGAGATTATAAATACCCGTTCCGGCGTCAACTATAATTTCCTCGCCGTTTTTCGATACTATTTGAAGACATGAAGTGTTTCCCCCGTATTTTACCGTATTTTTGCCCGGCACAGGCAGTGAGCCTCTCACACCCCAGAATCTCGCTTTCATTGTTCCTCTTTCGCAAAAGTTAATTGTGAACTTAGCATCTTTTCCGAATATTCGACGTAATGCTTTGCGGAAATTTCAAGAGAAGCAATTTCTTCCTTACTCAAATCTCTAACGATTTTAGCGGGAACGCCCGCGACAAGTTTCCCGCTCGGGACTCTGTAACCGGGTTTGACAACCGCTCCCGCAGCGACAACGGAATTGCTTTCAATATACGCGCCGTCCAAAACGATTGCGCCTATACCGATAAGCGTTAAATCTTCTATCGTGCACCCGTGAATTTTCGCTCCGTGTCCTATCGTAACGTTTCTCCCGATATTAAGCGGGAATTCTCCGTTCGTTACGTGTAAAACAGACAAGTCCTGAATGTTCGTATTATCCCCGATTTTAATATAGTGAACATCTCCGCGTATAACCGAATTGAACCATACGCTTACGTTTTCGCCTATAGTGACGTCGCCTATAATTTTAACGCCGGGAAAAATAAAAGCGGTCTCGGATATAACGGGAACTTTTCCGTTATACGGGAAAATGAAATTTTCTTCGCTAATATGTTTAAAATTATTTAAATGCATACTATTAAAATAATTTAAACAATTTCTTTATAAAAAATTATGATTTAAATCACAAAAGGCTTTTCTATTCAGAAAGGAAAAATATTTTTTGCATTAATAAACAATTTTAATAAATTCATATTACATATGCTCGATAATATTTTGTAATGATAACATTAAAAAATGAAAATCACGCGTTCCAAAATCAAAAAGATAATAAATCACGAACAAAAATTGATTAACGGTGAATTGTTTTTCGAATCCGCCGTTATTGTGCCTTTGATAAAAGCGAATAAAGAATTTCATCTTTTATTTCAAGTTCGTTCGGATAATATCCGACAAGGCGGCGAAATCGGTTTTCCGGGCGGACAAGTTGAACCGAAAGACAGAAACTTAACGGAAACGGCCGTACGCGAAACATGCGAAGAGCTCGGAATTAAACCTTCCGACGTAAACACATTCGGTTATCTCGGTTCTTATCTGAATCCCATGGGCGCTTTGGTGCACGCTATAATCGGCGAATTAAAAGTTCCTCCCGAAAAGTTTTCCGTAAACAAAAGCGAGGTCAAAGAAATTTTCACCGTTCCCCTTTCCTTTTTTGAAAATACCGAACCTGAATATTATCATATGAAAATTTCAGTCTCTCCGTACATAAAAAAAGAAACGGGCGAAGTTTCATTTCCCGTCGAAAAACTCGGGCTTCATGTCAAATACTCCAAACGACGCGAAGGCATTACGTATCCCGTCATCGTATATAAAATTAAGGATAAAATCATTTGGGGTATTACGGCTTATATTGTAAAGTATTTTGTTGATAGATTAAAAAAAATAAATTAACTTTGTTTGAGAAAAATTAATCCGAAGTCAATGCCTGAAGAAAACAACATAAACATAGAAGAATTACTTAAAGCTCTTAAGGATCGTGTCTTTTGGTATCCCCGAAACAAGCACGAAATCGATTTGTTAGTTATTGCCGCACGCCAAAAAAAGAAGGATGAAAACGCAAAAGATGCTAAGTGAAAATCAAATTTTGGAAGCGATAAATTCCGTGCCCACACTACCCTCCGTTTATCAAAATATTATACGGGTAATGACGGACAAACGCTCCACCATTGACGACATTGCCGAGGTGATTTCGAAAGATCAGGCGGCTGCGCTTAAAGTTTTGAAAGTAGCTAACAGTCCTATTTTCGGAATAACAAGAACAATTACGACAGTTCATGACGCTATAATGTATCTCGGTTTTGTGGAAGTTAGAAATATTGTTGTCGCTCTTTCCGTCATAAATTTGGTTGAGAAAAACAAAAAATTCAAAAAGTTTCGTCCTCGCGATTTTTGGAAGCACTCACTTGCAGTCGGCGTCGCTTCGCGAATGATTGCGCAATACACCGATCGCTCGGCTCTTGACAAAGTTTTTCTCGCGGGAATTTTACACGATGTGGGGAAATTGGTACTGCTTGTTTACTTCGAAGACGATTATATGAAAGTACTGGATTACATACAAAAGAACCGCGTTTTCCTCGTCGAAGCGGAAAAAAACGTGCTCGGTTTTACGCACTGCGAAGTCGGGCAACGACTTTTGACAAAATGGCATTTAGCCGATTATTTGGTTAACGCCGTCGCTTATCACGAAGAAGGCATGATTAACGGAAAATTCGATTCCGTGGTCGGCATAGTTCACATAGCAAATATTTTTGCAAGAGCCACGTCTCTCGGAAATCCGGGCGATAACCTCATTCCCGAGCCCAATCACGAAATTTGGGCGAAGATAAATTTACCCGAAAAATTTTTCGAAGAAAAGAAAGACGAGTTGAAAATTTATTTTAATGAAATTGTCTCCACAATTCTCTCTTAATTCGCCATGAAGAAATACGACCCTCGCTCTCACACCGCCGAACATATTCTTAATCAAACGATGGTGCGAATGTTCGGTAAAGGACGAGCTTTCAGAGCGCACATCGAAAAGAAAAAATCCAAATGCGATTACAAGAATTTTGAACGTAACCTTACGGAAAGCGAACTGCGGGAAATAGAACGACGCGTAAACGAAGTCATATCCCGCAATCTCGAAGTGAACGAAACTTTTTTATCGAGAGAAGCGGCGGAGGAAAAATTCAATTTGGAACGGCTGCCAAGCGACGCGGGCGATAAAATCAGAATTATCACCGTCGGCGATTACGATGCGTGTCCATGTATCGGCGAACATGTAAAAAACACAAGCGAAATAGGAACTTTTGAAATTGTTTCGTCGAATTTCGACGAAGGAATTTTAAGAATAAGATTTAAAATACTTCCCCATGAAAATTGACATTATTTTACTTTTGATTTTATTTGCGAAAATAACCTTGTCTCAGCACTCCGAAAATATTGTCGTTGACGCGAAATACGATTTCGCAACCGCTTTGAGCGGAGTTCGATTTCCCGACGAAATAAAAAAGCAACTTGCTTTGGTTCAAGTGAAATATTACGGTATCGACGGAAAAGTTCATTCGGGGCAACTTGTGATTCACAAAAAATTGGAGAGCGAAATAAAAGAAATTTTCGACAAACTTCTCGCAATAAAATTTCCGATAAAAAGCGTAATCCCCATCGTGCGTTTCGGTTGGGACGATGAAAAATCGATGCTTGCGAATAATACTTCCGCTTTTAATTATCGCGTTATCAAAGGCACGGAACGATTGTCCAAACACGCATTCGGAACGGCGATCGATATTAATCCTTTTTTCAATCCGTACGTGAAACCGAATTCAGTCGAGCCGAAAGGCGCGGAATATATTCCCGAGCGCAAAGGGACAATCACTGCAAATTCCGAAATTACAAAAATATTCAAATCCTACGGTTGGTCGTGGGGCGGCGATTGGTCGCGCGGTAAAGATTATCAACATTTCGAAAAAGATATTACGCGTTAATCGCTTTTTCTTTGGAAATTGTTTTTAAGTCGATATTTTTCGATTTGTTTTTTGTTTATTTGTTCAATATACGGAAGGGAAAAATGAAAAAGATTTTAATCCTCGGAGCGGGACAAAGCGCTCCTTATTTGATTTCATTCATGCTTGAAAACGCGGCTAAGCACGATTGGTTCGTTACCGTCTGCGACCGCGATTTGCAACTTGCGGAACAACGCGTAAGCGATCATCCCCGCGGACAAGCTCTCGAATTCGACGTAACAGATATTCAAATGCGGCAATCCTTAATTAAGGATTCGGACATCGTTATCAATTTGCTCGCTCCCATGTTTCAATATCAGGTTGCCGCGGATTGCGTAAATTACGGAAAGCATGTTGTTACGGCTTCTTACACCGACCCGCGCGTTTCGGAATTGAATAACGACGCTCTCAGAAAAGGAATTTTGATTTTAAATGAGATGGGACTTGATCCCGGTATCGACCATATGTCCGCAATGCGATTAATCCGCCGCGTAAGAAGCGAAGGCGGAACGATACGCGGTTTCTTATCGTACGGAAGCGCAGTTCCCGAACCCGACGAAAATTTAAATCCGCTCAAATATTACATTACATGGAATCCGATGAACGTAGTGCTTGCGGGAAAAGCCGGAGCGCTTTACATGGAAAACGGTAAGAAAAAACTCCTTTCGCACTGCGAAGTTTTTCACAGAACGTGGGCTGTTGAAGTCGAAGGAGTTGGACAAATGGAAGCCTACCCGAACAGAGATTCGCTTATTTACACCGATGTGTTTAATTTGCCGAATGTAAAAACGATGGTGCGCGCTACGTTGCGCTACCCCGGATGGAGCGAAGTTTGGCGCAAAATAATTCAACTCGGACTTCCTAACGAAACAATGATTGTCCCCGGTCTTTCGGAAATGACGTACAAGGAATTCACGGAAATGTTTTTGCCGCTTAATTCGTCGGGTAACGATGTTGCGAAACGCGTAGCCAATTCGCTTGCGATCAATCCGACGGGGACTATCATGCAAAAACTTGCGTGGCTCGGGCTTTTCTCCGACGAAAAAATCGGCGGAAATCCGAAAACGGCGGCGGACGTCCTCGTGCAACTTCTGAAGAAAAAACTTGCGATGCCGAAAGGTAAACGCGACCTTGTAATTCTCATGCACCAAATCGATGCGGAATTCGCCGACGGAAAGAAAAAACGCTACACCTCTTTAATGAAAGATTACGGCGAGAAAAATTTTACCGCTATCGCAAAGACCGTCGGTTTGCCCGCGGCGCTTGCGGCGAAGTTATTGTTAACGGATAAACTTCAACTGCGCGGCGTTCATATTCCCACACATCCGGCAATTTACGAACCCGTACTTGATGAATTACCGAAATACGGAATTACGTTCGATGAAAAAGTCGAAGAAATAGACTGAGAAAAAATCGCGGCGAAATGAATTCTCCCCCGTTTTTGCGGGGGATTTTTTTTGTCATTAGAAAATCATTTCTATTCCGGAATAAAGCGAAAAAACATCGCTTGAATTTTCCGAACGATACAAACACTTGACGTTGAAATTGTAACCGCGAATTAATTCGTATCGCATTTCCATTTCGAAAGCATGGCGCGTTTCCTGAACTCCGTCCAAAAAGGAGACGTATTCCGAATCGCCTTCGCGGTGCCCGACAAGTAAATCGCCGCCGTAATTTGTAATCACGTTTCCGTTTTCGTCAGTAAGGTTCGCGCCGTGTTTTTTGTACAAATAGGAAAACGAAAAGTCCAAATCGCGCGAGAGCGAAAAAGCGTAACGGAAAATCAAATAAAGTGAATTCGGTTCGATGTCGTCCGCAATATTGTAACCGAGATTGGTGAAATTGTTATCGTAAAATTTGTGAGTGTAAAAATACGGATTAACGGCGACGGCTTGAAATGAAAACAAATCGGACGGCAAAAATTTAAGCGCGTAGGAAAAGCCGAAATCCCACAAAAAATTATTTCCGTACCAGCCCGTGCCAAGTTTTGTGAAATCAATATCGTCAATGTAAAAAGTAAAATAAACTTCGGCGCGTTTAATAAAATCAACGGTTCTGAAATCGAAGAACAACATCGAATTGTCGCGGTCTTGATTTGCGTGCTCGGCGCTTTTATAAAAATTAAACGGATTAAGGTAACTCAAATCGAGCGGGCGACCGTAATATACGACGGTTTCCCCCGCCCCTATTTGCGTTCCGCGCGAGATATCGAATGCAAAGCGATGGTAAGCAATCCACTTGTCATTTAAGAAACGTCGCGAAAGATTATCTTCGTTAATGATTTGCGATTTGCCGAGCAACTTGCCGTGAAGAAAAGAGAAGCGGAATCTTTTATAACGAAGGTTAAGCGAAAGATAATCGAAGTTAGGCGCGTTATTGCCGAAAAGAGTTTTGAAAATTCCGTAGCCGAAGTTCAGTCTGTCGCGCCCGATTTTGAAATCGGCATAACGAGTTTGCGCCGTAAAATATCCCGCGGTTTCATCGAAATATTCCGAGCCGACATTGTCATTTTCAGATTCCGTGAATTTGTAATTATATTTAAACGGCGCTTCGTCGTAAAGCAATTCGCGCGTCCCGAAATAACTTCCGTTAGTTGCGGAAATTTCGCCGCCGAAATATTTACCGAACGTTAATCTTATTTTCCCCCCGAAAATAAAGGGGAAAACCGAACCGCTACTCTCCGCGTCCTTGTAAATAAAATCGCCCGAACCGATAAAATTTACAAACGCGCTTCCAATTCCCGTATCGGCGGAAAAGAACAAATATTTCGGCTTGTCATTTGTTAAATAAGAAAACGAATCATTGTAGAGCGAAGAATATCTTTCGGTGCTTCCGTTAATCTCAAAATCAAATTCTGTTAAAAAATAATCGAGTTTTTCGGCATCGACGGAATTCAACGAATTTCTTTTTGATTTCAATTCGAGAAGATATTTCGCCACTTCCGTGCGTCTTTTCGGCAGTTCGAAAGAATCGTAATTCGAAATAATTCCTTCGGCGCTCATTCTTTCCAAGAAAAAATAGACCTTGTTAGCGGCATTAACATATCCGACTTGCGCAAACAAATCGTTCGTCGAAAAGAATATAATTACAAACGCAACGCTTACCGCGGTTACGAAATTTTTAGAAAAATTCAATTTCATCTTACTTCTTCCCACTCTTTCGATGCCGATTTATTTGCAAAAATAACGCTTAGAGCGTTAGCAAGCCAAGTAAAAAATATTTTCCAATGTCCGTATTTCCGATAACGTCGCGGCGATTCATAAACAAAGCAATCCTTTGCGTAAAGGATTTTCCCCTTTTTCCGGAGGCGCTTAAATAAATCGAAATCTTCGCCCGCCGCAAGCGTTTCGTTGTAACCGCCGAGTTCGAAAAAATCCTTGCGGCGCACCACTTGACATTCGCCTCTTCCCATTCCCAAACCGATTAAATTCAAAAATCCGAAATAACTGTTGTAAAATCCCGTGAAAAATCTGTCGGCGGCGATTTCCTCTTCGGGAAAAACTTTCACGGGACAAGTCATCGCAATAAAATTCGAAGAGCAAAAGTCAAGAATCTTGCCGAACAGTTTTTCGACATTTCCCGCGCGAACATCCGCATTAAGAAAGAGAAAAACGTCGCCTCCCGCCGCACGCGCGCCGAGATTTCTTCCTTCCGCAATTAATTGCCTCCGCTCTTTTTCCCAAAGCACGATTTTATCCGCGAATTTCTCCGCAATCTGTAAGGTGGCGTCGCGGCTTCCGCCGTCGGAAATAACGATTTCGTAATCGAATTTTTCGCGCAGTTGTTTTTGAGCGAATTGTTCGAGCAATCCGCCGAGCAATTTTTCTTCGTTTAAAGTCGGTATGATCACGCTGATTTTACTCATCAGAAAATAATTGCAAACGCCGCGAAATTAGGCGTTATTCTTATTCCTGGCATCGGGAAATGCAAGTAGTTCAAAGTATTTTTCACGAATTGTCCGAAACGTCCGCTTATCGGAATGTAATCGGGGTCGAAGTCGAGCGCCAAATAATATTCGCGATAGCCTCCGCCCTTTCCGTCAAGTTCGCGCGCGGCTGTTCCCAGCGAAAGCATCAGCCACGAAGGCCAGTATTCCGAAAGATTTTTCGGTAGCAGATTGTTAATTCTCATTGCAAGCCAAAAAGTTTGACCTTCGTAATCGTCAATAACTATCGCTTTTGTTTCGCCGTTGAGAAATTTTTCGGAAGGATAGTAACTTACGCGCGGTTGAAAATTTTGAAGAACGGGGAAATAATGTTGAGCCACGTAATAGGCGGGTCCGAAAAAATCCGCAATTGCGTCGCCGGGACTAAAACCCCAATTGGGACCGAAGCCGTCTTCGATTTCAACGAACATTTCATACGAAAAGGCTACCGCCGCGCCTATCCACGCGCTTGTAAAAACATCGACGTTCGCGGCTTCCACCGTTGAAGCGAATGCGTGAGAAAGCAAACCCGACGCGTAAAAGTGTCCCAATTTATCAATCCCGAGCGCGTATTTCGTATCCCACGTTATATGAAAACTTGTGTTCGGTTCACGCCACCAAGAATTCGCTTCGTACAAATGCACGCCGACTCCCGACGCGACCGTAATTCCGCCGACCCACAACAAAGTGTTGTAATCAACATTATCGACGGTTTCGTTCGGGACTTCCACTTGCGGAATTTCGTCGGTTTCGATTTGTTTTATTTTCGACAATTGATACGATAAATACGGTTTGTTTTTCGCATTGTAATACAAAGTATCTTGCGCGAAAAGATTCAGAAAAGAAATCGATATGAGTAATAAAATTAATCGCACGTATTTTATAAACATTTTCAATTCGAATACGCAAGTTATTATTTTTCGCAAATAAAACACCGTTTTTTTCAATTCCGAATGGATGTAATCGTATAGTCTCAATCGTTGTTTTTAAACGTTTTTTGGATTGGAAAGTCTGGGCTTGCGGCAATTCCCGAATAAAGTCAAAAATCCTTTTCCTAAATCATTTCTTTCTATATAGGGAATTTATTTCAATTTTAGTTTTCATTTAAAACAAACCTTTCTCTAATCTTACTCCCCTTTTACGCTTTTTTTATTAAATTAAATTTTCGAATTTTTTAGAATATTTTATGCCTGAAACGACTGAAAATACGAACGAAAAAACAATTTTTTACGGTCCGCGCGGACTTGCGGTGAAAATT
>CAYZMW010000021.1:0-44091 GCA_964479645.1 uncultured Melioribacter sp. | reverse complement strand
AGCGTTCAGCGTCGAGCGCACAGCGTTTAGTAGTGAACAGTGAACAATTCTTGTCGCCGTCTGTTAATATCCCCGCCGAACACCGTCTGTGACTCCGCCAACGGCGGGGGAAGCAATCTATCAAATTTTCAGCGAAAGATTATTCGGCGCTCGGCACTACAGATTCCTTCGTCCCGCCACAGGCGGGAACTCGGAATGACTTTGTTTGTTTAGGCGTGCGCAGTAGTGCAACAGATTGCTTCGTCGACCCGCTAAGGCGGGTTTCCTCGCAAGGACGTGAAAAATTCAACATTTTTCAACCCCGCCTTGGCTGGACAACCATTCAATCAATCAATCATTCATTCATAATTTAACATTCATAATTCATAATTAAAGGAAATCCGCGTTTTTATTTAAATCACCATTAATGATAATCAATTGATTTACCAGCGCTTAATTCGGTTTTCATTGTTTATAAAAAATTATGAATTAATATTTTGACAGCAACTCTCTTTTTCAATATTTTTACATTTCATATTTTTACAATTGTAAAAAACACGCAAAAAAAAAGAGAGTGCTATGAGACTAAAAATGACCACCTTGTTTTTTTCGTTTATCATTTCTTTTTTCGTGATTAATTCTTCCGTGAAATTTGAAAAACCTTCTCCCCCCGTACCCGGTTTTAACGACAACCCTTACGCGGCGGCGGAATTTCGCTACGACATGATTCGCGGACGTGATTCCGTTATTGATATTTCCGCACGGAAACGGGCGATTGATTACGTTAAACGTAATTTCAGAACCGAAACTAAAAATATTACATGGACAAATCTGGGGCCTGGAAATATCGGCGGAAGAATTCGCTCCATTGTAATCAACAGTAGCAATTCGAATGAAATTCTTATCGGTAGTGTCAGCGGAGGTATTTGGAAATCGACGGACGGCGGAACAACTTGGACCGCGAAAAACGATGACGGAAATCCTATTTCGATAAGTTGTATGGCTTGCAACGGCAACACGGTTTACGCCGGAACGGGAGAAGCCTGGGGAAACACCGATGCGGTTTACGGAGGCGGAATTTGGAAATCGACCGATTTCGGGGAAACGTGGACGCTTCTTTCAAGCACCACGAACACTTGGAATTTTAAAAATGTCAAGCAAATTCGTTTGGACCCCAACGGGAACGTTTACGCCGTTACCAAAGCGTACAACTATAAAGGAGGTGTCGGTTCTTATTACGTTTACGGCGGATTGTATAAATCGGCGGACGGCGGAAGAAATTGGAGCAAAATCGGTGGTGGCTCAACGGGAGTGGGTTCATATTATAACGGGACGGACGTAATACCGATATCGTCCTCAATTATTTTATTTGCCACCGACAGCGACGGAATTTACAGAACGACGGACGGCGGAAGCAATTGGAGCAAAATTACATCCGGTTTACCCACAAACGGTTTTAATAGAATCGCGATGGCTCAAGATCCTAATTCTTCCTCTACCGTTTACGCCGTTTTCTCTTCGGGCACATCGGGAGATCCGTACTACGGATTGCGCGGAATTTACAAATCGACCGATAACGGCGCTACATGGACGGAACTTACGCGTCCCGGGTTATTAACATCAACAGGAAACAAAACCTATTTAAGCACACAAGGTTGGTACGGAAATGTTATCGCTATCGACCCGCACAATTCCAACAATATTTATGTCGGTGGCGTTGACGATATGAAATCGACCGACGGCGGATCAAGTTGGTCGCAATTGACTTATTGGCATACTTATTACGGAACGCCGTATGTTCACGCGGATCATCATGCGATAGTTTTCGACCCGACGACCGCCGATGTGGTTTACGACGGAAACGACGGCGGTATTTTTAAAACAACCGACGGCGGCAGTTCCTGGGTGGCATTAAACAACGGCCTTGAAATAACCCAATTTTACGGCGGTGCCGTTTCCGAAAGCGGGACGTTTTACATGGGCGGCGCACAAGATAACGGACACTTGAGATATGACGGAGCCGGAACAACTTGGACGAAAGTAAAAGGCGGCGACGGCGGTTACGCCGAAATAAATCAAACGGATAGCGACATAGATTACGAAGAATACGTACATCTTAAAATGTACAAATCCACGGACGGCGGAACGACATGGAACACATGTATAAACGGTTTGGACGATGCCAACAGTTCCGCCAACACTTTGTTCATCGCTCCGTTTTCAATGAACCCCGAAAATTCGAATATTTTGTTCGCGGGTTCGAACAGAGTTTGGTTTACGAGCGACGGAGCGGATAATTGGTCGGCTTCGAGCGCCGTATTATCCACAGACGACAAAATTAGTGCGGTAACCGTCGTGAATTCTTCTTCCCCTTATCTGGGATTTGCAGGCACTACTGATGGAAAAATCTTCAAATGTACAAGCGTTACGGGAAGCGGCGATACGTGGACCGAAATAACGCCCTCAGACAACAATGGCGCTTGGGTAAGAAGAATAACGGTGGATTTGAACGATAAAAATAAAATTTACGCTTGTTATTCAGGTTATAACAACGACGGTGTTTCGCCTACGAAACACGTATGGTACTCCGACGACCAAGGGACCAATTGGACGGATATTTCGGGAAACCTCCCTGACGCGCCTGTTCATACTCTTGTAATCGACCCGTTGGACAATCAAACTTTGTACGTGGGAACGGAAGTCGGCGTTTTTCAAACAACGGACAGAGGAGGAACTTGGACGAGAGTTGGTAGCGGTATTCCTGATTATGTTCCCGTGGACCATTTAAGATTACAGAGCGGGACAAACAAACTTTTCGCTTTTACGCACGGAAGAAGCGCTTTTGTAACCACTTCGGCAACACCCGTGGAGCTTTCTTCGTTTACCGCAAAATTGAGAGAAAACGAGATAGAGTTGAATTGGCGTACGCAAACGGAAACCAATAATTTCGGATTTGACATTTTAAGAAAATTTAACGACGGTGATTTCGAAAAAATCGGTTTCGTGGAAGGAAGCGGTTCTTCAAACGCTCCGAGAGAATATAATTTTATCGATAAAATTAATAAATTCGGAACTTACTCTTATAAATTAAAACAAATCGATGCGGACGGAAGTATTAAATACTCCGAAGTAATTGAAGTTTCCGTAATTTCACCGGAAAAATTCGAGCTTATGCAGAATTATCCGAATCCGTTCAACCCTTCAACAACCATTCAATACATTATTCCCGAGCGCGGAGTTAAAGTAACACTGAAGGTGTTCGACATAGCGGGACGAGAAGTTTCCACACTGATTGACGAATTCCAAAATGCCGGAAATTATTCCGTGGAATTCGACGCCCGAAATTTACCGAGCGGTGTTTATTTTTACACGTTGCGCGCAGGGTCTTTCGTGGCGACAAAAAAGATGTTGTTATTAAAATAATTTAAAACGATATTTATCATGTAAAATAAAAAAGGCGAACCGAACGGTTCGCCTTAATTTTTTTTATCTGAACTACACTAAAATCTCCAACGAGACCCCATGACGTAATTAATTGTTTTCGCTTGATTTCCATGAATAATCGAACCGAAATTGTGCGCCGCAATCGTAAATGCAAAAACGCCCGTGTCAATTCCCGTACCTAACGACCATGCCGCGTCGGGTCTTCCGTTTCCAACGGCGAATCCCGTCATAATGGGCCACCAGGAAAACGGACGCCATTCCACACCCAAGCCGAAACCCATGTCCGTTGAATTCGACGCTTCGTCATTAAACCCTTTGATTATATCAGCCGCAACCAAAAGTGAGCCAGGAACACCATCAAGCACTTTATCGACTTGCACGGAGGCACCGAGACGCATTACGGTGGGCAAATCGGTTGTAATTTCATCAATGTATGTTCCGTCCATTTTAATTTCGTCGAGCAAAGAATCGACTTCGTCTTGGTCGGTAATGTCGCGGAACAAAAGCGCCGTGTTCGATTCGTATTTCGCCACGTTTTTATTCCACGTCACCGAACCGATATTATTAACGGCGAAAGCAATTTTCAAATAATCGTCCAATTCGGCATTAAAACCGAAGTCAAAACCGAAACCCGTGCCCGCGGGGGTGGGAAGCGGCGAAAAATTGAAACCGGAATCTTTATAATCGGTGGAATCGAAATCATATACGACATTATAATCGGGGGACAGTGCAACATACCCGACAAAATGTCCGTCAATGCTAATCGTATTATCGGGATTTGTCACTATATTCGTTTTTACTTCGTCAATTCTTCCCATTGCCAAACCTTGAACATAACTGACACTGAAACCCGCGGTCAACTTACTGAAAGGAGAATGTATTACGTCGGAAAAATCTCTTGAATAAGTGAACGTGTAATCGCGTAAATAAGAACTTTTTAGCGACAAGTCGTTAAAATCGTATGCACGTCCCACTATGTTACCGTCCATTGTCAATTCAATCAAGCCTTGAGGAAAAGTGGAAACTTCGGTGACATTATCGGAAATACTAAATCCGAAAGCACCGATTTCGTCGCTTACTTTATAAACCATATTAAGGTAGTTGATATTCGTACCCGAATAAACCAATCCGCCGTCGGCGAATAAATCCTTTAAATTTTGTTTATCTTCTTCGGTAAGTTCCCGTGGAACGGTATGCCCGTTCACTTCAACCCCGCCGAAGTAATAGTTATATTCGTCTATTGTCATAAAATCGGTTCCGACATTTACGGATAAATTGGGCAACGGAAAGATTGTTGCCAAGCCGAAAGAACCGTTTTCCATATATGCGAGATTGGCGGGATTTCTGTAAACCGCATAGGTACCCGTCGCGTTTGCCGCCGAAACATTTCCCATTGCGGCGGAAATCGGGTCGTTAATCGAATACGCTCCGGCAATTTGAGCAAAATTAAGCGTGCTTAAAAAAAACGAAAGTATGATAATTGTTTTTTTCATTTCCCACCTCAATCATTTTCTAAATCAACATGATAAACACCACCGGCACTAACGGTATAACTGATGCGATAATTCGCTTTAATCCGAACGAACGGACCAAAGCCGTTGTCGTCGCTTCCCGTGCTGTATGCAAAAACGGAAAAACGAACTTTTTTGCCGAGGTTAATTATTTGCGAAATTTCATCTTGATTAACGGAAATTGAAAGCACACTTTCTTTCGGTCCAATCGGAATTCCGTTCGCATCGACTTCGGCAGGAAGAATTGTTAGTACCGTATTACCGTCTATGTCGTGTAAGTCAAACAAAACATTATCGTTTTCATCGATAATTTGCGCCATCGCTTTAACGTATGCAGGAATTTCATTTTCCACAAAAAGTTTAACATAGGCGGATTTTACATTGTCAAGTTGGTCCTTATCGTCGTCAGATAAATCTATATTTTCGTCCCCGTCATACGAGGCTTGACTAACCGCAACAATAACGGGAGAATAAATGGAGGCGGAAATTTTTATGGAATCGGTTGCGGAAACCACTTGATTGTCGTTTCCGACGGGAGCAAGAATAACATTATTCGAAATACGTATTCTTTTCGGAAGCGCAAGGAAGAAATCGAGAACATTCGAGTTCGTTTCGTTAAACTCTTTTTGATAAAGTTCGCCTGCAATAGCCGAATCCGTAAATGTTTCTTGTCCGTTAAATTTCAAAATAACACTGTCGGCGACATTATCGTTATCGTCAAGAATGTAGCCGACAATTCTCATGTTTTCGAAAACGATAGCGATATTAGACATTTCACCGAACGTTTGTAAGTTCAATGTGAGTTTTGCTTGTTGCAAACGAATCGATTGAGCGAAATTTTCGATATCGCTTTCCAAGCCTGTTTCCACTTCTTCGGAGATTCCCGTCAATTCGGTTCTTTTCAATCTTCCTTCCAACCGAGTAACGGTAAATTCCGTTGTCGACGTTTTAATTGTAACATTTACCGCTTGGTCGGTATTGGCATGCACAACCACCAAAAATCCCGCCGCGTTTTGATAATCGTACGGCGGAAGAATAGGTGCCCCTTCATAAACGGGCAATTCGTGATAATTAAACTCCGCAACGTCAATCGTACTATTTACGGTGGAATTCCCCTGTAAATGTCCCGTAACTGTCAAAGAAGAATCCGTATAAACTTTGTGCTTAAATCCCGGGATAATAATGGTATAATCAAATGCGTTTGCATTATTATTAATAAGCGTAAAATTAAAAGCGCCTGTAGAAAACGTCGCGGCTATCAAATGGTATTCGTCATCGGGATTTATGACGAACCCAACTGAAGATTCTCCGCCTCCCGACGCAATAAGACTGGTTGAAATGGGGTCAAGTAACGGCGGGACAACTATTGAATCCTGTAACTTGGTGATATTCTCAATATCATCGACAAGCAAAAAATATAAACTGTCGTCAATGCCGGTTGTATCCATTATTCCGAGATATTCGCTTGTGGTCGTATCGAGAATATCCGCCATGGTGTAAGAATCCCCAGCAATCGGAACATTCACGTTTACGTCCCATACCGGTAAAGTCGGTTCTTTAGGCATATCGAAACACGCCGAAAGAACCAACCCGATTGATATAAACGCAATAACGCGCAAAATAATTTTTTTCATATCCGTTCTCCTAATATCTCTCCAAAAATAAAAAAAGACCGTAAAGTATTTTCATTTACGGTCTTATTATATTAAGAATAAAAATTAAATACAACCTGTTATTTAAGAAGTATCATCTTCCTTGTAATAACACGATTATTCGCTTTTAATTCGTAGAAATAAATTCCCGAAGAAAGTTCACTTGCGTTAAATTCCACTTCGTAAACACCCGCGGGCTTTTCTCCTTGAACCAATGTTGCAACTTCCGAGCCGAGAGCGTCATAAACTTTCAACGTTACGTAAGAATTCGAAGGTAACGAGTAACGAATATGCGTTGTCGGGTTGAACGGATTCGGGTAATTTTGATAAAGAGCGAATTCATGCGGTTTGTTAATTTCGTTTTCAACATCCACAACCGAACCTCTGCCGCCGCCGAATTTGGAGAAGTGCGACAACCGAAGTTCAATATTATCCGCATTGACGCTAAATTCAAGTCCGTTGGAAAGGAACAAATCCTGTATATAATAACCGAACCCGATGTCGTTTAACGTGATGTTTAAGAATTCCAACAATGCGTTAAACGAGTTCGATAACGGAATGGTTAAACGCGCATATTTTCCGTCGTTAAAGTAATAGAAATCGTCAAGTCCGTGAAAACCCGAAGAATCGCCAACAACCGTAACACCGATAAACATAAATAAATCGGGATTGAAATAGTAACCCTCATTTTGGCAATCGAATCCGAAAATATTGACGCCTATTGTAATATCTTCGTTTAACGCGCCCGAATCGATTCCGAACGTTGTTCCCACGAGAGCGTCATAAAGTTGTTGCCAATCTTGCATACTTTCGGGAAGCGTATATTCGGGAATTGTAAAAAATTCGCCCGTCGAAATAGAGCCGCCTTCCACTGTAATATTACTACCGTTACACGGATCGGTAACGATGATTTGATAACCGATTTGGTGTTCTTGAGCTAATGCCGTAAAACCGAAAAACAGCATTAACAGAAATATCGTAAATTTTTTCATTTTCTCCTCCAGATTTATTTTGTGATTTAATTTCAACATCAAAATAATACAAAAAAAACGAATGTCAAGTGATGAGAATCTAAGGTGTTAACTGCGTCACAAATCACTTTTCACGGAGGACGAGATACATATCCATCTTTCCCTTGCCTTTGGCATCGACTTTTCCGCGATACTGGCAAACGAATTTATCTTTAATTAATTCGTACGTAGAAGCCGAAACGTTCACGAATCCGGGAACGCCCGAGCTTTCCATTCTGCTTGCTATGTTTACGGTATCGCCCCAAATATCGTATGTGAATTTTTTACTTCCTACTACACCCGCAACAACCGTCCCCGTATGAACGCCCGCTCTCATTTTCCATTTGACACGGAAAAACGCCTGGTTAGATTTAATGAATTCCTGCATTTTCAACGCGGCTCTTACCACACGCTCCGCATGGTCATCGGTTATTTGAGGCAATCCGCTTGCCGCCATATAAGCGTCCCCTATCGTTTTAAGTTTTTCCAATCCGAATTCTTCAATAATATTATCGAATTCAAGAAAGATTTTATTTAACTCATCAACAAGTTCACCGGGAGGCAAATTGGAAGCCTGAACCGTGAAATCTTTGAAATCCGTAAAAAGTATCGTAACGCTCTCAAACAATCGCGGTTCGACGTAGCCCTTCGTTTTCAGTTCCACGACCGCTTGAGCCGGCAAAATATTATGAATTAATTCGTCGGTTTTGTCTTTCTCTTCCTGCAATTCTTTGGTTCTTTCGCGAACAAGTTTCGCCAGTTCCAGATTTCGTTTCCTTACCTGTTGCGTTTTATAAATGTACATTCCGTAGGCGCCCGAAATTAAAACAAGAACGAAAAGTGTTCTGAACCACCACGTATCCCAAAACGGGGGCGTGATAATAAAACTTACGGTCGCATCTTTGTTGCTCCAAATACCGTCCTGATTACGGCAGCGCACTCTGAAAACGTAAGTGCCGGGAGGAAGCGCTCTATATGTAATTGTATGCTCTTTCGTTTCCGTCCACGATTTATCGATACCTTCGAGCTTGTATCTGTAAAAAATCTTATCGGGATCGGTAAAAACCACGCCGCGATAATCGATTGTAATATTGTTCATGTAATATGCCAAGTTCATTTGTGTGCGCGGCACAGTGTCTATTTCCGCTTCTTCGGTAATTATCTTAACGTTTCGAATATAAGTAGCCGAAGGGAATTGTCGCGGTTTTTCATTCGGGTTAAGTTGCGTTACTCCGTTTTGCGAGGCGAAGAACAAATTTCCGCGTTTATCTTTAAATACGCCGAACATATTCATTTCCGTTCCGGCGAAACCGTCTTTCTTCGTATAAATTTTAATTGCGTCCTTCTTTAAACGTTCATAATTGACGTAATCAATTCGCGCCACGCCTTGTGGAGTGCCGACAAAAATGTAGTCGCCTTCCTCAACGCCGAAGTAACAAGTGTTTGCGGGAAGTCCGTCGTCAACTTTAATGGATGTGCATTTTTCCCCGTTATAAATATTTATTCCCACATCGGTGAAAAACCAATAATCGCCTTTTTCATTCTGCAACGCCCAAAAAACGGTGTTGCTGAGCAAACCGTCTTTTTTCGTCAAAGTTTTAACGAGAGAATCTCCGCGGAAAAAGAAAACGCCTTTCGGGTCGGTTGTAACACAAACATTTCCGTCGAAATCTTTGAAAATGTGTTGTACCCACGAATCTTTCAGAGTATCCCATTTGGGATTTTCGGGTAGAAATTTTTTCTGTTTCAGAGAAAAGAATCTCATTCCGTCGGTTGTACCCACATATAAAACGCTATCGGAGTTTTTCAGAAAAGAAAGAACATAATCGTTATTATCTTCGGGGAAAAGACGAATGGAATCTTGAACGGAGCCGTTTCTGTATATGGAAATTCCTTTTATCGCCCCGATATAAACATCAACGGGATTGGGTTGAATAAACGCCGCCGCACCGTTGCCCGGTATTCCGTCTTTATCGGTCAAAATTTTACTTTGATTTCTAAAATACAACGTTACGCCGCTAAGCCAATGCCCGAACCACAACCTACTCCAACGGTCTTTAAAAATTCCGAAAACGGCGTTGTTCGCGAGTCCGTTTTCTTTATTGTAAATTATAAACTTCTCAATAGGTAATCTGCTTACGCCCCCGTCGCGAAAACCGAACCAAATATCCCCGCGCTTATCTTCAATTCCACTCAACAAAGAATTTCCCGATAATCCGTTCTCCTGTCGGTAATTTTCCACTTCGCCCGCATCGTAAACGAACACGCCGTCGTTTTCCGTTCCTATCCAAATTTTCCCCGATAAATCTTCGAAGAAAAACGCCGCGGTCGCCGAACCGAGAAAACTTAACGGCAGAACTTTTTTACCTCTGAGAATAAACGAGCCGTTGCTTCCCGAAACCCACAAATTCCCCCTCTTATCCCGATAAAGTTTTATGATTCTTTTTTGCTTTACGAAACCTACTCTGTGCAATCTGTTTATTTCGCAATTTTCTGCTTTCCACAAACCTTTCTTTGCCGTTCCGAGCCACAAAGTGTTTTCGGGGTCAACATACACGTAAAGCAAAGAATCGGGCAATCGTACATTTTTTATTTCCGCTTTATGAAATTCATTATTCCGCAAATAAAACAATCCGCTTGTGCCCGTTGCGAAAAACACCGTGGAATCGCGACTTTGAGCGATAGAGTAAACAAAATCTTTCATCAGCGGTAAAACGGTGGTATCGGCAACGGCTACGATTCTTGCGGAATCGGAATAAAGCACGCCGAGCCCTTGATTTGTTCCGAACCAAATATTCGAATCCGCATCTTCAAAGATTACTCTAACGTGATTATAAGGCAAGCCGTCTTTAACGGAATAATTTACGAATTCCGTTCCGTCGAATTTCGACACGCCTTCTTCGGTTGCAAACCAAAGAAAATCGTTGTGGTCTTGTATGATTGAATAAACCGAGTTCTGCGGAAGCCCGTCGTCCGTGGTAAATTGAGTAAAAGACAAAGTTTGGGCGTAATAATCGGCAGTAAAAATCAGAAGAAGAATTAAAAGAAATATTTTGAGATTAACTCTCACTATTCTCAGTTAATCGGCTCGTTTTCCGTATTGCTTTGATTTGTAAAGCCGAATTGTATTTCCGGCGTCCCTTCTATACGAATTTCGCCGAAACGCGCTTCGTATTTTTGAATGTTATCTTGTAATGCTTTCAGTAACATTTTAGCGTGTTGAGGCGTCGTAATAATTCTTGAAAGAACTTTCGCTTTCGGCACGCCCGGAACAATTCGCGTAAAATCGATTATAAATTCGGCGGGAGAGTGAGAGATTATCGCCAAATTCGAATATGTTCCCTGCGCTTCTTTTTCGTCAAGTTCAATGTTAATTTTGTTTTGAGGATTTTTTTTGTCCATGACCACACCTTAGTTTTATTTAATCGGATTGCCCCGCAACAAGCGAGACAACCCGATTGAGATTAAATTTTATTTGTATTGATCCGCTTTTTCGAACGCTTCTTTCGATTTTTCCGTTTCACCCAAATTAGCGTAAACTTTGCCGAGAGCATCCCAAATCGCCGCATCGTCAGGTTTTAATTCCAAATATTTTTCGATATAAGGCAACGCCTTGCGGAATTTTTCCTGATAAGACAGATCGTCTTCGCGCCCTTCGCTGACGGCTTTATCTCTGATAGCCATTCCCCATTTGATGTACGCCACGCCAATATTGTACAGCGCGTTTTCATAATTCGGGTCAATTTTCAACGCTTCTTCAAATTGTTTAATGGCCTCTTCATATTTTTTTGCGCCGAGAAGAAGAACGCCGTAATTATAATGATAATTTTTATTGCCCGGATCTTTTTCAACGCCTTCTTTGAACGCATCCATTGCCGTATCAAGCATTTTCGCCGAAACGTACGCCGCCGCCAAATCATTTAAGATATTCGGGTCGTCGGGATATTTGGCTTTCCCTTCTTCCAAAACTTTTACGGCGTCTTTATAATATTCCATTGCTTTCAGACTGTCTTCTTTAGCGTTGGTTTGATAAAACTTATTCATGTGCGATTGTCCCTGCTGGAGAATAATTTCTCCGAGACGAACATAGATTTCTTTTGACGGAGCTTTTTCAATCACTTTTTTCAACGGTTGAATCGCTTTGTCGGGTTCCCCCATATTAAAATACGCGTATGCTTGATATTCGTAACTTTTAGCGGAATCGGGTTGGCAAATAATTGCTTCGTCGAAAGCCTCGACGGCTTTTTCATAAAACATTTTTGCGCTGTCGGGCGAACTTTGTTTTGTTGCGCGATTGTAATATGCCGCACCCTTGTTAAAGTTATCCGCCCACTTTGCGGTTTTGGCAAGTTTTATATCTTTTTCGAAACGATTACTGATAGCGAGAGATTTGTCGTACGCTTCAACCATTTTTTTATATTCGCCTTTGTATCCGTAAACGTCTCCCAACAACTTATAACCTTCGTCGCTGTTGGGGTTTTTCTTTAATTCGTCCTGTAATGCGCCGAGCGCTTTATCGTATCTTTTTTGTTGAATGTAAAGTTTCGCACTCGTGATTTCTTTCGACGTACATGAAAACGCCATAAATCCGAAAATCATTGCCGATAATAAAAGATAGGAAACTACTCGTTTCATTGTTGCTCCGTGATTAATTAATAAATTTAGTTTTTAATTTATCCTATAAAGATAAATAAAATAGCCCGCCTTTTCAATATATTCATGCATGTTATTCCCCGATTTTCTTGAATAAAATCACATAAAACGGAATAGTTAAAGTGACATCCTTAAAAATAATATTACGGCGGACAGTAAATTAAGGTTAAGGCTGACGTTAAGGTTGAGGAAATCAATTCAAAAGATGAAATTAAAAATTCAAAAATTTTTTTAATTAGCGTAATAGAACACGGATAACACGGATTTAAACGGATTTTCACGGATTTGAAATTTTCACGTCCGCGGGCGGAACACAGTGGGGCGAAGCAAACCGTCGGTTTGCCGAAAGAGAAAATTTGCGGTTTTGATTTTTCGGAAAAATATTTTTAATCCATCAAGAAGATTTTCACATAATCAAGACAATAGCAAGGTTTCCTTTTTATCGAATGAAAAACAATTTTTATTAAAATAGTTTGCAACTGAATTAAGGCTTATTTAACTTTACCAACTAATGTTTAACAATTAAAGAAAAGGTTAAGCAATGTTAACGTTCAGCGATGTTTGGTTGCCTCTCATTTACCTCTACGGCGTCGGCGGAATGATTTTTTTCCTCGGAATGTACATCATAAAAAAAACCGGCGCTATCGATTTGTCTTTAAGACGCCATCGCAAATGGTGGCGATTAATGATTTTCGGTTACTTCTATTTTCTTTTTCTTCATACTTTTTTCACAATTTTGGGGTTGAATACGTAAAATGGAAACTGGCACTGTTCATTTGACATATCACAATATCGGAACGTCCACCGACTGGGTAATAATGGTCGTTTATTTTATCGTGATTATGCTTTTCGGAAGTTATTTCGGAAAGTATAATCGTTCCACACAAGATTTCTTTTTCGGCGGACGCCGTTTTTCTTGGTGGCTTATCGCCTTTTCGATTGTCGCAACGGGCGTGGGAAGTCACAGTTTCGTAAAATATGCGGCGAAAGGTTTTGAGCACGGACTTTCGTCAACAATGACTTACATTAACGATTGGTTTTTTATTCCTTTTTTCTTATTCGGTTGGCTGCCGATAATCGTTTACACGCGAATACGTTCCATTCCCGAATATTTCGAACGACGTTTCAGTCCCGCCGCGCGTTTTCTTGCTACACTCTTACTTTTGCTTTATATGATCGGTTACATCGGTATCGGATTTCTTACGCTCGGCAAAGCCGCAATGCCGATGTTACCCGAAGCGTTTAATATATTTGGGACGACTATCCCCGTAACGCTTATGGGTGTGGTGATTTTTATCGCGGTCGTTACGGGAATTTATATCACGTTCGGCGGACAAACGGCGGTGATTTTCACCGACTTGCTTCAAGGGTTCGTGCTTCTTTTCGCGGGCTTCTTGCTCTTCTTTCTCGGGCTCGATTATCTCGGCGGTTTCGGTGTTTTTTGGAACGCGCTACCGACGGAGTGGAAACTGCCCCTTGCGAAGTTCAACAAACCGCCCGATTTCAACTTCGTGGGAATTTTTTGGCAAGACGCCGTTGCGGGTTCCGTTGGTTTTATGTTTATGAACATGGGGCTCGTAATGCGTTTTATGGCTACCAAAAGCGTTGACGAAGGACGTAAAGCCGCAACGTTCAATATTTTGGTTATGCTTCCGCTTTCCGCAATTGTCGTGGGAAACGCTGGCTGGATTGGAAAAGCGATTTCGGTTTTACATCCCGACGTTATTAGTCCGCACACTTCACCTGACCAAATTTTCGTGGTTGTGGCAAATGTGGTTTCTCACCCGGGCGTGTTCGGATTTATTATGGCGGCGCTTACAGCCGCGTTGATGTCCACCGTCGATACGTTAATTAACGCCACTTCGGCGATTTACATAAACGATATTCATCGTCCGATTGTGGACGCTTTGAAAAAATACAAAGGGGAAAGCAGACGCGCAACGGAAAAACGGGAATTGAACGCCGCGCGCATTTCTTCGGTTGTGATAACCGTACTCGGCGTTGTAGCCGTGCTTGCTTTCAAAGGTTTTCCCACGGTTTACGAAGCGCACGGATATTTTCACTCCACGCTTACTCCTCCGCTTGTCGTGGCGATTTTCCTCGGTGTTTTCTGGAAAAAATTCACGCCCGCCGCGGTAATTACAAGTTTCTTCGTCGGCGTTGCCTTGATGTTGCTCGGAGCAAATCACCCCGCCGTTTTAATTAAGCCCTTTGCGCACGGCATTGAAATGCACAAGCATCACCCTTACAGTTACATTCGCGCGCTTTACAATCTTGTGGTTTGTTCGGGCGTGGGCGTTCTCGTGGTTTACACTACGGGTTTACAGAAAAAATATTCGGAAAAAATCAAACAATCGGGCAACGAACAAACAATCGTTTACGCCCTTTACGCTATTTCCGCATTGTTGTTTATTATCGTGGCGTTCGATTTGGCTCCGCTTTGGGTTTCGCTTCTTTCTTCATTAATTATGGTCTTTACAATTTCAATTGTCACTACGGTTAAAACCAAGTACGACGAAGAAAGACAAACCGACGGTTTGGTGATTTGGTCTATTAAAAAGGCAATGGAACGTTTCAAGGGCGGAAAAGTAAATCTCGCGGAAGGCGAAAAAGTTACGGTTCATTATAAAATAAAAGAAGGCGACGACGATACGGTAAATCTTTCCGTTAACGATTTGAAGAAAATGAAAGCGAACGAAGGCGATTTGGTTTACATTTCCGACAAACGCAAATATCTCGGCGGACTGAAGTCGATTCACTCGCGTATCGGAAAACCGCACAACGAAGACGGCGTCGTTTACATTACGGAAGAACATTTGAAACAGGGCGTTTTCGTCGAAGGCAAACCGCTCGAAGCGGAACTGGAATTGTAAAACGCCGTAAAACATTTAATTTTTTTTAAGCGGCGCTTTCGGGCGTCGCTTTTTTGTTTGCGCGTGTGGTTTGTGAAACTTGTTTTTAACTCCGTTTGCAAATTCCGAAACATTAAATGGAACTAACTTTGTATTTTTCTTTTTAATAAAAATCTTATATTTTATAAATCAAATTGAACAAAGGTGTGAAAAACAATGTTGAACTTGGCAATTATTCTGATTTTGTCGTATCTCGTCGGCTCAATTCCGACAAGCATTATCGTAAGCAAACTTGTTAAAGGTATCGATATTCGCGATTACGGAAGCGGAAACGCCGGCGGAACGAACACGATTCGCGTGCTCGGCTGGAAGTACGGCATTTTCGTAATTCTTTTCGACGCGTTCAAAGGAGCGTTCGCCGTTGTCGTTATCGCGCGATTGTTCGGCGGCAATTTACCGTTTAGCAATCAAACGCCGTTCGACAATTTTACGCTCGTGCAAATTCTCGCCGGACTTGCCGCGGTGCTCGGACACGTGTGGACGATTTTCGCCGGGTTCAAGGGCGGAAAAGGAATTGCGACGGCCCTCGGATTTTTGCTTACGATAGTTACCGTCGATATGCTGATTGCCGTAGCGGTCTTTTTCATAATTGTTCTTACAACCAAATACGTTTCTCTCGGTTCAATTGCGGCGGCAATTTCGCTTCCGCTTGTGATGATTATTCGCGAAAACGTTTTCGGCGTCGATATTCAAGGCTATCACACAGTTTTGCCTTTTGTGATTTTGACTTCGGCGCTTGTAATTTACACGCACAGAAAAAACATTGTGCGCTTGATAAAAGGAAACGAAAACAAACTAAAAACGAAAAAGAAATAAAAATTTTACGGAGCGTTTCGACGCTCCTTTTTTAATTTCAAAAACAGATAAAGAGCGAAAATGAAAGTAACGGTTCTCGGAGCGGGCAGTTGGGGCACGACACTCGCCATCGTTTTGGAAAACAACGGACACGAAGTTACGTTGTGGGAATTCAATAAATCTTACGCAAAGAATTTAATCAAGCACCGCGAAAACAAGGTTTTTCTTCCCGGCGTAAAAATTCCCGAAGGAATAAAAATAACGAATGATTTGAACGAAGCGACGGACAATCGGCATATGATTGTAATTGCGATTCCGACGCAGTTTATTCGTTCTTCGCTCGAAAAATTGAAAAAGAAAGATTTTAAGAACACGATTTTCGTCAGCGTTTCGAAAGGAATTGAGAAAGGCACAATTCTCACGGTTTCAGGCGTGATTAAAGACGTTTTGCCGAAAGTGCGTCACGATAAAATCGCGGCGCTTTCGGGTCCAAGTCACGCCGAAGAAGTAAGTCGCAAAATTCCCACCGCCGTGGTCGCCGCGGCAAACGACGAAGAGGTCGCAAAAATCGTCCAAAGCGCTTTTGCGAATTCGTATTTCAGAGTTTATTACACGACCGATTTAATCGGCGTGGAACTCGGCGGAGCGTTCAAAAACGTAATTGCAATCGGCGCGGGAATTATCGACGGCGTGGGATACGGCGACAACACGAAAGCGGCGATTATGACGCGCGCGATTGCGGAAATTACGCGTCTCGGAATGGAAATGGGCGCGCGACGCGAAACGTTCGCGGGACTTTCGGGAATGGGCGATTTGATTGTAACTTGTATGAGCCGTCACAGTCGCAACCGCTACGTCGGCGAACAAATCGGAAAAGGGAAAAAATTGAAGGAAGTCATCGCTTCGATGAAAATGGTGGCGGAGGGCGTCGAAACGTGCAAATCGGTAAACGAACTCGCCGCAAAACTTCAAGTGGATATTCCGATTTCGCGCGCGGTTTACGACGTGCTTTACAACGATGCCGACCCGCAATTCGTAACTTACGAATTAATGACGCGCGAAATCAAACCCGAATATTAACGCCGCTGAAATGAACGGGACGGAAACCCCGATACAATACTTAAAGAACGTAGGACCGAAGCGCGCCGAATTGTTAAAGAAAATCGGCATTGAAACGGTTCGCGACCTTTTGTTTTATTTCCCCGTGCAATACCTCGACCGCTCGACAATTCTAACAAGCGCGGAAGTTTTCACTTACGTTTCAAAAGGCTACGACAAGGAAATTACTGTCGTCGGCGAAGTCGTTGCGTCCGAAGTGATAAAATCTTTTAAGAAAAATTTTCTGAAAGTTACTTTCCGCGACGCGAAAGGCTTTTTCGACGCGATTTGGTTTAACGGCATCAAGTATTTTTCGGGTTATTTCAAAACGGGCAATTACTACGCAATTTCCGCGAAACCGACAATAACGCGCTACGGACATTTGCAGTTCGTTCATCCCGATTTCGACCGACTTGAAACAAGCGAATCGGAAGATTTTTTGCACACGGGGAAAATCATTCCCTTTTACAGAATACCGAAAACCTTGCGCGAAAAAAATCTCGGCGAACTCGGTTTTCGGCGACTTGCAAAATCCGCAACGGAAACCTTCGCGAAGTTTCTTCCCGAAACTCTGCCGCAAAGCATCGTCAATGAAAACGGGCTTTCGCCTCTTTCGGAGGCGATTACGCAAATTCATTTGCCCGAAAATCAGCAAGCGTTGGAAAAGGCTTGGGAGCGAATTAAGTTCGAAGAATTTTTCTTTTTCGAATTGCTTGTGGCGTTGAAAAAATCGTTTGTAAAAAATGAATTGCGCGGCAATAAAATCACGGTTCAAAGCAAACCGTTAAAGCGTTTTCTCGACGCGCTACCTTTTGAACTCACCGAAGAGCAACTGAAAGTGTTGCACGAAATTCGTCTTGATATGGAAAGCGAAAAGCCGATGAACAGATTGTTGCAAGGCGACGTTGGAAGCGGGAAAACGATAGTCGCGCTCATTTCGATTTTAATGGCGGTTTTTTCGGGTTATCAAGCGGCGATAATGGCGCCGACTGAAATTCTTGCGAATCAGCATTTCGCGAACGTTAAAAAATTCACGGAAGGTTTTGATTTGGAAATCGTTTCGCTGACGGGGAGTCAGAAAAAAGCGGAGCGAACGGAAGCGGAAGAAAAAATTTCAAGCGGGAAAGCGCAAATTGTAATCGGCACGCACGCGCTTTTTCAAGAGAACGTGAAGTTTAAAAATCTCGGCTTGGTTGTAATTGACGAACAACATCGCTTCGGCGTTCAGCAACGCTTGAAACTAATGGAAAAAGGAAAACGTCCCGACGTTCTGATAATGACCGCCACGCCGATACCGCGCACGCTTTCCCTTACGCTTTACGGCGACTTGGACGTTTCGGTAATTTCGAAACCGCCTGCAAATCGCAAGGAAATAAAAACGGTTCTCCGCTCGGAAAATCGCTTGCCCGAAATTTACGAATTCGTGCGAAAGAAAATCGATGAGGAAAATTATCAAGCGTTTGTCGTTTATCCGCTCGTTGAAAAATCGGAAAAACTCGAATACAAATCGGCTGTGGAATATTACGAAAAATTGAAAAACTCGTTTTTAAGCGGCTACAAGGTCGGACTTTTGCACGGCAAAATGAATTGGGAAGAGAAAGAAGAAACGATGCGCAAATTCGCCGCGGGAGAGTTCGACGCGCTTGTTTCCACAACGGTAATTGAAGTCGGCATTGACGTGCCGAACGCAAACATAATGATTATTAACGACGCCGAACGCTTCGGGCTTTCGCAACTTCACCAATTGCGCGGACGCGTTGGACGCGGCGAAAAACAAGCCTATTGCATTCTTGTAACGAAGGAAGAATATCGCACGAAAAAAATCGACGAAAAGTTTAATTTCGAATTTATGTCAAAACAAGAAATCGAACGAAACAAAACGGCTATACGCTTGAACGCAATGGTCGAATATTCCGACGGTTTTAAACTTTCCGAAATCGATTTGAAATTGCGCGGACCTGGCGACATTTTCGGAACGCGCCAAAGCGGCTTGCCCGCGCTTAAATATTGCGATTTAACGGAAGACGCGCCGCTACTTTTCGCCGCAAAGGACGCCGCGTTTAAGATTATCGAAAACGACCCGCGCCTTGCCCGAAAGGAAAACGCCGTTTTGAAAAACAAAATCCTTTCCGATTATCGAAAACACTTGAAGTTTGTAAAAGTCGGATAATTTTCTCGTTTGTATTCCTGTTATTTGTTCGACATGAAATTATAAAACGAATTTGATGTCATATAAACGGGGATTGAGGCTGAGAAGCCCAATTACAAATTAAAAATTCCAAATTCTAAATTTTCAATGCCGCCTTTAGCGGGAGCGGTAAAGACTAAATTCGCCTCTTGGTGCAGAGATTCGAAAGGAACGAAACTCCTTGGCAATAAACACCCCGACTCGTTACTTGCCTTACTTCCCTTAATTTGAGCCGTAGTGCAAAAATCAATATTTCGTATCTTTGCGGTATGATTTTGAAAAAGAAGGAAATACGCGAACACTTTATCGGACTCGCTTTTTTTACGGCGCTTTTTGCGGCGTTGATTTTTTTTGTTTCCGGTTCGGAAAACGAAAACAAATTCAGTGAAATAAAATCGCTACTTACCGCCGCCGAACTTAATCCCGAAAACGAACTCGACGCGGCGACACTGCTCGATGCAATCAAAAACTACTACAAAAATTCGCCGAAAGCCGACGCGCTAATCGCAGAGTATTTTGCTTACAAAGAATTTCTTCTCACCGCGCGGGAAAACAAATCGGGCGCGGACGTGCGCTCGCTCGATTTTTCGCTTGCGTTATCTTTGCTCGGCAAGGCGGCGCTTTTTGCGTTCTACTTCGCTTTAATCGGCTTTTTGCTTTTTTATCTTTCCGAAAGTTTCGCGTTGTTGAAATTTAAACGAAAAAATTGCGGCGCGGGAAAACAACAAAAAAAAGCGGAAAAAGAGAACGCGCAAATTATGAACCTTCTGAAAAAAGCGGGCGAAATCATTCTCGCCGCGGCGGGATATTTCATTTTGTTCTCTCCCGTTTATTTGATTGGCTACCTTTTCAAATTCAATTACGAAAACGTTACTTTTTTCAGTTACGTAATTTTATCGGTTTTTACCAACGGCGTTTTGATTACTTCCGCAAATAAATTTTACCGACTTCTCGAAAGCGAAAGCGTAAAAGGCTACGTCGAAACCGCTAAAATAAAAGGCGTAAATTACGATTGCTCCGCGGACGGGAAAATTACGGCGACAAGAATTTTTTCGCCGTTCAAGTTTTTCGGCGAACATATTTTAACGCAAATCTACAAAAGCGCTCATCTGCAATATTTATCGGCGTTTAAGGAAATTGCGCGTTTTCAAATAACGGGAATGATTATCGTTGAACTCGCTTTGAATTTGCAAAACGGAATTTTTTACGAATTGCTGAAAGCGCTCAAAGGCAAAGAAACGGCTGTCGCGATATTTATTTTAATGTTAGTTTTTTTCGTCGTAAAAGCAAGCGACATTGTTACGGATTATTTATTCTTAAAAGAGAACGCGAAATATGAAAATTGATTTCTTAAAAAACGGCGACGTATGGCGCGAACTAAAAAAAGCGCGCGATAAATTTTGGGCGACCGTTTTTGTAAGCGCAATGCTTGTTCTCTTTGTTTGGAACTCAATTTTTCTTAATGCGCCCGCTTTCGACAAATGGATTACCGCAACCGCAAACACGTATTTGCTCGGCGTATTTTCCACGGCGCTTGCGTTTCTTTTCGGCGGCGCTTTCGTTGCGGTGAGAATCCACGCCGAAAATAAAAATCGCTCGCTTGCGCTTTCCGTTCTGCGACTTGTACTCGATTTTCTCAAATCAATTCCGCAAATCGTTTGGCTCTTGTTCGGCTATGTCTTTTTAATTTACAATTTCTCCGACACGCCTTTGCGTTACGCTTGGCTCGCCTTTGTTCTCGCGCTTGTTTTCGCAAACGAAGTTCACGACGAAATTATCGGCAGGATAAATTTTTTCAAGAAATCCGGTTTTTACGAAGCGATGCTCGCCGCGGGAATTTCCGAACGAAGAATAATTTTGCGCGACGTTCTTTTGCTCAACAGCCTTCCGCATTTAATTAATCGCGCAATAATAGTTTTTGCGTCGGTCGTTTTTTTGCTTTGCAGCGCCGATTTTATTGTTTCCGTGGGACTTTCCAACGAACTGAGTTTAAGCTCGCTTCCCGTCACGCTCGGAAACGTGCTTGCAAATATTTCGAGCAAGGAAGATATTCTCGCCGCGCGCGAAGTTTTTGCTAATCCGCTTTATCTTCCGAAATTATTTACAGCCAATCTACAAGGCGTTTCGGCGGCGTTCACTCTCGTATTCACTTTGATTTCCGCATACAAAATTTCAAACGGTTTGGTCGAAAGGAAAAAACTCGTGAAATGAAATTTTCCGTAAAAATATCGCTTGATAATTCTCGCGCGATTTCAATCGACGAGTTTGAAATTAAAAACAACAAAATCAATTTTCTTTTCGGCGAATCGGGAATCGGTAAAACTTTAATTTCGAAGGCGCTGCTCGGCTTGTTAAATTCGGACGAATTCGCAATTACGATTAACGACGAGCCGTATTTTCAATACCTTGAAAATCTCGGCGTGCGGGATATGCTTTCCAAAAGTTTTTACGTTTTTCAAGAACCGTCTTCTCACCTTTCGCCCGTTCAAACTCTCGAAAAGCAACTTAACGAAGGGAAAATAAAAAATGCGCCAGATAAAAAACTGATTCTCGAAAATCTTTTCCCCTCCTTTTCGAAACGGCAACTTGATGAATTTCTGAAGATTTATCCCAAACCGTTTCGTCCGAGCGGCGGAGAAAAACAGCGCGTTTTGAACGCGATGGCTTTTCTTGCAATGGATAAACTCTCTTTTTCGAATGCGTGGAACGCTCTTTTTGTTTTCGACGAACCGACGGGACACCTCGACGCGGCGCTGCGAAACGTAGTTTTAGATGAAGTCGTAAGAATGTTTTTAAAAGACAAGCCGAGCGTCCTTTTCATCACGCACGATTATTCGATTGTTTTGTACATCAAAAATAAATTCAAAAATCTTTCGGAATTCTTTCACTACTTCGAAGTCTATGTTTCGGAAAACAAATTGCGGCAGCGACGATTCGAGCCCGAAGAATATACGGCGTGGATTGCTTCCGCCGAAAAACTGACGCGCGAGCGAAATGAAAGCGAAATGGTTTTGTCTGTAAACTCGGGCATAAAAGTTTTCGATAATGTTTTGTATTTTACGGAAAAAGGAAAGGAAACGGATTTGAAATTACGCAAGGGCGAAACGGTTTACCTCAAAGCGCCAAGCGGAACGGGAAAAACAACGCTTGCGAAAATTTTGCTCGGATTTTTGCCCGCGCGGTTCAATGCAAAAATTTGCGGCGAACAAATAAGCGGCGAAACGCCGAAGAGAATTTATTCCGAAAAGATTCGCGGAAAGAAAATCACAGTAGCCTTTCAGCACGCGGAAGAAGCGTTAAACGAAAACGCAACCGTAGCGGAAACTTTCGACGCGCTCGGCGATTTCGATTTCGAGAATTTGCGCGAAACCTTTTTTGAGTTTTTCGGCGAGCCTTACGAAAACTTCGCGCGGAAGAAAATTAAAAATTTAAGCGGCGGACAAAAGCAGAAGATAAACTTGCTTCGAACTCTCGCGCTTAACGCGTGCGTAACAATTCTCGACGAGCCGCTTAACGGAATGGATTTGCAGAGCGCGCAAGCGGTCCTTTCCGTTTTAAAAAATCGAATGCAAAGCGGACAATCTTTTCTGTTGATTTCGCATAACGAAGACATTTTCGACAAAATAGCCGAAAGAACGGTTCGCCTTACCGCGGCCACCCCGTAAGACTTTCGCGGGAAAGCAACTCGTTTTTATATTGCAAAACAATTATTCGGAAATTAACGCAGATGAAAAAAACGCTTTTTCTCATTTTTCTTTTCTCTTACATTCTCGCTTTGGCTTCCGTAAAAGTAAGCGTTGACGGAAAAATCGTTTCGGTAAATTCGGTTTCGGTTCGCGGAATGGAATATCTTTCCGCGCGGGACTTCGCAAAAAAACTCGGCGCGGGGTTTTTCTATAATTCTAAAACAAAAAAATGCGAACTGAAAATAAACGACTATCGAATTGTTTTAACCGCGTGGAATCAGTTTATCATTATGCGGAAAAGAGGCGGCGAGAAAAAAAGCGTAATTCAACTTCCCGTTTCGGTTAAGTTTTTTAACGGCGAAATTTACTTCCCGCTCGATTATATGATTATTTATCTTGAAAATGCTTTCGGGCGGCGAATCGAATATGACAAAGAGAAAAACATTCTTGCGTTCACCAATGCCGCATTTAACGAAAAATCGTTGGGGAAGAAAAAAAGAATTGCCGACGTTGAAACAAGCGCAAATGCGGATATTTACGGCGTTGTGGTCGAAGAAAAAATTAACGGTACGCTCATTCGGCTTAAATCGAAAAAATACGTCAGACGTCCCACGAGCAATATTTTCGACAACAAGTTGATTTTGTTTCTTCTGCGCGGCGTAACCGTGGCATCGTCGCTCGGCGAAAAACTTCCGCCGAATAAATACTTAAAGAAAGTCGAGGTTAAAAACGTTAAAGGAAATTACCAAATTGAGTTTCTGTTGAAAAAGAAATTCGTTTCATCCGACGTTTACAACGACGTCGATTCGCGCGATTTATTGATTACGCTTTACAATAGAAAAACATTTGAAGATGCGGAGGAAATCGAGCGACAAAAGAAGAAATGGAAATTCGACGTTGTGGTCATCGACCCAGGACACGGCGGAAAAGACCCGGGCGCAATCGGATATTACGGCGTGAAAGAAAAAGATGTAAATCTCGGCGTTGCGTTGAAACTCGGCAAATTAATTAAAGAAAATCTGAAAGGCGTGAAAGTTGTTTACACGCGAAAAACCGACAAGTTTGTGGAATTGAAAAAGCGCGGACAAATCGCAAATAAAAACGAGGGCGATTTATTTATTTCAATTCATTGCAATTCAACACCGTATCGTCCCACGAACGCAAGCGGGTTCGAGGTTTACCTCTTGCGTCCCGGTAAAACGGAAGAAGCGGTGCAAATTGCGGAAATCGAAAATAGCGTAATTAATTACGAAAGTCATCCCGAGGACTACAAAAACTTACTTGACGAAAATTACATTCTTGTCGCAATGGCGCGTAGCGCGTTTATGCGCTATTCGGAAAAATTCGCGGAATTGCTTTCGAAGGAATGGCCGAAAAAAACAAGATTGCGTTCGCGCGGCGTTAAGCAAGCGGGACTTTACGTCTTGGTCGGCGCCTCGATGCCGGGCGTGCTTATCGAAACGGGATTTCTTACAAATCCGAGCGACGCTAAATATTTACGAACGCGACAAGCGCAAAAACAAATGGCGGAAGCGATTTTCGAAGCGGTAAAAAAATACAAAAATTATTACGATAAAATTTTCGAACATTGAAAAAGCGTTCTCATGCACTATCGCGGATAAATAAATGATTTTATATTCAAAACTCTTATATTAACACTTCAAATTTTGAGCTTTTCGGGGACACGCCGACGTGACGACGCCCAACCCCGCCAGGTCCGGAAGGAAGCAACGGTAAGCGTACGGAGCGTGTGGCGTTGTCCCCGTTTTTTATCTTTCATTATGAAAATGTTTTTCGACGCGACGATAAAAATTTTCCGTAAATTTAAATTTTCATTTGCAACGGAAACCGATTGACGAAAGAAACATCAAATAATATTGACGAAAACGAATTAATCGAACGAAGCAAGCAAGGCGACAGAAAAGCGCTTGCCGAGTTAGTTAAACTGCATGAACAAACGGTTTATAATTTCGCGTTTAAAATTTGTCGCAATCGCGAAAAAGCCGAGCACGTAATGCAGGAAACGTTTTTAAGCATGGTGAAATCGATTTCTCAGTTCAGCGGGAAATCGAAACTTTCGACGTGGCTTTACACGGTTGTTTCGAATCATTGTTTGATGCTTGCGCGCACCGAAAAAAGACGAGAATCTACGGAATTCGAAGAAGAAACAAGTTATTCGGGAGCGATCTCTTCGTCCGATTGGAAATATACTCCGAGCGACGTTGCCGAAAACAACGAATTAAAAGAAACGCTCGACAAAGTTATCGAGCGATTGCCTGAAGATTACAAAATCGTTTTTATGCTGCGCGACGTTGAAGGACTTTCGACAAAAGAAACCGCGGAAATAATGAATTTGTCCATACCCGCGGTAAAATCTCGCTTACACCGTGCAAGAGCATTTTTAAGAAACGAATTGAATAATGAACTGAAAGATGAAAATTAAACAAATCACATGTCGGGAAGTGGCGGATTACATCTGCAAAACTCTTGCGGAAGATATTGATTCGCCTCAATGCGTCGAAATTAAAGAGCATCTCGAACATTGTGATAATTGTTCAAAATATTTCAAATCGGTACAGGATACAATCGTATTTTACAAAAAATACAACGTTGAAGTTGACGACGAATGCCACACGCGCCTGATGAAATACCTCAATCTTGAAGACGAAAAATAATTCTTCGCTTAATCTCCTCTAAAATCCTTTACATCTTCGTTTCGATTTACTTGTACATAAACCGCTTGATTTTATGCGTCGGCGTTTTTATGAATTCTTCCTTTTGCTCTTCTATTTTATTTAGTTTCGAAAACGTCGGGACGCGCTCGTTTACGAATTTGAAGATTTCATTCAACACGTTTTCCTTGATTTTTCGCACTTCGCTTCCGTTTTTCTTTGAAATACCGAACCTTTCTTCGAGTTCGTCGGGATTAAGAAAAACAAGCGCCACTATTTTCCCGTCGCGGTTTACCACAAGCGATTCGGCGACAGCGGGATGCTGATTGATGACGGTTTCGATTTCTTCGGGATAAATATTTTTACCGTTAGCGCCGAGGAACATATTTTTGCTTCTTCCTTTAATGAAAAGATAACCGTCCTCGTCGATTATTCCCAAGTCGCCCGTTTTGAACCAACCGTCGTCCGTAAAAACTTCGGCGGTTCTTTCAGGGTCCTTGTAATAACCTTTCATTACGTTCGGTCCCTTGATTTGTATTTCGCCTTCGATTTTTTGCGGGTCTCCGCTTGCAATTCTAACCGAGACGCCCGAAAGCGGATAACCTGCCGAACCGAGTTTCGTTTCGTGAACATCGGACGCAGTGCAAAGCGGCGACGTTTCGGTTAAGCCGTATCCCATTGCGTAAGGAAATTTCGCTTCGCGCAAAAAGATTTCCACATCGCGGGAAAGCGGCGCGCCGCCGAGAGCGAACAAGCGTAAACGTCCGCCGAAAGTATCAAGAAGTTTTTTCCCCGCCTTCTTGTTTATCGCTTTTCTGAGAGGCGAAAATTTGTAAAGCGCGCTTAACAACGACGAGGAGTTGATTTCACGCAATATTTTTCCGCGATAAATTTTCTCGATGATTAACGGAACGGAAACCATAACCGTGGGACGAACCTTTCTAAGCGCGGGAACAAGCGACGTCGCCGTAGGCGGTTTGTCCAAATAATAAACCGTCGCGCCGATAATTATCGGGGTTAAAAATCCGACGGTGGATTCCATCGTGTGAAATAAAGGCAGAACCGAAAGCAAAACTTCGTTATCGGAAAAAGGAACGAACACGCTCGTTGCAAGCGCATCCGAAACAATGTTGCCGTGAGTAAGCATTACGCCTTTCGAATTTCCGGTAGTGCCCGAAGTGTAAACGAGCAAAGCCAAATCGTCTTCGTTGATGTTGAAATCTTTCAAGCCGACAAATTCAAGCGCCTTGTCGAAAATCTTTTGAAATTCTTTCTTGCCTTGATTAATAACGCTCTTGACAAAATCCGCCTCGGTTTCTTTCGGCACAAGCGAAAAATCTTCAATCAACACTACGGTTTCGAGAAATTCGCATTCGAGTTCGGTGAGTTTTTCGTATTGCTTGCTCGAAACGAAAATCGCTTTCGATTCGGAATGTCGCAAAATGTGTTTTATTTCATAAGGCTGAAATTCTTTCATTATCGGCACGAGCACAGCGCCTATTTTCGTAACCGCGAAATACGCGACGCCCCAATTTATTTGGTTTTCCGCAAGTATCGCGACTTTGTCGCCTTTGTTAATTCCGCGCGAAAGCAGAAACGACGCCACTTTGTTAACTTTTTCAAGTAACTCCGCGTAAGAAATCTTATCGCCCTTAACGCTCGCAAGCGCGATTTTTTCTCCGTGCTTTTCGCACGATTTATTTACCACTTCGTCAAGCGTTCGCTTGTTTAGTTCTTCGGCTTTTAACATTTTATTTTTTGTATTTATTTTATTGTTAATTTCAAGTTAATTATTTTCGTTCGATTTTATCAAATAATTTTGACATAGAACAAAGGAGGAAAAATGCCTTTTGTTAATATTAAGATGACCGAAGGAAGTTCGACGCCCGAACAAAAAGCGCAATTAATCAAAGGCGTAACCGATTTGATTGTGGAAACGCTCGGCAAACCGGCCGACTCAATTCTTGTTTTGATTGAGGAAATTTCCACCGACAATTGGGGAAAAGGCGGTAAAACAATTACGGAAATCAGAAAAGGGAAAAAATAATGAAAGGAATAACGGCTTTTATTTTATTGGCGTTCGGAACGATCGGCTTTATTTTGAATGAGTTCATAGAAATGGGAACCGCGGCGGTTCTTGCTTTTGCGCTTTCCAATATAATCGGTTTGACTCTGCTTTACTTCGTTCTTCAAAAGGAAAATGAAAAAAGAAAAGAGAGCGACCAATGAATTTCGACAAGAAAAAAATTATCGGAATGATTCACGTTGACGCGTTGCCCGGCACGCCGAAATTCAAAGGAGCGTTTCGCGCAACGATTAAACGCGCAATCAAAGAGGCGAAGATTTACGCCGATTGCGGAATAGATTCGATTATGTTGGAAAATATGCACGACATTCCGTACTTGAATCGAAAAGTCGGCGATGAAATCGTCGCCGCAATGACAATTCTCGCTTACGAAGTAAAAAACGCAACCGATTTGCCCGTGGGAATACAAATACTTGCCGGCGCAAATAAATCGGCGATTGCCGCCGCTTACGCTTCCGGCGCGGATTACATTCGCGCGGAAGGTTTTGTTTTCGGACATTTGGCGGACGAAGGATTTTTCAATTCCGACGCGGGCGAACTTTTGCGTTACCGCAAACGAATCGGCGCGGAGAATGTAAAGGTTTTCACCGACATCAAGAAAAAACATTCCTCGCACGCCGTAACTTCCGACGTGTCGATTGTCGAAACAGCCAAGGCGGCGCAATTCTTTTTAAGCGACGGCGTAATCGTAACGGGCGCGGCAACGGGCGAAGAAGCGAACATTGAGGAAATAATCGCGATTAAAAAAGCGGTTTCGCTTCCCGTGCTTGTCGGTTCGGGCGTTACGGAGAAAAACGTCGAACTTTACTACGAACACGCGGACGCGTTAATTGTCGGTTCTTACTTTAAGAAAGGCGGCAAATGGGAAAACGGCGTGGATAAAAAACGCGTGCTTCGTCTTTTGAAAAAAATCAAATAACGATTTCCTTTACTTTTCGTGAGCGCAATGAAAAAGAAACTTGATTACGCTTGGCGTTGGGTGCCGTCGCTTTATTTCATCGAAGGATTGCCGTATGTTTTCGTGATGTCCGTTTCGGTGATTTTCTACAAACGGCTCGGGCTTTCTAATGCGGAGAACGCGCTTTTTACAAGTTGGCTTTATCTTCCGTGGGTAATCAAACCGCTGTGGAGTCCGCTTGTCGATTTGATTAAAACAAAACGCGCGTGGATTTTATTCACGCAATTTTTTATCGGAATCGCCTTTGCGGGAATCGCGTTTTCGCTTGCGGGCGAAGAGACTTTTCGTTATTCGTTTCTCTTTTTTGCGCTAATCGCTTTCGCTTCCGCGACGCACGACATTGCGGCGGACGGTTTTTATATGATTGCGCAAACGCCGCACGCGCAAGCGAAGTTCGTCGGCTTGCGAAGCGCCTTTTACCGCGTTGCAATGATTACGGGACAAGGCTTGTTCGTTGTGCTTGCGGGCGAACTCGAACGTTCGCTCGGCGACGTAAAACACGCGTGGCTTGCGGTTTATCTCGTTGTTTTCGGCGTTTTTCTTCTTTTCGGAATTTATCACAAATTCGTTCTGCCAAGAACCGAAAAAGAAAGATTTGCAAAACCCGACAAAGAGTTTTTCCGCGCTTTTTTTCTTCCTTTCGTGAAGTTCTTTAAGAAAAAAAATATTTCGGTGATTATCGGATTTCTTTTGTTCTACCGATTTTCGGAAGCGCAACTTGTAAAACTCGCGATGCCTTTTATGCTCGACCCCGCGGAAAAAGGCGGCTTGGGACTTACGACAAGCGACATCGGCTTTATTTACGGCACTGTCGGCGTGCTCTTTCTTGTACTCGGCGGAATTCTCGGCGGATTTGCAATTGCGCGCAAAGGCTTGAAATATTGGCTTTTCCCGATGCTTTTTATGATTAACGTTCCGAATGCGGTTTATTTGCTTTTCGCCCTTTTCCAGCCGCAAAATCATTTGATTATCACGCTCGGCGTCGCGCTCGAACAGTTCGGTTACGGCTTCGGTTTCACCGCTTATCTCGTTTACGCGATGATGATTTCCGAAGGCGAATTTACCACGTCGCACTACGCGCTTGCCACAGGATTTATGGCGCTCGGAATGATGTTGCCCGGAATGTTCAGCGGATTTTTACAAGAAGCGCTCGGCTACGTTAACTTTTTCGCTTGGATTTTAATAGCGACAATTCCTTCGTTCATTATCGCCAAATTTGCGGAAATCAAAGAAAATTACGGAATTAAAATCGCGGAATAATCGAAGCGTAAATTTATTTTTCTCTCGTTATTACAAAATCAAGAAGATTTTCAAGCGCTGTCGTGTAGCGGTTTTGCGGAATTTTCGAAAGTTCGGTCTTCGCTTTTTCGGCGAACTCGATTTCTTTCTCTTTCGCTTTTTCAATGCCGCCGTTATTCTTTACAAAATCGATGACATATTCAACAAATCCGAGTTCCTTTTGTTTGCGCATCAAATTCAGAATTTTTTCTCTCTCTTTTTTCCCGCCGTTTTCAAGCGCATAAATAAGAGGCAGAGTAATTTTCTTTTCTCGAATGTCGCCGCCGAGTTCTTTTCCGAAACCCGCTTTACCGACAAAGTCCAAAATGTCGTCCTGAATTTGAAAGGCGAGCCCTAAATAATATCCGTAATTTTTTAACGCTTCGATATGTTCGGCGCTTTCCGTTGCGCTTAATGCACCGAGATGCGAACATGCTTCGAGTAGCGACGCCGTTTTCGCGCCGATAATTTTCAAATACGTTTCAACGTCGTTGTTCAGTTTGCGGGTTTTTCTGATTTGCAACAACTCGCCTTCCGACATTTTTTGCACCGTTGCGGTGATGATTTTCAGAAAATCGTACCTTTCGTGTTCCATTGAAATCGACAAACCTTGCGCGAGCAAATAATCGCCCACAAGCACGCCGATTTTATTCTTCCAAATGTAATTTATCGAAGGAAGTCCCCGCCGTTGCGGCGCTTCGTCAACCACGTCGTCATGAACAAGCGTCGCCGTGTGCAAAAGTTCAATCATCATTGCGGCGACGTAAGATTTTTCAGTCATTCCGCCCGCCGCGTTCGCCGAAAGAAAAACAATCGTCGGACGAATTCGCTTCCCTTTTTTCCGCAAAAGATACTTGATTACGTAATCGAGAATTTTAACGTCGGATTTCAAAGCCGCTTTGAACTTAGCGTCGAACGCAATAAGTTCGGGCTCTATTATTGAAGTGATGTCGGAAAGTTTTATTTTCACTTATTATTTTTATTTAATTTGCGAACGATAAAAATAACAAGAAAATTTATAATAAGAAAAAACGATGAAAATATTAATAACAGGCGCAAGCGGATTTATCGGACAATATTTAATTAAAGAACTTTCGGCAGAGCACGAAGTTTTGGGATTGTATTTAAATGGAAAGTTACCGCGCGGTAATTTCAAAAAAGCGCGCGTCGATTTAACGGAGCAAAACAAGTTGCAAAAAGCGGTTCTTGAATTCGCGCCCGACGTTCTGTTTCATCTTGCGGCGATTTCAAAACCGGCGGTTGCCGAAAGTTTACCGCTCGAAACGGTAAGAAAAATCAACGTTGATGCAACTCGCGTGCTCGCCGAAACGTGTGAGAAAATCGGCGCAAAAATGATTTTCTTTTCAACGGACTTGGTTTACGACGGCGAGGGAAAGCCGTTCAAAAAAGAGAGCGAACCGCTAAAGCCGCGTTCCGTTTATGCGAAATCGAAAGCGGACGCCGAACGGGAAGTAAAATCGGTGTTTGACAATTACGTAATTCTTCGCATTGCGTTGCACTTCGGTTTCGGGCTGAACGGAACGTCAAGTCACTTTCAGGAAATGTTTCGCTCCCTTGAAAAGAAAAAGCCGGTGAAATTATTTTCCGACCAATACAGAACACAGCTTGAAGTAAACGAAAGCGCGCGAATGCTTGAAAAACTTTTGCGCGCAAATGTCAATGCAACGACACTGAATTTCGGTGGGAAAGAGAGAGTTTCGAGATACGAACTCGGATTAATGCTCTCGGAAATTTGCGGGTTCGATAAAAATTTAATTGAGCCGATTCTCGCGGAAGAAATTCTCGGCAAAAATAATGTAAAAGATGTTTCTCTTGACGTTTCAAAACTTGCGGAAGTGGGCATCGAAGCGCGTCCGCTCGAAGAAACGCTTTACGAAATTTGTAAAAACCGCAAATAAAAAACGCGTCCCGAAAGACGCGTCGTAAATTTCGCTTTTGTTTAATTTATTGATTTCTCATCGCAACGTTTTTACTTCGCTCAATGGATTGTAGCGCGAGATAACGGTCGCCGAATTTCATCATGTTTTCGAGTTCCGTGTCGAATTGGTCGAAGTGGCGCTCTTCGTCGGCTACCAGTTCTTCGAATAATTTTTTCGAAGCGGAATCGGCGTTTGTTGCGCATTCGTTCGCCCAAATGTTGTAACTTTTTGCGCTGTCAATTTCCATTTGCGCGGCAAGTTCAAGCATTTCTTTCACGTCGCTGATTTTCTTAACTTCGTCGCCGACTTCCATTTTAACGTCGCCTTTTAAAAACAGAATTCTTTCGGCAAGTCTTTCCACGTGTATCATTTCTTCTATCGCGGTTTTTCTGAAAAGTCCCGCAAGCAGGTCGTAGCCTTGGTCGTCACAATGAAAATGAAAATACATGTATTGGTGAACCGCGGAAAGTTCATCCGCAACAGCTTTGTTTAACAATTCAATGCTTCTTTCGTGCATGTTAAGTCTCCTTTTGTTTTGGTATTAAATAATAATAATTATAAATATAATGATAATTTATTAAAAAACAATAAGATAATTTTAAATCCGCAAATTTTAAATAGGCATAATAATGAAGTTGTGTTCTCGGAGCATGGAATTAAAGCCGCCACATCCGAATCGGGAATGATGAATGAATGATTGAGTTAAATTGAAAATAGAAACGGGAAGTAAGAGTTTAGTAAAAGATACGTCGTTGCGAGGAGACCTCACGCAGAAGGCGGGAGGACGACGAAGCAATCTGTAGAACCACTGCGCGGTGAAGTTTTTATTGATACTTTTATTTACTATTTAACTCTCTTTTAAATTTGTATTTTAAAAAAAAAAAGATATTTTTATTACAAAAGATAGTAATTAAATAATCTTTACTTAGATATGTTAAATGGAGGTTAAAAATGGAGGAAAAATTAATATCTGAAGTTAAACAATATGAGGTCGTAACCAATAAGTATTTGCATTTAATTGATGGGTTTAGTTATACTAATTTGTATAATATGATTAGATATAATGAGCAGTATAAGTTTTTACAATCAAAATTTGCGGATTTTATAGCGGAAGTTTGGAGGAGAAATCGAACTGCAAAATTTCAAGAAAGCCTTAACTATTTTGAGAAAATGGGTTTCTTAAATAAAGTTAAGGAAAACAATTTTTATAAGAATTTGGGGCTTGAGCAGGATATTATAAAGATAACGATAATTGCTTTTTCTGATTTGTTGCCGTGGATAATACAAAGTTATACACAAAAAAGAGAAGCAGAAAAAATTATTGAACTTATAGTTAGTGGTTTGGCATATATAAATCAAGATTTTTCTCAGCTTCTACAGGGTAGAATACAATATTTTCATCGAAATTTGGGAATTAGGTATAATCGTGACAAATTAAAAAAAATGTTTGATAAATATGTAACAGATAAGCCAGTATTTCCAGAGATACCAGATTCAGTTATGAATAAAAGATTTAACTTTTATATTACGATTTTAAATGTGTCAGATTTAAATGATGCAAAAGTGAGAGAGAGAGCGGGTGCTTTTGGAGAATTTTTAGGTGAGAATAGTGTTAACATTGAAGCTACAATAAAAAACAATAAAAGTAATTTGGAATTTTTTTCTGATAAATCATTTTTTGATAAAGTTACACTACTTGAATTGTTTTCTGATTTAGTTGATGATGTGAATAGCTTAAAAAGCGCCTCAGATTATATAGGTGGGTTAGATCCTTTTAAGGAAATGCGTGAAAAGAGAAAAAGAATAGCAAAGAATATTACCGTTGGATCTCTTTTGGGGGGAGCGACATTGCTTACTGGTGAGGTAGGAGATTTGTTAATTGCATCGGGAATTCCAATTATAAACACTATTGTTAATAAAGATCTTGATGTGGACAAACAAATTGAGATCCACGAAAGAATGAAAAAATTGAAAAAAAGTTTGGCTGAGATAAAAGAAAAAAAAGAAAAAGAAAATAAAGAAAAAAGAATAGAAGATGGTATGGAGGGGGGTAATAATGAGTAGTAATTATTCTTCTGCAAGATGGCACGAGTGGGCAGTTAATGTCTGGGAGCAAAAACGAAATGAGTTGATAAAAGAAGGGAAGCTTGGAGGAGATTTAATGTTTACAACTCTGTATTGTTTTTTTAAAGCAATAAAAATAATTAAACAAAGAAAGCGTAAATGGTTGAAAAAGAGTGAAACAAAGCTTTCAGAATTGCAAATAAAAATGGGAAATAAGGGTTATTCTGAAAATGAAATAGATGAAGAATTATCGAATTTACAAGAAGGGCTGATTGAAGAAATGGATGAAATTTTTGATGATTATATTGATATGAAAAGAAAATTTGTCTGTAAAGAAAAAAATATAGGAGGACAAAATGGGTAGATATACCAAAAAAAAAACTATTCGAAAATTTTTCAAAGATTTAAAAAAAACAAGAGAACCTAAGATGACAGAGGTTGATACTGGGCAAATTATAGAAGATACTCTTAAGGTGGGTGGTTTTCTAGTTGTGCTATTTGCAAAACAAATTCAAAAGTTAGAAAAAAAGTTATAACAGTTTTTATAACCTAGTCAATCAAATAACGTTATGTTGATTATTAAGTGTTTTTTATTTTATTCTCGTGAAATTAGGCTAATAACTGATAAATTTGCAGATAAAACCAAATATTTGAAACGGGGTATTTTTATTAAGTGTGGCAATAAAGCAATTTGCTACTCCGTCTCTCAAACCAAGCAAACATAGTCCTTGCGAGGAGGTTTCCCGCCAAAGGCATGAAAACGACGAAGCAATCTGTCACGCCGAGCGCGGAACCCAAACAAACACAGTCTTTCCGAGTTCCCGCCTTTGGCGGGACGAAGGAATCTGCTAAGTTACTGCGCCAATTAGTTTTTTGCAACATTTGTAGAGACACAGCATGCTGTGTCTCTACAAACGGGAAAATTTAAGTTTTGCTGAAAACCCAAAAATTTGCTTATCTCGCCGTTGGCGTGGTCGCTCGCAGACGCGAAAATTTTAATCCGTGAACATCCAATAAAATCAGTGTTATCTGTGTTCTATTGTACAAAAGACGCGCTATAGCGCGTCTCTACATTTAAAAACTCCATTTCAATTCGGCAAAGTAAAACGAGCCGAAATCGCCCCATTCCGTACGGTCGTCGCCGAAAAAGAGTTGCGCAATTACCGATAAATTCAAATTGTCAGTAAGCGAAATGTTAACGCTCGGACTGAGGAAAAAGGAATAATCGAGCGGATTGAAAATGGTTGACAAATCAATTTTTGTCAACGGCGTAACGGGATATGAAATTTCGCCGAATAACGAGTAGCGCGCGGGCGATAAATTTTTCGCATTGTATTCGTACGAATAAGGTGAAACCGTCCAATAAATATTTTCCGTTGCGCCTGCGCTATTGTAGAGAAATTCGCCGTGAATAAACACGGAATTCGTAAACGTGTAATTTCCGCTTATCGCCGCAACCAAAACTCCCGTGGTATCCGGAAAGCGTTCCTTGTCAATAAACCAAGTCGCTTCGCCGTAAAATCCCGCATCGGCGATATTGCCCGCCCAGCCGAAGCCGAGAACATAATCGGTACGTGAAACTTCTTTCGGCATAAAAAACGGATTTTCAACCGAGTGACTTGTCATTTGTCCCGCAATAAATTGAAAATCGTAATCCCAATTGTTCAAGCGCAAAATCGCCGCGGCTGTTACTCCGCTCGAATAATCGAGTTTGTAAACAAGTTCAACGGACGAAGCGTAACCGAAATAATACTGCGCGCGAATTGCATCGGAGCCGCGTTTTTCCAAATAACTGAAATCCAAAACGGAGGACGAATTGAAAATATCGTTCGGCGTCCAAACCATATTTACACCGAGATTAACACGCTGTCGTCCGACTTGCGCTTCGAAATCGCCATTGGCGTAAAAAATGTTAAGTCTGTCCAATTGCGAAGAAACGGTGTAATTATCTTCTTGCAACCAAATCTCCGTTAAATCCACATAGCCGATATCTTCGCGCGTTCCGAAAGCCGTGAAATCCCCGTAATCGAAAACGTTGCGCAAGCCGAGATTAAACGTAAAATTCTCGTTCGCGTAAAAATTAAAATTGATGCGATTTACAATAGTGCTTTGCAATTGAATGTCGTCGGAGTTTTTCGGCGTTTGGACAGTTTGCAATCCTTGAAAATAGCCGCCGAATTGATAATCGCTTTGCGCTTGCAAGACCGAAAAAACGAAAAGCAATATCACGAGCGCTTTTCTCATTCTCGCCTTTCGTCTCCGATTACTTTTCCGTCTTCAAGCGAAATAATGCGTCGCGCTTTTTTCATTACACGCGGGTCGTGAGTCGCAAAGATAAACGTGGTGTTTTCGCTTTTGTTCAAAGCGAGCATAATATCGAGCAGATTTTCGGTCGATGCGCTGTCGAGATTCGCGGTCGGTTCGTCGGCAAGAACGAATTTCGGCTTTGATGCAAGCGCGCGCGCAACGGCAACGCGTTGTTGCTGTCCGCCGGAAAGTTCGCTCGGACGACTATCGGCGCGGTCGGAAAGTCCGACTTTCTCAAGCAATTCCAATGCGCGTTTCTTCCGCACCGATTTATCCGAGCCTTGCAATTCCATAATAAATTCAATGTTTTCGCGCGCCGTAAGAACCGGAATTAAATTATACGCTTGAAAAACAAAGCCGATATTGTGCAGACGAAAATCCGTCAACTCTTTCGGCTTTAACTGCGATAAATCCGTTCCGTCAATCACAACCGTCCCGCTTGTCGGCGTGTCAAGTCCGCCGAGCATATTCAACAGCGTTGTTTTTCCGCATCCCGAAGGGCCGACAAGCGCCGTGAATTCGCCTTTTTCAAATTCGAGCGAAACGCCGTTTACCGCGTGAACAGGCACGGACGTTTCGTTGTAAATTTTGCTCAAATCCTTTGTTGTTATAACCGCCATATTATCAACCGATTTTAATTTTCTTCATTTGTTTTTTATTCTCTTTACGCTTCGTGACGCATCGCCTGCGCGGGATTAATTTTCAAAACCTTGCGCGCCGGGAAGTAAGCGACCGCAAGCGCAAGCAGAACGATTAACGCCGTTACGACAAAATAATATTCGATGCCGAGTTCGGGGCGAACCATCGACGAATATCCCCAGGCGTTCAAGCCTTCCGCGAAAGCCGACAAATCAATGCCTGTTTTAGCCGTGTAACTTATCAGCGCATACGCGGCAATAATGCCCGCAAAACCGCCCATTAACGAAAGATAAAGCGTCTCCAATAAAATCATTGCGAAAACTTTTCCGCCGCTCATTCCAACCGCAAGCAACATTCCGAATTCCCGCGAGCGTTCCATCACCGACATCAACATCGTATTAACAATACCGAAACCGAGAGCCGCCAAGATTATTACTAGAAAAATCAGCGTGAATTGAATTGTCATATCGTTCATCATTTTCAACATCGGTTGAATTTCGTACCACGTTTGCACCGCAAGTTTCCCGCTTGAAATTTCATCGGCGAACAACTTTTCGATTTTCGATTTCACTTCGTCCGTGTAATCGTTATGTTTCAAAAGAACCGCGATTTCGGTCGCTTTTGTCGTGTCGAAAGCAATTAAATTCGCCAAGTCGCTCTTCCGTACAAAAACGTTCCCTTCTTCGAAAATGGAATTTTCCGCATTGAAAATTCCCGCAACTTTAAACAAGCCCGAAGTTAAATTCCCTTGCGTGTCTTGAATTGTAATCACCACTTTCGATTTCGGCTTGACGTTAAGTTTTTTAGCGAGTTTCTGTCCGATTAAAATCGGGTTTCGCAATTTCGTGTGAAAATAAGTTCCCGCAACTACTTTATTGTGAATGTAAGTAACATTAACTTCTTGTTTCGGGTCAATGCCGTAAACAAAAACGCCCGTTCCCGTTTCGCCCGTTGCAATCATTGCGGTTGCGCGAATTTTGGAACTTGCGCCTTTGACTTCTTTGATTTTAAGAATTTCGGCAACTTTCTCCGCGGCGTTGTCAATTGTAAATTCGATTTCGTCGTTCAATAAATACTGCGGATGATGCAATTGCAAATTTGCGACGTACGCTTTAATCGTGTTGTCTATTTGTTGCTGCGTCATTCCGTTCGAAAATCCCATATAGAACAATCCGCCCGTTAAACCGAGCGCAACGGAAATAACAATGAGAGAACTCCGCAATTTATTTCTAAAAACGTTTTTCCACGCAAAAGAAAAAAGCATTATCTAACCCCGCAACGCTTTAATCATATTTAATTTAAGCACGGTAAGAAGCGGATAAAGCGCCGCTATGAAAACTATTACCGCAACAGTAATGAATTGATTAATGAAAATTTCGGGACGAATTGAAAAAGGTAAAATCGGTTCCACGCCGAGACCTTTTAGAGATTCCGCAATATCGCCCGTCAGCGGAATCGGATGAAAATGCAAGTAATACAAAACGGGAAAAATAACCGCGAGTCCTACAAGCGACGAAACCAAGCCTATCATCGCCGTTTCCCACGAAAGCATTTTCAGCAAAACGGTTTTGCGCATTCCCACTGCAATCATAACCGCGAATTCCTTCCGCCGTTCGAGCGTCATCATCATTACCGTTCCGAAAACGCCGAAGCCGATAATCAAATACAAAATTCCGAACATCACTTTCCCGCCGAGATTATCGCTTTCAATCGCTTGAACGATTTCGGGATTCATCACGTCCCACGGCATCACTTCGTAATTTTTTCCGAGTTTCTTTTTCAACTCCGCCAAAGTGTTGTCCAATTCGTAAAGGTCTTTCAGCATCAAAGAAACCGAAGTGACGCGACTATCGGCGCCGTAATAATATTGAGCGAGCGGCAACGGCATAATCACAAGTTCGCGATTCAGTTCGTCAACGGGCAAGTTTATCAAACCGCTGATAATAAATTCGTCCGCGGCGGTTATGCCGTGAAAGCCTTGTCCCAACAGCACGAGCGTATCGCCGACATCAACGCCCAAATACCTTGCGAGTTTATAGCCGATTACGACGGTGGAATCGTTATCGGCAAGATATTTCCCTTTCGTTATTTTGGAAGGGAAATCGTACAAATCGACTTCCCTTGAAGGAATTGTGCCGAGCACCATCGTCCCTTTGGTGCGCTTTCCCGAAGAAACGAGCGCAAAGGATTCGAGACGCGGAACAAAAACGCCGACGTTACTGCACGAAGCGATTTTCTTTTCCACTTCGTCGTTGTAAATCATACTGTTGTTAAGCGATTTATCTTCCCAATAACCGTTCTTGTGAATTTGAATGTAGCCGGTCGAAAGCCGCACCGCATTGCTAATCATATTCGCGTAAGAACCTTTTTGCATTGAGCGCGTAAACAATGCAAGCACAAAGGCAAGCGTTATCGAAAGCATCGTTATTCCGGTTCGCGTTTTATTGCGCCAAATATTGCGCCACGCCATTTTCAGCAGAATGCTTTTCATCTATTTCACTCTTTTGATATTTTTCAGGGAAAAGAAATCGTCGGAAATCGGCTTGTCGTATTCGACGGCGAGCATTTTAAAAATCGTTTTATGTCCTTCCTTATCGGCGGGAATCATCGTTAATTTCGTCGGCAGAGTTCTTCCCCCGATTTTTTCGATTTCGCTTCCGTACTGCGTGTTCTTCAATTCGTTCGTTTCGTCGTAATATTCGGTTTTAAGCATATAGTAGCCCTTCTTGGAAATCCACATAATTATTTTTCCCCAAACCACGGGAACGTCGGGCTTCGGTACTAATTCGATTTTCCAGCAATCGTAACCGCTTATTTTTTCAGAACCGAGAATTTTATGGTAATAATCCGTAACTATCGAATTTTGTTTGAGCAAATCGTTATTCGTAAAATCCGAACCCATCCACGATTGCATCATCATCGAAGGCGGCAATTTTATTATTCGTCCGATTGACGGAAGCCAATTCCACATTTCGTTTTTTCTTTTCAAAAAAACTTGTCCTTTTTCGCGCGCGGGCGAAGTAATTAAAATCAAATAATAATCCTTTCCTTTCGACCACGTTTTCATCGTAACTTCGCGAGTCCAATCGGGACGAACCACGGTCATTTTGCTTTTGCCGCGCGAGGTTTTCCCGAGTATCAAATCGTTCGCTTTTTTTACTATTTCGGAAGCGTTTTGTGAAAAGAAAAGAGTAGGAAGAATTAACAGAGTGAAAATCGCTTTTAATTTCATATTTTCGTCGTAATTAAATTTTTTAACAAACCGATAAATACTAATTTTAAATTAAATAAAAAAGGCGGACATATAGTCCGCCCTAAATTTTATTTTGCGCCGAGTTATTCCGTAACTTCCACAATCACTTCGTCGCTTTGCCACAATCCGTGTTTCGTGCAATAAGCCATTGCGGTAAGTTTCATTTTGTTTTTTGTCGGCACGATGTAAAAATCCACTTCCACTTGTCCCGCTTGATTTCCGAGCGCGCCCGCTACGAAATTCGCTTGCGCAAGAAACGTTTCGCCGTCCCACAATTGCACGTAAGCGATGTAATGGTCGAAATCGTCCGGGTGCGCGTATTGGTCACCGACTTTAACCTTAACTTTGAATTTTTCGCCTTTCTTCGCTTTCGGTTCGCAATGAACAAAAGCCGAGTGGCGGTCAATGTAATCCTTTTTCGCTTCCTTGTCGATTTCGGAAATGTCTTGATATCTGTTTATCTTCATTTTATTCCTCCTGTTTTTATGTTAACGAGATTAACGTTATTAAATTATACCTTTTATCCGAGTTAAACAAGGTTAATCTTTGTAATAATCAAAAATAAATAAAACAAATAAATCCCGACAAGCACCGCGCCTTCCCAGCGGTCGAGTTTTTTTCTTTTTCCCGTAAACATTGCGAAGAACAAAAGCGCCGAAGCGAGCGCCATTACGAACAAATCGAAATTTATTTTCGTGTCGAACGGCAAAGGCGCGATAATTGCGGAAACCGGTAAAACGAACAAAACGTTAAACAACGAAGAGCCGATTGCGTTACCCACCGCAATGTCGAATTTCTTTTTTCGCGCGGCTGTAATCGATGTAAAAAGTTCGGGCAACGAAGTACCGAAAGCGATTACCGTCACCGCAATCAATCTGTCGCTTGCGCCTATTTTCTGCGCCAGAGCGGAGGCGTTGTCAACGGCGAGTTTGCCGCCGAAAAACAATCCGCCGATTCCCGCAACGAGATAAATCGCAATTCGTCCGTTCGAAAGCGGCTTTACTTCTTCGTAATGTTCGGCATTCACTTTTGAAATCAAAAAAACGTAAACCATAAAAATCGCAAAAAACAAAAGCAAAATTATTCCGTCTCCGCGCGAAAGCACGTTTGCCGACGCTCCCGAAAAATAAACGTCGTTACAAAGCACGAACAACACCACGGCGCTTAAAAGCAAGTAAGGAATTTCGCGCCAAACGGTGTTTTTCTTCAATCGTAACGGCATAACGATTGCCGAGATGCCGAGTATCAAAAGTAAATTCAAAATATTACTTCCGATAACGTTGCCGAAACTAATGCCCGACTTCCCTTGCAGCGAAGCGAAAACGTTAATTAAAAGTTCGGGCGAACTTGTTCCGAAAGCGACTACGGTCAATCCGATTGTAATTTGCGAAACGTTCATTTTTTCCGCCAAAGCGGACGCGCCGTCAACGAAGTAATCCGAGCCTTTAATCAAAAGAGCGAAACCAGCGAGCAACAATATCGTATTCAGCAAGAGTTCCATTTCCGCAAAAGCAAGTTATTTCTTTACGATTTTTTTCAGCGTTTGCACCGTGTAATCGATTTCATTTTCGTCGAAAGGCGAAACTTCCTCCTTGACGATTTTCACGTAAACGCCGGGTTCTTCTTTCGCCATCCAATATTTCACCTTCGTTTCGCCGTCAATTCCTTCAACGACAACGCACCGAAACTCACCGGCGGGAACTTTCAGCGTTTCTTCGCCCGCAACTCTGAAATACATCAACTCCGCTTGCGGGAAAAAGTTGTCGTACATTCCCGTTAGTCCGCCTTTGTATTTTTCGGCAAACTGCGAAGTGTCGCCCTGTTCGATGAAAAGATTGGTAAATCTAACCGCGGGCTTTTCCCTATCGACCTTTACCTTGGAGATAATTCCGTAGTTCGCAAATGTTCCCGTTTCGTTCAAGTACTTGTCGTAATCGTATTCGAGCGCGGAAACGTCGGCGAAAAATTCCGCCATTGCGTCGAAATCTTTCCACGGCAAGCGATTGATTTGTTCGTCCAAATCAATTTCGTCGAAATCTTCTTCTGCAAAATCAAGTCGCGCGAAAGCCGAATTTTTCTCTTCCGTCACGTCCGCTTTTTTTGCGACGGAAATCTTTTCGCCGAATAATTTCAAGGCGAACCCGTTTTCGTCCAAATTTTCGAACCGTTTTTTACCGCGAAAATCGGGCGAAAAACTCATCAGAATAACGGAATTGTCTTTCGGGCTGTAAATCCACGTGCCGCGCACCGTTTCGGTGGAACCGCTTTCGACAAGCACAATCGTGAAATCGTTCGGTTTTTCGAATTTGAAAATCAACTGCGCGCCGTCGCTTCTTTTTCCTTCCCAAATTCCGAACAAGCCCGAAGCGGCGTTGCTTTGCGCAAGTTTTGCGGGGTCGAGTTTTTCGTAACGAAAAATCGCGCCGTTTTTCTCGAGCGTGAGTTTCTCGTCGTCGAGTTTCGTAATTTTCAAATCGCCGTTAAAATCCTCGTCCATTCCATTCGAAAGAACAATAACGCCGCGCGCTTCGTCGTATTTCCATTCCGCCATGGGCGTGTCGAAAACGTACATTTTGCCGTCGGCGTTAAAATCCGCGATAAAATAATTTTCCGTCGTTTTTCCGTTCACTTCGGTTTCGTACAAAAGCCAATTGCCTTCGATTTTCGCGCTTTGCGCATTCAACGCAAATGCGGCAAGCAAAATAATTAGTGAAATCGTCTTTTTCATTTTCTTCCTTTGTGATTATTTAACATCGTTCCCCGTGGTTTCGTCCTCGTCGCCCGCAATCGATTTTCGCATTTGCGTGTCGGCTTGAATGTTGCGTAAATTGTAATAATCCATCACGCCGAGATTTCCGTTTCTGAAAGCCTCCGCAATCGCTTTTGGAATTTCCGCTTCCGCCTCGATTACGCGAGCGCGCATCAACGCAATGTCCGCTTTGTTCTCTTGCTCTTTGGCAACCGCGGCGGCGCGTCTTTCCTCCGCTTTGGCGCGCGCCACTTTCAAATCGGCTTCCGCTTGGTTCGCTTGCAAAATAGCGCCGATGTTCGTTCCGACGTCAACATCCGCAATATCGATTGAAAGAATTTCGAACGCCGTTCCCGAATCCAAACCTTTTTCCAAAACCGCTTTTGAAATGATGTCGGGATTTTCAAGCACGTCTTTGTGCGATTCGCTCGAACCGATTGTCGAAACAATGCCTTCGCCCACGCGCGCGAGAATCGTCGCTTCGCCCGCTCCGCCGACGAGTCTGTCCAAATTCGCCCGCACCGTGATTCGCGCAATCGCCTTCAATTGAATGCCGTCCTTTGCCATTGCGGCTACAAGCGGCGTTTGAATCACCTTCGGAATTACGGACATTTTAACCGCTTCGAGAACGTCGCGTCCCGCCAAATCAATCGCCGCGGCGCGCTCGAAAGTAAGTTCGAGATTCGCTTTGTTCGCCGAAATCAATGCGTTCACGACATTCGTTACGTTTCCGCCCGCAAGGTAATGCGCTTCAAGTTTTCCCGTATCGAGATTTAAGCCGGCTTTCGTTGCCGTAATCAAATTGCGCACGATAATTCCCGGCGGCACTTTGCGGAAACGCATTCCGACGAGGTCGCGCATAATGCGTAATTTCACACCCGAGAAATACGCCGTAATGTAAAGTCCGAGCGGCACGAAGTACAGAAACAACGCCAATCCGACAACAACCAAAGCAATTATTAAAATGGGCAGTTCAATCATTTTTTCACCTTTCTTTAATGTTTATGTCAATAACTAAATATAAGAAAAAAGAACGGAAAACTTTTCCCATGAAAGAATTTCGAATGTCGAATTATGCTCCGCCACAGCGGGATTGAATTTAGAATTTGGAATTGTCCACAGTTCTTTATTCATAGGACGCTGATTTGACTGATTATTTATGATTTAAACTGATTATCAGTCCTAATCATAACCAATCGGTATAATCTGTGTCCTAT
>CAYZMW010000020.1:0-8467 GCA_964479645.1 uncultured Melioribacter sp. | reverse complement strand
CACTTCTTCGTCCAATTTTTTCGGCAAACGATAAACGCCGATTTCGTAATCCTTTTGCCACAATTCCATTTGCGCCAAAGTTTGATTTGTAAACGAGTTGCTCATCACGAATGAAGGGTGTCCCGTGGCGTTGCCCAAGTTTACCAAACGCCCTTCGGAAAGAAGAATGATTGAATGTCCGTCAGGGAAAACGTATTGGTCAACTTGCGGTTTTATGTTAATATGCTTGATGCCCGGATAATTCTTTAATTTCTCGACTTGAATTTCATTATCGAAATGGCCGATGTTGCAAACAATCGCGCCGTCTTTCATTTTTTCCATATGTTCGATACGGATTACGTCGCGGTTACCTGTTGTAGTTACGAAAATGTCGCCGATTGGCAGAAAGTCTTCGAGCGTTTTAACTTCATAGCCTTCCATCGCCGCTTGCAATGCGCAAATCGGGTCGATTTCAGTAATATGAATACGCGCGCCGAAACCTTTAAGCGATTGAGCCGAGCCTTTACCGACATCGCCGTAACCGCAAACCACAACGTTTTTGCCCGCCACCATGATGTCGGTTGCGCGCTTAATTCCGTCGGCAAGCGATTCGCGACATCCGTAAAGATTGTCGAATTTCGATTTCGTAACAGAATCGTTAACATTAATCGCGGGGAAAAGCAATTTGCCGCTTTCCATCATTTGGTAAAGACGATGCACGCCGGTGGTTGTTTCTTCCGAAACGCCGCGAATTTTCGAAGCGATTGCGCTCCATTTGTTCGGATTTTCGGAAAGAGAAATTTTCAAGCGTTTCGCTAATTCAACTTCATCTTCCGAACCTTCCGTAACGTTCAATATTTCGGGATTTTTTTCCGCTTCCACGCCTTGATGTATCATCAACGTCGCGTCGCCGCCGTCGTCAACAATCAAATCGGGACCGCTTCCGTCCGGCCAAGTCAACGCTTGCTCCGTGCACCACCAATATTCTTCGAGCGTTTCGCCTTTCCAAGCGAAAACCGGAACGCCGCGTTCGGCGATCGCCGCCGCCGCATGGTCTTGCGTGGAATAAATGTTACAACTTGCCCAACGCACATCCGCCCCGAGTTCGGAAAGTGTTTCTATTAGAACCGCAGTTTGTATCGTCATGTGAAGCGAACCGGCGATTTTAGCGCCTTTGAGCGGTTTCGCGTCGCCGTATTTTTCGCGCAAAGCCATTAGTCCGGGCATTTCTTTTTCGGCAAGTTCGATTTCCTTCCTGCCGAAAGCCGCAAGAGAAATGTCGCGAATTTTATACTGCGGTTTTCCGTTTACAATTTTTTCATCCATTTTTTATCTCCGTTATAAATACTTCTTAAATGTATCTACCAAATCGAGTTTTTCCCATGAAAATCCTTTGCGCCCGAAATGTCCGTAAGCCGCCGTTTTTTGGAAAACGGGTTTACGCAAATCCAAGCGTTCGATAATTCCTTTCGGCGTCAAATCGACTTCTTTCAAAATCATTTTGGAAATTTCCGATTCGGGAATTTTGCCCGTGCCGTTGGTGTCCACGTAAATTGCAACTGGTTCGGGCACGCCGATTGCGTATGCGAGTTGCACTTCGCATTCGGATGCTATTTTCGCCGCAACGATATTTTTCGCAATGTGACGAGCCGCGTATGCCGCGCTTCTGTCCACTTTCGTTGCGTCTTTGCCTGAAAACGCCCCGCCGCCGTGTCGCGCCCAGCCGCCGTAAGTATCGACGATAATTTTACGTCCCGTCAATCCCGCATCTCCGTGCGGTCCGCCGATAACGAATTTGCCCGTCGGATTTACGAAATATTTCGTCTTTTTATCGAGATATTTTTCGGGAATGACGTGTTTAATTACATGTTCGATAACGTCGCGCTTTATCTTCGATTGTTTAACGCCCGGGTCGTGCTGAGTGGAAACCACAACAGCCTCTACACGCAAAGGTTTATTGTTTTCGTCAAATTCAATCGTTACTTGCGATTTGGAATCGGGACGCAAGTAAGGCATTAAATCTTTATGTTTTTTTCGAATATCCGCCAAACGCTTTACAAGTTTGTGAGCGTAAACTATCGGCATCGGCATATATTCGGGCGTTTGGTTCGTAGCGTAACCGAACATTAATCCCTGGTCGCCAGCGCCACCGGGTAACACGCCCATGGCGATATCGGGCGATTGCGAATGTATGGCATTGATTACGCCGCAAGCGTCGGCGTCAAATCTGTATTCGGAATTCGTGTAACCGATTTTTCTTATGGTCTGTCTTACGATTTCCTGAACGTCGATGTAGGTTTCGGTTGTTATTTCGCCGCCTACGACAACAAGTCCTGTCGTCACGAAAGTTTCGCATGCGACTCTGCTATTCGGGTCGTCTTTGAGTGCGGCATCAAGTATTCCGTCCGAAATTGCGTCCGCGATTTTATCCGGATGTCCTTCGGAAACTGATTCCGATGTGAAGTAAAATGACATATTTTCTCCGTATATTAATTATTCAAAACTTTGTAAAAATCGAATATAAAAAATAAGAAAAAACAGACTTAAAAACTTTTCATGAATTATTATCGAAGAAATTTCGCTTAAATAAAGTAAGTTCGCAAAATCATTCCTTTTTTTCGGCGGAATAATTTGCATGCAAAAAATAAAAAAGCCGATAAGTAAATCTTATCGGCTTTCGAGGCGACGGTGGGATTCGAACCCACGAATAAAGGTTTTGCAGACCTTCGCCTTAGACCACTTGGCTACGTCGCCGTTAAAAAATATTTACATGAACAAATATAAAAAAATCCACTTAAAAAAGTGGATTTACAAAAGAGCGGGAGACGGGACTCGAACCCGCGACATCAACCTTGGCAAGGTTGCGCTCTACCAACTGAGCTACTCCCGCTTGTATTTTCGTCAAAAGTTTTAAGAACAAAATCCTTTCAAAAAGGATAACAAATATAGAATTTTGATTAATATCAATCAAGAAAAAAATTTTAATAAAATGTATGATTCCCCAAAAAAAATAATACCCGGTTAAGAAAGAAAAATGAAACACCGTGAAATAAGTCTTCCGATGGTATCTCTCTCTTGTTTTCAATTGCCGTGAAAGTTATTTATATTTGTATTCTTTAAATTTCACGAGTTAAATGGAAAACATTAGAAATTTTTGCATAATAGCGCACATAGATCACGGTAAATCCACAATTGCCGACGGGCTTCTTGAATACACCGGAACGATTTCCAAACGCGAAGCGAAAAGTCAGCTTTTGGACGATTTGGATTTGGAACGCGAGCGAGGCATAACCATAAAATCGCACGCAATCCAAATGAAATACAAAGCGGAAGACAAAAACGAGTACACGCTCAATTTAATTGACACTCCCGGACACGTTGATTTCACTTACGAAGTTTCGCGATCGCTCGCCGCTTGTGAAGGCGCTTTGCTTGTGGTCGATGCCGCTCAAGGCGTTGAAGCGCAGACGATAAGCAATCTTTATCTTGCCGTGGAAGCGGGATTGGAAATTATTCCCGTAATAAATAAAATCGATTTGCCAAGCGCGCGCGTGGACGTCGTAACACAGCAGATTGTCGATTTAATCGGCTGTTCCGAGGACGAAATAATTCATGCGAGCGCAAAAGAACGCATTGGCATTCCGGAAATTCTCGAAGCCGTTGTAAATCGCGTTCCTCCCCCTGAAGGCGACCCGAACGCTCCGCTTCAAGCGTTGATTTTCGATTCCATTTTCGATTCGTATCGCGGCGCGATTGCTTATATTCGAGTGGTTAACGGAACTTTGCGCGAAAAGGATCAAATCAAATTCTTTGCGCACGATAAAACTTTTCTCGCCGAAGAAGTAGGAATTCTCGGACTGAATAAAATCAGAACGGGCGAACTTTCCGCTGGCAACGTGGGATATTTAATTGCGGGAATTAAAGACGTGCACGATACGAAAGTCGGCGATACGATTACGCACGTGAAAAATCCCGCGGCTGAACCTTTGCCCGGATACGAAGAAATCAAACCGATGGTTTACGCGGGACTTTATCCGACCGACTCGGAAGATTACGAGGATTTGCGCGACGCTCTCGAAAAATTCCGCTTGAACGATTCCGCTTTGACATTTACGCCGGAAACTTCCGCGGCGCTCGGTTTCGGTTTTCGCTGCGGCTTCCTCGGTATGCTTCATATGGAAATTGTCCAAGAGCGACTGGAACGCGAATACGGGCAAAGCATCGTAACGACGCTCCCGAACGTGGAATATCACGTTTACAAAAAAAACGGCGAAAAAATCATTGTTGATAATCCCGCCGAAATGCCGCCCGTCGGTGAAATCGAACGTGTGGAAGAGCCGTTTATTAAATCGCAAATTGTAACGCCGAGCGAATACGTCGGAAGCCTTATGAAACTTGCAATGGATAAACGCGGCGTTTACAAAAACACTTCGTATCTCGACCCTACGCGTGCCGATTTAACTTTCGAGTTTCCGCTTTCCGAAGTGATTTTTGATTTTTACGACAAACTCAAATCTATTTCGCGCGGTTACGCGTCGTTCGATTACGAATTCATCGGCTACCGTGAATCCGACCTTGTGAAACTCGACATAATGCTAAACGGCGAACCTGTGGATTCTCTTTCGATTATTGTTCATCGTAAAAAAGCGTACGAATGGGGAAGGAAAGTTACATCGAAACTGAAAGAATTAATTCCGCGTCAACTTTTTGAAATTGCGGTTCAAGCGGCTATCGGGAACAAAGTGATTGCGCGAACAAACATAAAGGCGCTCCGTAAAAACGTTCTCGCCAAATGTTACGGCGGCGACGTCAGTCGAAAAAGAAAACTTTTGGAAAAACAAAAAGAAGGCAAAAAGCGAATGAAACAAGTCGGAAATATTGAAATTCCGCAAGAAGCGTTTCTTGCCGTGTTGCAGATAGAAGATTAATTATTCAAATTTTTCGGATTGAGAATGAAAAAAAAAGAGAAAGAGAAAAAAAATAAAGAATTAACTTCCGCGAAAAAAACCATAAATTTTTTTAAAGGTTTATTGTTCGCATTAATTGCGGCGCTTTTGATAAAATCCACGATTCTTGAAACTTCCAGAATTCCAACGGGTTCGATGGAAAAAACAATACTCGTCGGCGATTTTCTTTTTGTGAATCGCGTGGTTTACGGATTGTCAACTCCGCGCAATATTCCTTTTACGAATGTTGAACTGCCGTATTTTACTTTGTTCAAATATCGCGACCCCAATCGCTACGATATTGTGGTTTTCGAATATCCCGGAGACCGCGACCAACTGAAATCAAGAGAAATTATGACTTACGTAAAACGCCTAATCGGAATGCCGGGCGACACGCTTGAAATTAAAGACCAAGTTGTATTCATCAACGGGAAAGAAGCGTGGATTCCGCCGCACATTCAATATTTAAAGCCGTATCCTATCCCGCGCGGCGTTGCTCGTCCGTATATTTTTCCTAAAAACTCGGGTTGGAACGAAGATAATTACGGACCTCTCGTAATTCCGAAAAAAGGTGACGTAATAAAACTAACGCCGCAAAATATTGAAACGTACAGAATGCTCATAAATCGCGATTACGGGCGGTACGTGGTTACGCTACAAGGCGATAAAGTTTTCATCGACGGAAAACCCGCAGACACTTACACGATTAAACAAAATTATTATTTTATGATGGGCGATAACCGCGACGACAGCGCCGATAGCCGCTTTTGGGGATTTGTCCCGCGCGAAAATGTTATCGGGAAAGCGTGGATTATTTATTGGTCGTGGAATCCGAGAATTCCGTTCACGCATATTTTCGAATTACTCGGTTCGGTTCGGTGGGATAGAATTATGAAGGTCGTGCATTAAGTTTCAGTCCGAAGACAATTTCCTTTACATTGATTTTCGCGCGTCGAAGCGAAACAAAGCGGTTTTTTCAATGAATCGACAAAACGTTTCTTTTCGTCGTTATGTAATTGAAAAAATGCATGGCATAACATCGAACGCGAATTTTAGAGATGTTTTTTATCGTGAATTATGTTTTGCCAAAGCGGGACTAACTCCCCGCTTCTAACTCCTTTTCCCGTCGTTCATTTATCCAATCATTCATAATTCATCATTTTTTAATCCCGCTCTGGCAAGACGACATTCATAATCGAATGTGGCGTGCAGTTGACATCCGTTTTAATCATAACCAATCAGTAAAATCAGCGTCCCGTTTATTTTTATTGCGTTTCGATTTGTTCAGTCGCCTTTTGAAATTTAAGTTGATAAATCGCGAAAAGTACAAATAGCACCGCTCCGCTAATCCATGTGTAATAATGCGGAATTAAAAGCAATATCCCTATTATTCCGACCAGTAAACGCATAAACGGATTTAACGGTCTGACGAAAAATCCCGTAAACACAGATGCGAAAGCGTAAAGCCCGAGCAATCCGAAAATGAATATGTCGAGTTTATCCATAAACGAACCGTCGATTAAATCGGTGTAAGCGAAAAGGAGCGGCATAACGTAAAGACCTTTGGCGAGTTTCCACGCTTCGAAGCCCGTTTTCATCGGGCGCGAACCCGCAATACCCGCCGCCGCGAAAGCCGCAAGACACACGGGCGGCGTGACATTCGAATCCTGCGAAACCCAAAAGATAATCATGTGCGCCGAAAGGAGCGCAACGCCGAGATGTTGCAAAGCGGGAACGGCGATTATGGCAAGCATGATGTACGCCGCGGTGACGGGCAAGCCCATTCCGAGAAGAAGAGAAGCGAGCGTAATTAATACGAGAGCCAAAATCAAACTGCCGCCTGAAATTTCGACAATCAATTGCGAAAAGGTAATGGCAATTCCCGTAATCGAGATGCTACCGATGATTACGCCGACGGTAATAAGGAGAATTCCCGTCATAACCATATTTTTTGCGCCGAGAGCGAGAGAATCAAGAATATCGAAAAACTTCATTTTATGATTTTTGCTGAGATACGAAGAAAGCACTATTGCAATTATGGAATATCCCGCCGAGAAGGTCGGCGAAAATCCGATTACAAGCAAATAAATCAAAACTATAATCGGAATAAAGAAATGCAAGCCTTCGCGCATCACTTCCCAAAGCGTCATTTCGTGTTCTTGTTCGAGCGGTTTTATGTTCATTTTTTTCGCGGTTTGGTAAACGAAAAATCCCACCGTTGCGAAATACATCACCGCCGGCAAGAACGCCACGGCGATAATCGTCACGTAAGGCACTCTTGTCCATTCCGCCATAATGAACGCGCCCGCTCCCATAAGCGGCGGCATTATTTGTCCGCCCGTCGAAGCGGCGGTTTCCACCGCGGCGGCAAATTCAGGTTTGAAGCCCGCCTTTTTCATCATTGGGATTGTAATCGAGCCGGTGGATACTGTGTTTGCAATTGCGCTTCCCGAAATCGTTCCCATCAAGCCGGAAGAAGCGACCGCAACAATTGCGGGACCGCCCGTAATGTTTTTCGTGATTATTTGCGCAAGATTGATTATGAAATCGCCGCCGCCGGATTTTAGCAAAAAAGCGGCGAAAAGAATAAACATAAAAACAAACGTTGACGAAATCGAAGCGGTTATTCCGAACAAACCTTCGTCAGTGAAAAACATTCTGTATAAAAATCTTGAAAGGGACATTCCGCGAAAATGGAATTGTCCCGGCACCCATGCGCCCCAAAAAAGCAAATAGGTTGCGAAAAATATCGCGATAAGTGGAATGATTATTCCCGTTGTTCGTCGTGTGAGTTCAATTGACAAAATCACCGCAATTCCCGCGGCAATCAAATCGGGCAAAATCACCACTTCGTTTCTGTCGTGAAGCGCATCTTCGAAAAATATTATGTAAAGAGCTGTCGCGAAAATCAAAAGCCCGAGAAAAATATCGAGCGGTTTAAGCGGATTTCTCTCTTTGAATTTTTTTACAGCGGGAATAGTGAAATACCCGAGCATTCCGAGCAAGCCCATGTGAAGCGCGTTTCGCCAAAGTTCGCTCATTACGCCGAAAGTGTTCACCCAAATATGAAATAGGGAAATGATTATCGCAAGCCAATACGCAACGTGTTTTCTGTCGTAAACCGTTTCGGTGCTTCGCGCTTCTTCAAGAATTTCATCTGTCTTTATTTCAGGTTTAACAAGCGCCATAATCGTCTCTGTTTATTTGATAGGATAGAAATAGGTAAAAAATAAGGAGGCGGCACAAAGTGCGCCTCCTTAACTTTCCGAACGAACGGATTTTATTTCATAATTAAATTGTCGGGAATTTTGAATCCTTTGTCTTTGTAAAATTTCACAGCGCCCGGATGAAGCGGAACGGGCAAACCGTTAATCGCTCTTTCGAGTTTCATTGCGTAAGTCGCTTTGTGCATGTTGTGTAAGAAATCGAGATTGCTGTAAATTGTTTCGAGAATTTTGTAAACGTCTTCGTCGGAAATATCCGGACGAACTGCGAGGAAGTTCGGTTGTGCAATCGTGTTAATAGGTTTGGTTTGTCCCGGA
>CAYZMW010000019.1:0-12162 GCA_964479645.1 uncultured Melioribacter sp. | reverse complement strand
ATGAAGACACGCCGAAAATTGAAGTCGGTTTGTACGATAAAATCATGCTTTTGATTTTTGCAGTGCCGACGCTTTTGTTCGGAATATTCTTCCAACAAGTGGTGAACTTCGCACAACAAAGCGCAAAAATTCTCGGATTTTGACGATTTCAATAGGTCTGAATTTTTATGAAAGCGGCTTTCGGAGCCGCTTTTTTATTGCTTTGATAGCACGCTGATTTGACTGATTATCAGTCATTATCATAATCAATCAGTTTAATCTGCGTCCCATTCCAATAGAACACGGATAACACGGATTTTGACGGATTTTCACGGATGAAAAATTGATTAAATGATTGGTTGAACGGTTGTTCCGCCCTGGCGGGATTTAATTTTTAATTTGGAATTTTTAATTTGGAATTGTTCACTGTACATTGTTTACTGTTCACCGCTGAGCGCTTTTCGCTCGACGCTTAACGCTATTTGGAATTTGGAATTGAGAAAGTCGTCATCATTTCCCCGACTGTCGGTGTTTTACGGCTTGTTTAAATGTAAATCGCACTGAATAAAATCCTTGTTTATGCTTTCTTTCTTGCATATTTTTTAAGTCTTAAATTTTTGAAATACACGGAATTGTAATGCGAATAGCATTGGCGCAAATCGACAATATAATAGGCGATTTGCAATACAATAAAAGAAAAATAATAGAATATTACGAAAAAGCGGTCGATGAGAAAGTCGATTTAGTGCTTTTCCCTGAACTTGCGCTCACCGGCTACACTCCGCGCGATTTAATTGAGAAAAAAGAATTTCGTAAAAAGACTGCGCAAATTGCAAATGAAATCGCTTCGGTTACCAACGCCGAAACCGCAATAGTTTTCGGTTCGATAACGGAAAAAGACGAAACCGTAGGGACGGGCGTTTACAATTCCGCAATTCTCGCTTACGACGGAAAAATCCGATTCGTTCAGGATAAAACTTTACTCCCGAATTACGACGTATTCGACGAACGCAGATATTTCGAATCGGCGAAAAGCGTTTCGGTTTTCGAATATAAAGGCGAAAAACTCGGTATCTCGATTTGCGAAGATATTTGGAACGACGGCGATTATTGGAAACGTCGCCGTTACGAATCAGACCCTGTGGAAGATTTGATTGAACTCGGCGCGACGCTTTTAATAAACATTTCCGCAAGTCCTTACGCTTACGGACGCAGAAAAGAGCGTTACGATATGCTTTCCCTTTTGACAAAAACGAACGCTCTTCCGCTCGCCTACGTTTGCACGGTGGGCGCTCAAACCGATTTGATTTTCGACGGCGCTAGTATGTGCTTTAATGAAAAAGGCGAACTTGTGCATCTCGGAAAAACTTATGCGGAAGATTTTATCGTTTTCGATACGGATAAAAATTATGCTCCTATTTTAGAATTCGAAAAATCATTTGAGGAAGAAGCGTTTAATGCGATTGTTTTCGGTTTGCGCGAATATATGTGGAAAACAGGATTTAAGGAAGTCGTGCTCGGCTTGAGCGGCGGCATAGATTCCGCTGTGGTTGCGGCGATTGCAACCGAAGCCGTCGGGAAAGAAAATGTTCACGCAATTATGCTTCCTTCCAAAATTTCAAGCAAAGGTAGCGTGGAAGACGCGAAAAAGTTAATCGATAATCTCGGAATAAAATCGGGTTTGCTTTCGATTGCCGAAAGCGTTGCGGCGATTGAAAAAACTCTCGAACCGTTTTTCGCGGGAACACGTCCCGGCGTTGCGGAAGAAAATGTGCAAGCGCGAACACGCGGATTATTACTGATGGCGCTTGCGAATAAATTCAATTGGCTTTTGCTCGCCACGGGAAACAAATCGGAACTTTCCGTCGGTTACGCCACGCTTTACGGCGATATGAACGGCGCGCTTGAAGTAATCGGCGACGTTTACAAAACGGAAGTTTACAAGATAGCGGAATATATTAATCGCGAAAAAGAAATCATTCCTCGCGAAATTATTACCAAACCGCCTTCGGCGGAATTAAAGCCGGGACAGGTTGACCAAGACACGCTTCCGCCATACGATAAACTTGATGCGGTTTTACATAAATATTTGGAAGAATATAAAGAGTACGAAGAAATTGTCGCCGAACTCGGCGAACCCGAATTGGTTGCGAAAATTTTGCGTATGGTCGATTTGAACGAATACAAACGCTTTCAGTCGGCGCCCGTTTTGCGCGTTTCGACCAAGGCTTTCGGCTACGGACGCCGTTTCCCGATTGTTCAAGGCTGGAGAAAATAAAAACGAAAGGAAATATAATTATGAGAAAAACTTTGTTCTTCTTTTTTGCCATTTTATTATTGTTGAACTTCAATTTAAGCGCTCAACTTTTCGGTGAAAAAAAAGATCTTGTTAAAATCGAAACGTTTAAATCTTTTGATAAAATTCAAAAAGGCGGCGAATTCAAGGTCGCCGTAAAACTCGATATTGCGGAAAAATGGCATATCAATTCGAACACGCCGAACGAAGATTTTTTAATTAAGTCCGAAATCGTTTTCCCGAAAAATTCTAAATTCGAAATCGTTACGGTGAAATATCCCGAAGCGAAAAATTTAAAGTTCAGTTTTTCCGACACACCCGTTTCGGTTTACGAAGGCACGGAATATATCGGCGCGATAGTCAAAGCGCCCGAAAACATTGAGCCGGGTCAATACTCGATTCCTTTTGAATTTACTTATCAAGCGTGCAACGATATTACCTGCATGGCGCCCGTAACATTGACGGATACGATTAAAATCGAAATTGTGGACAACAAAACTCCGATTAACGAAATCAACTCCGAAATTTTTTCTCAACTCGATTTGCAATATTCGCCGCCCGAAGTGAAAGCCGATGAAAAATCGGCTTTGCAACGCACGCTTGAATCAAGCGGAATTTTATTGAGTTTGCTCATTGTTTTTATCGGCGGACTTGCGCTTAATCTTACGCCGTGCGTTTATCCGCTTATCCCGATAACAATCGGATATTTCGGTAGCCAAAGCGAAGGGAACACGAAGCGTCTTGCGATGCTCGGCGTGGTTTACGTTCTCGGAATGGCGCTTACGTATTCGGTGGTCGGAGTGGTTACCGCGCTTAGCGGAGCGGTTTTCGGTTCGCTCATGCAAAATCCGATTGTAATTCTGATTGTAGCCGCCGTGCTTGTGGGACTTGCGCTCAGCATGTTCGACGTTTATGAATTCAAACTTCCCGATTCTTGGGTGATGAAAGCGGGAAACGCAAAAGCGGGAGCGGTCGGCGCGTTTATGATGGGCTTGACGATGGGTATTGTAGCCGCGCCGTGTATCGGTCCGTTTGTTCTCGGACTTGTAACTTACGTTGCGGCGAAAGGCGACGTTCTTTACGGATTTCTGATGTTTTTCTTTATGGCTCTCGGTTTGGGAACGCCGTATTTGTTTCTTGCCATTTTCTCGGGAAAAATCAAAAGTCTGCCGCGCGCCGGAATGTGGATGAAAGGCGTGGAAAGAATTTTCGGTTTCATTTTAATCGGGATGGCGCTTTATTTCATTTTGCCGCTTTTACCCAAATCCGTTTCAGGTTACGTTTTGCCCGTTTTCGCAATTTTAATTTCGCTTTATCTTTTGTTTATCGATAAACTTGCCAACGAAGTGAAAGGTTACAGAATTTTTAAAACCGTTTTTGCGATTGCGGCTCTCGGTGTTTCCGTTTGGATGTTAATTCCTTCCGAAAAGAACGCTCCCGAATGGGAACATTTTACGAACGAAGCCTACGAAACGGCGTTGAATAATCACCGAAAAATCGTGATTGATTTTTACGCGGATTGGTGTATCCCGTGTAAGGAATTGGACGGAATAACTTTCGCCGATAAAAAGGTTATCGATTTGATGAAAGATTTTGTCGCTCTGAAAGTGGACATGACGAAATCCGCGTCGGACGAAACGGAAAAAATTCGTAAAAAATTCAATATCGTGGGAATGCCGACAATCATATTTTTCAATTCCGAAGGAAAAGAGGTCGAAAGGTTAACGGGTTTTGTTCCGCCCGAAGAATTCGCGGAGATATTGAAGAAAATCGATTAATTAAGATTGAAAGAGAAAAATATCTTATTTATTTTTCTTAATTCCATTTAAATAAATAATGTAAAACAAGCTGATGAGAAATGAAAAATGTCTGAGGAAGTAAACGGAAAGAAAATTGAAGAGATCAGTGAAGTTACCGTGATGTTTGCCGGAGATTCCGGCGACGGTATGCAGCTGACCGGTTCGCAGTTCAGTAATACGACTGCATTGGTCGGAAACGACCTAAACACGCTTCCGGATTATCCGGCTGAAATTCGCGCCCCCGCCGGCACAATATACGGCGTAAGCGGTTTTCAGCTTCATTTTAGTTCGAAAGATATTCACACTCCCGGCGATTCTCCCGACGTGCTTGTCGCGATGAACCCCGCCGCATTGAAGAAAAATTTACCGAACCTTAAACGCGGCGCAATAATTGTGGTTAATACCGACGCGTTCGATGCAAAAGGTTTGAAACTCGCGCATTGCGAAGGAAATCCGCTCGAAAACGACAAACTGAAAGATTTCAAAGTCTATAAAGTGCCGATTACGACACTTACGCAGAACGCATTGAAAGATACAGGCTTGAGCGTAAAGGATATTCAACGAAGCAAAAACTTTTTCGCGCTCGGTTTAATGTACTGGTTGTTTAACCGTCCACTCGAACCGACAATCGAATGGGTAAACCAAAAATTCGCAAAGAAACCCGAACTGATTGACGCTAACGTTAAGGCTCTCAAAGCGGGTTATTATTACGGCGATACCACCGAAATTTTTACGACAAGATACAAAGTGGCTCCCGCAAAATTGGCGCCCGGACGTTATCGTAATATTTCGGGAAACGAAGCGACGGCGGTCGGATTTGTTGCGGCTTCGTTGCTCAGCGATTTGCCTTTGTTTTTGGGTTCTTATCCGATTACTCCCGCTTCGGAAATTTTGCAGTATTTGAGCAAATACAAGAATTACGGCGTTATTACGTTTCAGGCTGAAGACGAAATCGCGGGAATTACTTCCGCAATCGGCGCGTCTTTCGGCGGTTCGCTTGCAATTACCACGACAAGCGGTCCCGGACTTGCGCTTAAAACCGAAGCGATAGGTTTGGCTGTAATGACGGAACTTCCCCTTGTTATTGTTAATGTTCAGCGCGGCGGTCCAAGTACCGGACTTCCGACCAAAACGGAACAAGCCGATTTGTTGCAGGCAATTTACGGAAGAAACGGCGAAGCGCCCGTTTGTGTTATCGCCGCAAGCACTCCAAGCGATTGTTTTTACATGGCTATCGAAGCCTCAAGAATTGCTCTTAAGCATATGACGCCTGTAATCCTACTTACGGACGGTTATATTGCAAACGGTTCCGAACCGTGGCGTATTCCCAATCCCGACGAACTCGAAAAAATAGACGTAAAATACGCCGATGATCCGGAAACGTTTCAACCTTACGCTCGCGACGAAAATCTCGTGCGTCCGTGGGCGCCGGCCGGTACGCCCGGTTTCGAACACAGAATCGGCGGTCTCGAAAAAGAAAACATTACGGGTAACGTGAGTTACGACCCCGATAATCACGACGAAATGTGCCGCATAAGAGCGGAAAAAATCAAAAAAATTCAGAAATTTATTCCCGACTTGGAAGTAACGGGCGACGAAGATGCCGAACTTCTCGTAGTCGGTTGGGGCGGAACTTACGGCTCGATTACCGATGCCGTTGCGCATGCACGCCAAAAAGGCTACAAAGTCGCTCAGGCTCATTTCAAATATTTGAACCCGATGCCTGCGAATACGGAAGAAGTTCTGAGAAAATATAAGAAAATTCTTGTCCCCGAAATAAATCACGGACAATTGGCAAGAGTAATTAGAAGCGAATTTCTGATTGACGTAATGCAATATAACAGAGTAAGAGGCTTACCTTTCAGATCTTCTGAAATTGAGAATAAGATAATTGAAATTCTCGGAGGCGAAAATGACTGATACTAAAATAGAAGTGAAAAAATTAACCGCGAAAGATTTCTCGTCCGGGCTTGACGTTCGTTGGTGTCCGGGTTGCGGCGATTATTCGATACTTGCACAAGTGCAAAGAGTTTTCGCCAATATCGGCTACGCTTTGCATGAACCGATTTGGATTTCCGGCATCGGATGTTCAAGTCGTTTCCCTTACTACATGGCGACATACGGTTTCCACTCGATTCACGGACGCGCTCCCGCAATCGCCACGGGCGTTAAACTCGTTCAGCCCGATCATCCCGTTTGGGTTGCAACAGGCGACGGCGATTTGATGAGTATCGGAGGGAATCATTTTATTCATGCTTGCCGTAAAAATATGGACCTGAAAATCGTCCTGTTCAACAATAAAATTTACGGACTTACGAAAGGGCAATATTCGCCGACTTCGGAGCAAGGTAAAATAACCAAAACTTCTCCGTACGGCACTGTGGATTATCCTTTCAATCCGCTTTCGTTGGCGCTCGGCTCGAACGCCACGTTCGTTGCGCGCACGCTTGACCGCGACCCCAAACATTTGCAAATGATTTTGGAAGCGGCGGCAAAACACAAAGGCACCGCGTTTATGGAAGTCTTTCAAAATTGCGTTATCTTCAACGACGGAGCGTTCGATCATCTTACGAAAAAGGGACAGAAAGAAGAACATGTGCTTGTTCTCGAACACGGAAAACCGATGATTTTCGGTAAAGAACACGATAAGGGAATTATTCTCGACGGTTCGGAACCGAAAGTTGTAAATCTTAACGACGGCAAATATTCCGTTGACGATTTGCTCGTGCATGACGAAACGGACGAGAGCGGAATTCTTGCGTTTATTCTCGCGCACATGACCGACCATCCCGATTTGCCGACGCCAATCGGTATTTTCAGAAGAATTGAAAAACCGACTTACGGCGACGGCGTTTACAAACAAATCGAAGAAGTTACCGCCAAGAAAGGGAAAGGGACTTTGGAGGATTTGCTAAACGAAGGAAATATTTGGGAAGTGAATTAATTCGTTTTCCGAAAAATAAATCTTTCTTGAAGCCGTCTCGAATTTCGGGACGGCTTTTTTATTTTCATCTTTCACCGAAAGCGTTGTTCCAAATACGGAAATTCCTTGACGAGAGTTTCGATTTGAGATTTTAATTTTTCCGTAAATTCTTTGTGTTTCGGAGAATTCGGATTTCGCGGGCGATGATTTAGTCCGCGCACGATTTTCTCTATTCTTGCAAGAAGTCGCCGTGTTTCGTCGTCGAAAAAAGCGACCGAAAGTTTTTCCCAAATGTAAGCCGTCGCCACGGCGTTCGGATGCAATAAATCCGTTTCATAAAAACGGTAATCGCGTAAGTCGTCCGTTATCAATTCGTAAGAAGGAAAGTAGTAAACGTCGCCGCATTCGCGCAAGACTTCTTCCACGGCTAATAAAAGCGTCGCTTTGCTTCTTTGATTTTCAATCGCACCGTCTTTCCAATGCCTTACGGGACTTACGGTTAAAACGATGCGAATATTTTCGTTTAATAATTTCAGATATTTCACGCTGCGAACGATTTCTTTTTTCGTTTCCGAAACGTTTAAACGAAAACGTTCGAATTGATTTTGAGGAATTTTATGACAGTTTGAAACGATAATATCGCGCTCTTTGTGTTTGTAAACGTAAGCCGTTCCTAATGTCAGAAACGTCCAATTCGCTTGACGAAGAAAAGCCTCCGCCCTTTCAAGTCCCTTGTTTATACGGGTGAGACAAGTATCGACATCGTGATGTGAAAAATCGCTGTGATGGTAAAAACTGTGAAATTCCCCTTGATGAAAAATTAGGTCGTCGCGCGTAAATTTTTTCTTATTAAAAACGAGTGAAAGCGAATTTGCGATAGACGCGGGATTGTAAAGAACGCCGAACGGATTTTTCAAAATGTCGAATTTATAATAATCGAATTTTTCGGCTATATTTTCCGCAAAGCACGAACCGAAAGTCGCGATTTTTTCATTGTGCATTATTTTTGCGTCGTAAGGCTCTATTTCGATTTCGGTTCTGAATTTCATTTTTTATTGTCGATTATTAATACGAATTCCCCTTTCAGTTTTTTTTCTTCGGATAGTTTTGCGATTCGTTGTAAGTTGTCGCGGAAAATTTTTTCATCGGGCAAAGTTAAATTGTAAGCAAGAACCGCTTGTCGTTTCCCGCCGAATGTTCGTGCGCATTCCGAAACGAGTTTGCGCAAACGGTAAGGTGTTTCCATTAAAATTATCAATTCCTTAATTGATGAAATTTCTTGCAAACGTTTTTTTCGCGCATCTTTTTTTGTAGGTAGCCAACCCGCAAAGTAAAATGAATTCAAATTGAAGCCGGAAACCGAGAGCGCGGCAATTACGGAATTTGCACCGGGTAAAGGAACTACGTCAATCCCGTTTCGGTAGGCGAGGTTAATCAAATAATTGCCGGGGTCGGAAAAAACGGGCGTGCCGCCGTCGGAAATCAGCGCGGCGTTTTTCCCTTTTTTCATTGCCGAAATATATTCGGGAGCGTTTTCTTTTTCGTTGTGTTCGTTAAGCGAAACAAGTTCTTTCGGACTGAAACCAAGTCGTGCGAAAAGTCTGCGCGCTTCCTTGAATTCTTCGCAAATAACGAAATCGACTTCGCGCAGAATTTCGACCGCGCGCAAAGTAATGTCGCCGTAATTTCCAATCGGCGTTGCCGTAACATAGAGTTTTGACATTTAATTCTTGATTTTTTTATATCGAAATGTAATTGTTTTAATCGGTTTTAACATAGGAAATATTTTTCGGTGTTTTTGCATCTAAGAAAAAAGTAAGTGGATGGTTGCTATTTGCATCTTGTCGTTCCAACGTTTTCGTCGGCTCTTGAATAACTTGATTAGGCAAAGTTTATTGAGAGCAAAGTTCGGGTAAAAACAATATCTTTGTGAAATAAAAATTCAAAGGTGTTGTAAATGGAAAAAATGTGGTCGCCGTGGCGTTCGGTTTACATCGAATCTTTTAAGGATAAAAAGGAAGACGAAAAATGCGTCTTTTGCGCCGCGCAGAAAGAGGACATAAACGACGAACGCAGTCTGAAAGTCTTCGAAGGCAAAACGGCGTTTATCGTGATGAATTTGTATCCGTACAATAACGGGCATTTGATGGTTGTTCCGCGAAGACACTTGTCCGATTATTCCGATTTAACGAAAGAAGAACGCTACGAAGTAGCCGATTTAATTGACCTTGCGATACGCGCGTTGCGCGAAGTATCGTCGCCGCACGGCTTTAACGTGGGCGCTAATTTGGGAAGAGCCGCCGGCGCGGGTATTGACCAACACATGCACTTTCACATCGTTCCGCGTTGGAGCGGCGACACGAATTTCATGCCCGTTCTCGGCGAAGTAAAAGTGATTTCGCAAGAATTGCTGAGAACCAAAAAAGCGTTGATTGAAGTCTTTGACAAATTAACCGCAAGTGAAAATGCGTAAAACGATTTTGATTGCGCCTACGGAATTCAAAGGTTCGTTTTCCGCCGGTAAAGTCGCGGAGGTAATCGGTGAAACGCTACAAGCGAAAGCGGGTGACAAGTTTGAGATAATCGAACGTCCGATTTCGGACGGCGGCGACGGTTTTGTTTCGACGCTTGAAAAAGCGCTTGAAGTCGAATCGTTCAACATCGAAGTTTCCGCCCCGTACGGAAACGATATTTTTTTCGACGTTCCAATTGCTTACGATAGAAAAACTAACACCGCATTTGTGGAATCCGCAGAAGTGCTGGGCTTGAAAAAAGTCCCGCGTGAAAATCGTAATCCGCTTTTCCTTTCGTCGCGCGGACTCGGAGAAATTTTGCGCGCGCTTAATGAAATCAACGAACGAAAGGAAAGAGAAATAAAGCGGGTTATCGTCGGACTTGGCGGAACGGCGACGCACGACGCCGGCTTGGGAGCCGCTTCCGTTTTCGGATTGCGTTTGAGTCGCTGTTCAAGGGCGCTTCCCGTTTTGCCGCGATTTTTCATGAACGCCGACAGAATAACTTTCGACAAAAAAGATTTCGACTTGAATTTTGAACTTGAAGTTGTAGCCGATGTGGAAAATCCTTTGACGGGACAAAACGGTTCCGTCGAAATTTACGCCGCACAAAAAGGCGCGAATGAAACCGATAAAAAAATTTTAGAACAAGGTTTCGTGAATACTCTAAAACGATTAAGAATTTCGGGCGAAGGGAAATACTACGGCGCTGGCGGCGGACTTGCGTTCGGCCTGCATTATTTTTTCAATGCGAAAATTATTCCCGCGAAAAAATTCATCGAAAATTATTTCTTGAAGGAAATCGAACACGTTTCGCACGTCGTTACCGGCGAAGGGAAATTGGACGAACAAACTCTTTACGGCAAAGCGCCGAAAGTGGTTTACGATTATTTTTCCGCGCGGAAAGTTTCCGTGTTTTTTATTGTCGGCAAAAGCGAATTGGAAAGTGCGGAAAATTTTACGATAATTGAAACCGTGAAATTTTACGATAACGAAAAGCAATCCGTTGAAAATCCGAAACACGGTTTGAGAAAAGCGGCGGAGTTGCTCGGCGAATTAATTTTGGAGGAAAAATAAATGGAACAGGAATTTGAAAATTTAGAGCCCGTAAGAGTGCAAGCGCTTGACGAAATTCTCGGCAAGCCGTTCAAGGTATTGGACGACGGTTTTATTCGCGTTATTGATTACATGGGTAGCGACCAATCGATTGTGCAAGCCGCGCGGGTTTCTTACGGAAAAGGCACGAAACAAGTGCGTCAAGACAGAGGTTTGATACGTTACTTAATGCGCCACAAGCACACGACGCCCTTTGAAATGTGCGAAATAAAATTTCACGTGAGAGTGCCGATGGACGCTTGGCGGCAATGGATTAGGCACAGAACCGCAAACGTTAACGAATATTCCACGCGGTATTCCATCGCGATAGATTCCGCCTACGAAACCGCGCCCGATATGTGGCGCAAACAATCTTCGGATAATAAACAAGGTAGCGAAGGTTTTCTTCCCGAAAATTTAGGGAAGGAATTGAGCAAGCAAGAAAAAGAGATGCACAGAATTGTGCGCGAAATTTATCAGAAGCGCGTTGATTTGGGAGTTGCGCGCGAACAAGCGCGAAAAGATTTGCCGCTTTCCACTTACACCGAAGCGTATTGGAAAATCGATTTGCACAATCTTTTACACTTTTTGCGTTTGAGAATGGACTCGCACGCGCAGTACGAAATTCGCCAATACGCGCAAATTATCGGGAATGAAATCGTTAGCAAGTGGGTGCCGCTTACTTGGGAAGCGTTCACAGATTTTCAATTGAACACAACCGAATTTTCCGCGCTTGAAATGGAAATTTTGAAAAATATGATTTCAGATAATCCCGTTGCCGCTTTAACTCTTGCCGAAACCGCAGGATGGTTAAGAAAAAAAGATGACAAACTTGTTAAAAGTCTTGAAAGAATTGAGTTTGAGCGTAAACTTGAAAAATTGAATTTAACGCCGCCGTGGAATGAATAGAAAAGGTTCTGTGAACTTTTGCACGATAGTGAATTGTATGGACGGACGCGTCCAACTTCCCGTAATAAATTATATGCGCGAACGTTTCGGTGCTGAATACGTCGATTCGATTACCGAACCGGGTCCGAATAAAATACTTGCTGAAAATTCACCGACAGATTTGGTTTTATCGGTTTTAAGACGCGTTGAAATTTCCGTTCGAAAACACGGCTCGAAAATAATTGCGGTTACGGGTCATCACGATTGCGCGGGAAATCCGGCTTCCGAAGATGAACAAATCAATCAGATTAAAAAATCCGTTTTGTTGCTTAAAGAAAAATTCCCCGAAACCGAAGTCCACGGCTTGTAGATAAATGAGAATTGGGAAGTGGAAGAGATGAAATGTTATGTTCGCACGATTGGGAAATGAATTAATAAAACTTGAAACAGAACTTGAAAATGTTTATATTTCTTTTCTTGAAAATTCGCCCCAAATGGGGCGTTTTTGTTTTAATAAGGTTGAGATGAATAAAAAAGAAAAAATAGAAAACAAAGCGAAAGAGATTTTGGAAGAAAAAGGTTTCTTCTTAATTGATTTCGTTTGGCGCGGTTCCGAACAGCGCCCCGTGCTTGAACTCTTTATGGATAACGCTCGCGGAATAACAACCG
>CAYZMW010000018.1:0-7947 GCA_964479645.1 uncultured Melioribacter sp. | reverse complement strand
GGTTACGTGAAAACGCCGATTATGTCTTACTCGGTTAAATACGCTTCCGGTTACTACGGACCGTTCCGCGATGCCGCGGAATCCGCTCCCGCTTTCGGAGACAGACGTTCGCACCAAATGGATATTGCAAATACCGACGAGGCTTTGCGCGAAGCTAAATCGGATATCGAGGAAGGCGCCGATATTATTATGGTTAAGCCCGCCGGTCCGTATCTTGACGTTATCAGACGCGTGAAAGAGAATTTCAACATTCCGCTTGCGGCATATCAAGTAAGCGGCGAATATTCAATGATAAAAGCGGCCGGACGTCTCGATTGGATTGACGAAAAGCGCGTGATGGTTGAGTCGCTTATCGGAATTAAGCGCGCCGGCGCGGATATGATTTTAACTTACTTTGCGAAAGACGTTGCGAAATTAATTGACAAAGGAGAATTATAATGAATTACGATAAAAGTTCCGCGCTTTTCGAAGAAGCGCAAAAATATATTCCCGGCGGAGTTAATTCGCCCGTTCGCGCTTTCAAATCGGTAAAAGGAACGCCGCTTTTTATCGAGCGAGGCGAAGGCGCGAAAATGTTCGATGCCGACGGCAACGAATTTATTGATTACATCGGTAGTTGGGGACCGCATCTTTTCGGACACAATCCGCAATTTATTGTTGATGCATTGCAAGACGCACTGAAAAAAGGAACAAGTTTCGGCGCTCCGACGGAGACCGAGATAAAAATGGCGAAACTTGTAACCGAGCTTGTTCCGTCGGTGGAAAAAGTTCGCATGGTCAATAGCGGAACGGAAGCCACGATGAGCGCAATTCGTCTTGCGCGCGGTTATACGGGAAGAAATAAGTTCATCAAGTTCGAAGGCTGTTATCACGGACACGCCGACTATTTTTTGATTAAAGCCGGCTCGGGCGCGTTAACGCTCGGCGTTCCCAATAGTCCGGGAGTTACCGAAGGTAATGCAAAAGATACGCTTGTGGCGCGTTACAACGACATCAATTCGGTTTACGAACTTGTTGAGAAAAACAAAGACGAAATTGCCGCGATAATCATTGAACCCGTTGCGGGAAATATGGGCGTTGTGCCTGCGGATAAAGAATTCTTGCAAGCGTTGCGCAACCTTTGCAACGAGGAGAAAATCGTTCTCATTTTCGACGAAGTGATGAGCGGTTTTCGCGTTGCAAAAGGCGGGGCGCAAGAAGTTTACGGTATCAACGCTGACTTGGTTACATTCGGGAAAATTATCGGCGGCGGCTTGCCCGTGGGCGCGTTCGGCGGGAAAAAAGAAATTATGGACACGCTTGCGCCGGTTGGTCCTGTTTATCAAGCCGGAACGTTAAGCGGAAATCCGCTTGCAATGGCGGCGGGAGTTGCGGCTTTGACGTACATAAAAAATAATCCGCAAATTTACGACGAACTCGAACGGAAGGCTCAATTTATTGAAAAAGCGTTTTCGGAAAATTTGGCGAAACTCGGGAAAAAATTCGTAATGAACCGCGTCGGCTCGATGAGTTGCATGTTCTTTACCGAAGAGCCCGTAACCGATTTCGAAAGCGCGGTGAAATCGGATACTGAACTTTACGCGAAATATTTTCACGGAATGTTGCGTCGCGGCGTTTACCTTGCGCCGTCGCAGTTCGAGGCGATGTTTATTTCAACCGCCCACTCCGACGAGTTGCTTGAAAAAACGGCGGAAGCGCATTATGAAACGCTAAAAGAAGTTCTTTAATACATGAATCGGCTAAATAAGATTAAATTTTTATTTTTAAAAATATATCTTATCTTATTTCCGAGAATTTTATAAATAAAAAATAGGAGAGCAAAATGAAAAAACTTTTTCTTGCATTGGTTTTAATCGGATTAACTTCCACATACGCACAAAATATCGACGATTACGTGCAATTGTTACGTTCCGATTTGAAAATGGAAAAAACGGCGTTAATTTCCGAAGTGATGCATTTCACGGAACAAGAGTCAAAAGAATTTTGGCCGGTTTACAGAGAATACGAATTGAAACTTGAAAAACTTGGCGACGAACGTCTTGAAAATATTAAAAGCTTCGCGAAGAATTTTGACAATATGAATGACGAAAAAGCCGACGAGCTGATAAAAAACGCTTTCGATTTTCATGAAAAGAAATTGGAACTTGAAAAGGATTTGTACAACGATGTTAAAAAAATCACGGGCGCTGCGAAAGCCGCAAAATTAATTCAACTCGAGCATCAAATAAACACGTTAATCGATTTAAAAATCGGTTCCGAATTACCCTTGCTCGAAAAAACGGCGAAAGAGGAAAAGGATAAATAAAAGTCGTGGAGAATGAGATGAAAAAAACATTTTTTTTCGTAATGATTTTATTTTTTGTCATCGGGATAAACGCACAAACTTATAAAGCGAGCCTTACTTTTTATTCGAGTAATATTATGGGCGATTTAACAAGTTCGGATTTAACAAATCCCGATGCGGTGTATATTCAATACGGCATAGGCGCCGGTTTGGAATTTATGACATACGAAGCGCTCGACGGACATCTGGGCATCGGAGGACGTTTTAATTATGTCGAATATGAGAAAGACGCCGATGCTTATAACGACGCATTAAAATTTCGTCTCGGAATAAAGGACGGAAATTACGACACACGGAAGGCTTATTTTCACATCGAATCGAATTTTCAAGCGGGAATTTCATATTTACTCGCCGTAAGTGAAAATGTTGAAGTTGAGCCTTACGTTTTTCTTGGCTTTAATGTTTTTACAACTCCGCTTGAATCGGTAATTTTTTACAAAGACGGAATCACGTATAATTACAGAAAGAACGTGAACGTATATTGGGGCTTCAGTTATGCGCCGGGCGCGAGAGTACAATGGCGGACTCACGAGCGTTTCGGAATGAACTTTTTTGTCGAATACCACGGTGTTACGCACGGCAGCGATACGGAAACTACGGTAACGACAACATACAATTCATTTGTAAAGACCTCAAGAGAGCGCGACTACGATTACGGAGCAATTAACGTCGGCGTCGGTGTCACCTATACGTTCGGCGATTAATTAATTCGATAAATTTTGGGCGAGCCGAAATCCCGAAGGCGTTGAGCTTTCGGGATTTTTTATTACTTTTAATTGTTCGGACGTTCGTTAACGCGGCTAATGAGCGTAAATATCGTACTTCGTTTTTGTATTTGACTCGTGCGAAAAAAAAGAAGCGAGCCTTTGAATAACGCTTTCCACTTCGGAATCGGGACAAGACGCACCCGATGTTAACGCTATTCTAATCGGCTCTTTTTGAGGCAAGTAATTTCGCGTGATTATTGTTTCTTTCGATTTGGTGTCAAGATGTCTTATTTGTTCTTTATCGATAATTTCATCAACGTTTTTGATGAAAAAGGTTTTGAACTTTTGAGCGAGCAATTCGTAAAGATGCGAAGTGTTTGAACTATTGTAACCGCCTACTACGACGGCAATATCGGCGTCGGTCTCAAGCAGTTTTTTTGTGGCGTTTTGATTGTCGTTCGTCGCGTAGCAGAGTGTGTCGTGAGTGTCAGCGAAATGTTGCGAAATATTTTCTTCGCCGTATTTCCTTGCTAACGTCTCTTTCAAAAGTTCGGAAATTTCCGCGGTTTCTTCGGCGAGCATCGTCGTTTGATTGACAACGCCCACTTTTTGCAAATCATTTTCGGGTGAAAATCCTTCGGTGTATTTCCCCTTAAAATAATCGAGTAATCTTTCGGCTGAAACTTTTCCCTCAATAAAATCGGCGACAAAACGCGCCTCCTTAATATTTCGAATAATTAATGCGGGCGCGTGTCTTCTGACTTGCGAAAAAGTCGCGCGGGTCTCTTCGTGTAAATGTTTTCCGTGAATGATAATCGTGTAACCCTTTTGACCGATGTAAGCGGACTTGTTCCAAACGCGTTCCACAAAAGGGCAAGTCGTGTTGTAAGTTTTGTAGAGCAAACCTTTTTTCTCGAGAAGTTGCATTGTTTCGCGCGTCGTGCCGAAAGCGGGAATAATCACGATGTCGTCGCTTGTAATTTCATTCCAATCGATAAGTTGATTGCCGAGCGTGTCCTGAATAAAATCAATGCCTTGTTCGCGAAGGTCGTTGTTTACGTCGGGATTGTGAATCATTTCGCTTAAAAGAAAAATGCGCTTGCCCGGATTTTCGTAAAGCGCTTTGTAAGCTATTTCTATTGCGTTTTGAACTCCGAAGCAAAAACCGAAATGACGCGCGAGGTAAAATTTCACTTTTCCGAAATCAACAACCGTCGGCGAAAAATCCTTTTTGTATTTATCCCGCTCCGTTCTAAACCTTTTGATTTCGGAAATTAAATCGCTTTTGAAATATTGCGGAATTTCAAATTTTCTCACGACGCAAACCTTTTATTCGTCGGGCGTGTAACCGAAACGGCGCAACATATTCGGATTGGAACGCCATTTGGGACGAACTTTTACGCGCAGTTCGAGAAAAACGGGACGTTCGAGAAACGCTTCGATTTCTTCGCGCGCGCGCTGTCCGAGTTTTTTTATCATTGCGCCTTTCGCTCCGATAATAATAGGCTTCTGCGTTTCACGCTCCACGATTATCGAAGCGCGGATGTAATCTTTTCGTCCTTCGCGTTCTTTGAATTCTTCTATTTCAACTTCCGTGCTGTAAGGGACTTCGTCCTTGTAGATTTCGAAAATTTTTTCGCGAATAATTTCCGAAACAAAAAAGCGTTCCGTCGCGTCGCTCAATTGGTCGTCCGGGAAATATTTCGGATGTTCGGGCAAAAATTCAATTATGCTTTGCAACAACGTTGAAACGTTAAACGCGCCGATTGCGGAAATCGGGACGACCTTTTCGAAAACATTTTTCTCTTCGAACAAAGCCGCCAAACGCTTTACGTTATTCTCATCCGTTAAATCGATTTTATTCAAAGCCAATAATTTCGGTTGTTTCAGCGAAAGCAATTCCGCGATTTGTTCGTTATCGAAAAAATCCGAAAAAGCGTTCGGGTTCGAAGCGTCAACGATAAAAAGCAGAACGTCCGCGTCCTTTGCGGAATTTCGCACGTATTCGAGCATTCTTTCCTGCAATAAATACGCGGGGTCGAGAACGCCGGGCGTATCGAGAAAAACAATTTGCGTCGTTTCGTCCGTGTAAATTCCAAGCACCCGTTTGCGCGTGGTTTGCGGCTTCGGCGTGGTTATCGAAAGTTTTTCTCCGATAATCACATTCATCAACGTTGATTTCCCGACGTTCGGTTTTCCGATTATCGCGCAAAATCCCGCTTTCGTTTTCACTTCGTTCATTAATGTTTTTCCTTAAAGTTCGTTTAAAAATTCTTTCAGTTTCGCGATTTTGTTTTCCCAATCCGCTTTTTTAGCGCGTTCTTTTTCCACCACTTCCGTCGGCGCATTGTTTACGAATTTTTCGTTCGAAAGTTTTTTGTTCACGCCGACGAGCGCATTTTCAAGCCGCGCCAACTCTTTGCCGATGCGTTCGCGTTCCGCGTCCAAATCAATCACGCCTTCGAGCGGCACGTAAATTTCAGCGCCTTTTACGACCGCCGATGCGGACGCTTTCGGTTTTTGCAAATCGGGCGCAACTTTTATGTTTTCGATTTTTATCAGCGATTTCAAATAATCCGAAATTTTTTGCGAAACGTTTTCGCTTTTGAGATAAACGTCGATTTTCTTTGAAGGCGGAACGTTCAGTTCACCGCGAATATTACGAATTGCGGTTGCAATCGATTGCAGAAATTCGATTTCCGCTTCCGCTTCTTCGTTGATTTTCGTTTCGTCGTATTGCGGATAATCCGCAACGGAAATGCTTTCGCCTTCTTCCCGTTTTTCGATTGCGTGCCAAAGTTCCTCTGAAATAAACGGCATAAATGGATGAATTAATTTCAGTATCTTTTCGAACAAGTCGAGCGCGCGAGTAAGCGTTGCGCTTTGTTCGATTTCGTCGTCGGAATAAAGACGCTTTTTCGAAAGTTCGATGTACCAATCGCAGAAGTCGTTCCAAACGAACGAGTAAATGATTTTCGTCGCGCCGGTAATATCGAACGCATCGAGCGCATCTTCCGTTTTCTTCAACGCTTTGTTAAATTTCGAATAAATCCATTCGTCAGTAAAATCAATATGTTCGTTAATCAAGGATTTGTCAACCTTAATATTTTCGGCGTTCATAAGCAGAAAGCGACCCGCGTTCCAAATTTTGTTCGCGAAGTTTCTTCCTATTTCGGTTTTTTCGACGCTGAACAAAACGTCTTGTCCGAGCGGCGCAATGTAAGTTATCGTAAAGCGTAGAGCGTCCGCGCCGTATTCTTCAATTACGTCGAGCGGGTCGGGCGAATTGCCGAGCGACTTGCTCATTTTTCGTCCTTTTGCGTCGCGAATAATGCTTGTGAAATAAACGTCGCGGAAAGGAATTTTTTCTTCGTCCGATTTTCTTTCGGTTCTGAAATGCATTCCCGCCATAATCATTCGCGCGACCCAAAAGAAAATAATATCGGGACCCGTCACGAGCAAATTCGTCGGATAATAATACGCAAGTTCTTCTTCCGTTGTGAAAACATCTTGCGCCCAAAGCCAACTTGAAGCCCACGTGTCGAGAACATCTTCTTCCTGACGCCAGTTTTCAATGTCTTTCGGCGGTTCGGTTTCGCAATAAATTTCGCCCGTTTCCTTGTGATACCAAACCGGTATGCGATGTCCCCACCAAAGTTGTCGCGAAATGCACCAATCCTTAATGTTGGTCATCCAATGTTCGTAAGTTTTAACCCAATGTTCGGGGTGGAATTTAATCAAGCCTTTTCTAACGACTTCGAGCGCGGGCTTTGCGAGTTCTTCCATTTTCATGAACCATTGTTCCGAAAGATACGGTTCGATGGGAACGCCGCCGCGGTCGGAATATCCGACTTTGTGAACGTAATCTTCTTCCTTAACAAGAAAACCTTTTTCTTTCAATTCGTTTACGATTTTCTTTTGCGCGACGTCTCTGTCCAAACCTTGGTATTCTTTCGGCGCGTTTTCGTTGAGCGTTGCGTCGGGATTGAAAATATTGATAAACTCAAGATTGTGTCTGTGCCCGATTTCGTAGTCGTTCGGGTCGTGCGCGGGCGTAATTTTCACAACGCCCGTTCCGAACTCACGGTCAACGTATTCGTCCGCAATAATCGGGATTTCGCGTTCCACAATCGGCAAGCGAACTTTCTTCCCGACCAAATGTTTGTAGCGTTCATCTTCGGGATGAACGGCAACCGCGGTATCGCCGAGCATTGTTTCGGGACGCGTAGTCGCGACAACAACAAATTCATCCGTTCCGATTACAGGATATTTTATATGCCAAAGTTTACCTTTTACTTCCTTGTAAATCACTTCTTCGTCGGAAATGGCGGATTTCGATGCGGGATCCCAATTTACCATTCTGTAACCGCGATAAATCAAACCTTCCTTGTAAAGTTTAACGAACGCTTCGATTACCTTGCGGTAGTAATGGTCGTCCATCGTGAAGCGTGTTCTGTCCCAATCGAGACTAACGCCGAGTTTTCGCAATTGCTTGAAAATAATTCCGCCGTACTTGTGCGTCCATTCCCAGCAATATTCCAAAAATTTCTCCCGCCCGATTTCATACTTGTCGATACCTTGCGCTTTCAGATGTTTAATTACTTTCGCTTCCGTCGCAATCGATGCGTGGTCGGTGCCGGGCACCCAGCACGCATTAAAGCCTTTCATTCGTTTATAGCGAATATAAACATCTTGAATTGTGTTATTCAAAATATGTCCGAGATGCAACATACCCGTAACGTTCGGCGGGGGAATTACAATCGTGTAAGGCTCTTTGTCGGGGTCGGGTTCGGAATGAAAAAGTTTGTTTTCTTCCCAGTAGGAATACCATTTGTCTTCGATTTTGTTCGGTTCGAAATTTTTCGGAATATCGGTCATTTCAAATCCTTATTTATT
>CAYZMW010000017.1:0-17874 GCA_964479645.1 uncultured Melioribacter sp. | reverse complement strand
CCGCTTCCGTACTCAAACCGTATTTGTTTTCGGTATTTTTTAAAATCGGTAATTGCATATGCGAGCAAGCCGTAAAAAATGTTAATAAAAAAAATAACGGAACAACTAATTTTTTCTTTCTCATTTTGTTTTCCGTAAAATCATTAATAATTAAAATAAATTAAAAAAACGAGTGGAATAATAAAAATTAAGAAAAAAATTTTCTTTTAAATTTTGATGAATTTTTAACCCTAAAAGTTAAGTAACTAAAATTTATATTGATAAGTAAGATAATTTTCCTTATTCTTGTAAGAAATTATAATACAATGTTTTATATTCACCATATGTTAAGTGATAATTACAATCTGAGATAAATAATGACAAGAAACGAAATCATTATTCCGACACCGAAATGGGATAGCAAACTTGCGGGCGTTATTCTAAGTCTGGAAAAATTGCGTGTGCAAAAAACGTGGGGAAACGTTCCGCCGCACATCTTTTTTCAGTTGAAAAATATTTTTCACATCTTGGAAAATTTAGGTTCATCGAGAATTGAAGGAAATAAAACCACAATTTCCGAATACGTAGAGAAAATTATCGAAAACAAAACAAAAGCAGACGAAGCGGAAATCGAAATTGCCAACTTGGAAAAAGCAATTGAATTTATTGAAGAAAATGTTGATGAGAATTTTACGTTTACAAAAATGTTCTTTTCCGAGTTGCATAAAACCGTAACGAAAAATCTTTCGCCGCCACCGAAAGGAGAAGGTTCAAGATATCCGGGCAAATTGCGTAAAATCAATGTTTCAATTGCAAAATCAAAACATAAACCGCCCGATTCTCTTTTATTGCCCGAATATTTTGATAACTTTCTTCAATTTGTGAATGCGTCATTCGAGGAACAATATCAATTATTAATGGTTGCGATTGCTCACCATCGCCTGACGTGGATTCACCCGTTTGATAACGGCAACGGGCGAGTTGTGAGATTATTTACATACGCGCTTTTGATTAAATTAGGATTTAAAGTAAAAGAGGGACGCATAATTAATCCGTCCGCGGTGTTTTATTCGGACCGCCAAAAATATTACGAGATGTTGGAGTTGGCTGACAAAATGGATAAGCGTTCGTTATTAAAATGGGCGGAATATTTTCTTACGGGATTAAAAAACGAAATGGTAAAAATTGACAGTTTAACGAATGTGGATTTTGTAAGAAACAAAATTCTTATTCCCGCGATAAATAATGCGCTTAAACAAAACAACATTAATGAAAGGGAGTATAAAATTATTAAATACCTTTTAGTAAAAGATTCAATGTCGTTAAAAGCGGAGGAATTAAGCAAAATCGGAATAAAAAGTTCCGTGCAAAAATCGAGAACAATAAGAGCGATGAGAGAAAAAAATATCGTTCGTCCGCTTGAAAATAGGCAACGAATTTACACAATAAATTTCGCGAACAGCCGTTTGTTGCGTAGCGTTATAAAAATATTGGACGAGCAAGGATTTATTTCCGATTTTCTGAAATAATTTTACCTGCAAATAAATTTTCATTAACGTAATTTTATTTTTTAATTCTAACGGATTTTGCGAATGTTGAAAACCCTTTACATAAAAGATTACGCGCTTATCGAAAAGATTTCCGTTGAGTTCGGCGAAGGCTTGAACATTATACTCGGCGAGACCGGAGCGGGAAAATCCATTCTCATCGGAGCGCTCGGCTTGCTTGTGGGCGACCGCGCGTCGTCCGAAGTTATTCGAGGCGGAGCGAAAAAATCGATTGTCGAGGGAGTTTTCGATATTTCGCATTTGCCAAAAATCAAAGAATATCTCGATAAAATCGACATTGATTTCGAGGACGAACTTATTGTGCGCCGCGAGATTTCCGTAAAAGGCTCGAATCGAATTTTCCTAAACGACACGCCGGTCACTCTTCTTGATATAAAAACGCTCGGAGAAATGCTTGTCGATATGCACGGACAACATTCTCATCAATCTCTTTTGAAAGCGGAAAAGCACGTGGAGTTTCTTGACAAACTCGGCGATTACTCGGATTTGCTCGCGGAATTCAAAGACGTAATCACCGAAGCGGAAAACGTGGAAGCGGAACTAAACGCGCTAAAAAAGCGCGAAAAGGAATTGCGCGAAAAACTTGAACTTTACGAATTCAAATTGAGCGAAATCGATGAGGTCGCGCCCGAGGCGGGAGAAGACGCGCGTCTCGAAGCCGAGTTAAAAATTTTGGAAAACGCCGAGTATCTTTTTAATTCGTCGCGTGAGATTTACGAGGCGCTTTACGAAAGCGAAGACGCCGTGTACGATAAACTTTCCGCCGTGGAACGCAAACTGAGCGAACTTGCGCGTTACGACGAAAATTTTCGTGCGCACGCGGAGGATGCGATAAATATTCTTTCCGCGATTTCCGAAATAGCCGAGTTTACGCGTAATTATAAAGACAATCTCGAACTCGATCCTGAAATGCTCGAAGAAAAACGCGAGCGCCTCGGAGCATTGAATTTGTTGAAGAAAAAGTACGGCGGCACGCTCGAAAACGTAATTGAGTTCAGAAACGAAATTGCAAACGAACTGAATTTGGCGCAAAATTTTTCGTTCGAAATAGAACGACTTGAAAAGGAAGTTGCCTCTTTGCGAAAAGAAGCGGGAGAAATCGCGGCGCAAATTTCTCAAAAGCGAAAACTTACGGCGCAAGCCTTTGAACCGAAAATCGAGAAAGTGCTGAAAACATTGGGGATGAACGACGCGAAGTTCAAAGTTAAAATTTCCGTGCAAGAAACCGCATCGCCCGATTACGTTTTGATAAACGGAAAGCGTTACGCTTATAATAAATTCGGGATTGACGAAGTGGAATTTTTAATTTCGCCGAATGCGGGTGAAGAATTAAAACCGCTTGTTAAAATCGCCTCCGGCGGCGAAATTTCACGTGTGATGCTTGCCTTGAAAACCTTGCTTGCGGAAAAAGATGCCATCCCCGTTTTGATTTTCGATGAAATCGATACCGGAATTAGCGGACGCATTGCTCAAAAAACGGGCGAAGCGATGCGCCGACTTTCCGAAACACATCAAATTATCGCAATTACGCATTTGCCGCAAATCGCCGCTTTTGCGCGTAATTTGTTCGTGATTGAGAAACAAAAGGAAAACGAACGCGCGGTGAGCAAAATAAGAAAGACGAAACAAGAGGAATTTCCGCACGAAATTGCGAAATTAATCGGCGGAGAAACAATTACGGAAACCGCGTTAAAAAGCGCCGAAGAACTGCTTTCATATTCCGAAAATTTATGAACCGCAATATTTTCAAGCCGAGCGACGATATGAATATTTTTCAAGAATTTATTTTCTTGCAGCGTTTTGATTAATCTCGAAAAAATATTGTTCGAAAAATTCGGCTTCGAAAAATTTCGTGATGGACAACGCGAAATAATCGAAGCGATAATTTCGGGTTATCCGACTCTCGCAATTCTGCCGACTGGCGGCGGAAAATCGTTGTGTTACCAACTGCCCGCAATTATTGAGGAAAATCCGTCAATCGTGATTTCGCCTATGATTTCATTGATGAAAGACCAAGTCGATAAACTGAACTTGCGCGAAAAAATTGCGGGCTACATTAACAGCAGTCAAAAATTGCACGAAGCCGAAACGGTTCTGCGCGAAGTTTACGAGGGGAAAATCAAACTTCTTTATCTTTCGCCTGAAAAAATTTCGTCGCCCGCGTTTTTGCGCCGACTGAGAGAAATCAAATGGAAATATTTATTTGTGGACGAAGCGCATTGCATAAGCGAGTGGGGACACAATTTTCGTCCGAGTTACAGAAAAATTTACGAGTTTGCCTCCGAACTCGGATTCAAAACGATTTCCGCGTTTACGGCAACGGCAACGCCGGAAGTGCGCGCTGATATTGCGCTTCAATTGAGAATGGAAAATCCGAAAATTTTCGTGCGCGGTTTCGCTCGTCCGAATCTTTCGCTGAACGTTTTACGCGTTAAGGAAAAAAAATCGAAACTTGCGAACTTACTCCGTGAAAAGAAATTGCCGGCAATAGTTTATTGCTCAACGAGAAAGGAAACCGAGGAAGTGGCCGATTTTCTTCGCCTGCGCGGATTTGCGGTTAATCATTATCACGCTGGACTTTCGTCGGAAACGCGCAAACTTGTGCAAGATGATTTTCTTGCCGGGCGTCTCGAAGTAATTGCGGCAACGAACGCATTCGGAATGGGAATAGACAAAGAGAACATTCGCACTATCGTTCATTACAATATTCCCGCGTCTCTCGAACATTATTATCAAGAAATCGGGCGAGCGGGTCGCGACGGAAAACGTTCGGAAGTCTTTCTTTTTTATTCGAAACGAGATTTTGCAGTACACGAATATTTGATTGAAAATTCGTACCCGAACGAGGAAGAAATAAAAAAAGTTTACGCTGGCGTTGCCGATTATTTGCGCGTTGCGATGGGAAATTTATACGAACAGTCGGTGGCGGTAGATAAAAGTTTTTTGAACTTTTTCGAAACGAAAAATATCGGGAAAGCGAAATTGGAAAATGCTTTGCGCGCGCTCGAAGCCTCGGGCTACGTTAAACTTGCTTCCCCGAATTTAAGCGAATATAAAATTCAATATCTTCTCGATCCGCGCGATTTGAAAGTTTATATTAAAAAAATTGCTAAGAAAGAATTCGCCGAAATCTTAATCGCACTCGCCCGAAAATATTTAAGCGCGCCGTTCTCACAACCCGTTCCCGTTTCGCTTGCGTTTCTTGCCAATAATCTTGGCATTACTCAAAATGAAGTAAAAGAACGCTTGCACGAACTTGACATCGCGGGGATTTTAAAATTTTCCGAACCGCAGGAATTTATGACCGTAAGGCTTACAACTACACGCGTGCGCGCTGAAGATTTGCAAATCGAGAACGAGAGAAACGAGGAACTCGTAAAACACGCTCTCGAAAAATTGCGTCTCATTAAACGATACGCCGAAACGGACGAATGCAGAATGCGCTTTATTTTGAATTACTTCGGAGAGGAAAACGAAAACTATTCGTGCGGAATTTGTGATAATTGCACGTCGGAAAAAGATGCGTCGTTTGATAATTACCTTGAGGAAGCGATTTTCGATGCGGCTAATTCCGTTTCCGAAGACATTCGAGTCGTCGATTTTTACGAGGCGTTGCTCGGGAAAAGTAAAAAGGTTAATGGCGCTAACTTCCCGAATTACGGAGCGCTCAAAGATTTTTCGATAATAGAAATTGACGAAGCGTTTGAAAAACTTGTTGCGAAAAATAAAATTAAAATCGTTGACAACTCAATTAAGGCGAAGAAAAAAGTCGGTGACGAAAACACCGCCGCCGGAAATTACGAAGAAGAGTTGCGCCTTTTCAATAAACTTGTCGAAGTGCGAAAAGAGACCGCGAAAAAATTCAATCAACCTCTTTATATGATTTGTTCCGACGAAATTTTGCGCTCGATTGTGAAAGCGAAACCGCGCGACGAATTCGAATTACTCGGCGTAAAAGGTTTTACTCGCACGATGTTCAATAAATTCGGTTCGGAAATTTTACTTGCGGTACGTAGCCATATTGAAAATCGAAAATAATTTTTATTTTGGCGAATAAAAAAATGGTAATGTAAAAATAACCGAGAAAGAAAGGCTTATGAGGAAGTCGTTTTTTATCTTTTTGTTAATGTTTTCGCTATTGATAAATGCGCAAGTTCGGAGAATAGTTTTACTTGAAGTTTTTACGAATTCAGGTTGCGGAACTTGCGCGAACTCGAACGAAATTTTACAGGAGTTCTATTCTAAATATTACGGCGGCGTAATTTCTGTTCGTTATCATCCTAATTTCCCCGACCCGCGCGACCCGATGTATTCCGACGCCGCGGCGGAAATAGACAATCGCGTTGCTTACTACAATATTTTATACACGCCGCAAATTCTTTTCAACGGCGATAACTACGGCGCTCCCGAAAGCGAAAGCGCGCTTTGGCGAACAATGTTGGAAAAAATGTCGCGCACTTCTCCCGTTTGGATAGATGTCTTTTCCGAAATAACGGATGACACGCTTTACGCTACGGTAAACGTGACCGCTTACGGAAATTTGAACGAGCGCGAAATGAAATTGCGGGCGGCGCTTGTCGAGCGCAACGTACATTTCGACGAACCGCCGGGCGCCAACGGCGAAACCGATTTCCCCGATGTTATGAGAAAAATGCTCCCCGATACCGCGGGCATCGCTCTTTCCGCAATTTCGGAAGGTCAAACGCTCTCTTTTTCGTTTGCGACCGACTTGAACGATAACTGGCGGCGGGAGAATCTTTCCGTTGTCGCGTGGATACAATCGGACGCTACGAAAGAAGTTTTTCAAGCGAACTCCGATATTCCCACCGTAATTATCGAAACTGATGCGCCCAACGAAAGCGAAGTGCAAACGGAACGAAGTTATGAATCGAATTATAAAATTGTAAATTATTCGGCGGCGGAAATTCCGATTGAAATTACGTATTCGACAAATCGCTTTTACGACGCTTGGAATTACACTTTATTCAATAACGGCGCACCTTTCGATACGCTCGAATATACGCTTGGCGCTCACGACACATTGCTCTTTTCCGATTTTCTCGAAACCGATATACATACGTCTTTGTTCACTTCCGCGATATCCGTACGAAATCTCGCCGATAGTTTTCCGTATCGCTATCGGCATAATAAAATCGCATACGTGAAAAATCCGAACGTATTGATAATAAATACGAGCGATAAAAATTCACTTGACGAAAAAATCATTCCGATTGTCCGCGATACACTCGGCTTCGATTTTTCTGTTGTAGAAAGCGAAGATACTCGCTATTGGCTCGATGTAATCAACCGAACCGCGTTTCAATCCGCTTGGTTGCTTTCGGGTGATATTTCGCCCGCGTATGAGGACAACGACATTAGAGTTCTGCTAAATCTTCTCGATAACGGCGGCTCGGTAATTGCAAGCGGGCAGCGAATTTTAAGCACGCGCGGGAATTATCAATCGTCCCGAAACTTTTGCGATAATTATCTTGATGCTCAATTCGTGGAACGAAGCGCCGAAAATGAAATTGTCGGCATTAACGGAAACGCGGTATCCGACGGATTAACTTTCGCGCTTGAAGGGAATTACGTACCGCAACCGGAAATCGTTGTTCCGAAGAACGGTTTTGCGAATCCGCTCTTTGTTTTGGCGAACGATAACGATAAAATTGCCTCTTTGATAAACGAAAATGAAAATTTCAAAACGATTTATACGGGATTCGGAATAGAAGAAATAGCGGACGATAAAGTGCGGGCGGAATTTTTAAGAAGAGTTTTCGAGCGTTTCGGTATAAATCCGAATGCAATTGAAGAAGTCGAAAATTTCCCGACGGATTTTGTTTTAAAACAAAATTACCCGAACCCGTTTAATCCGACAACGACGATTTCGTATTCAATTCCGACACCGTCTGTCATTGCGAGGAGTCCCGCCATGGCGGGAACACAATCTATCGTAAATGTAGCGTTAACCGTTTACAACGCACTCGGACAAAAAGTCGCGACGCTTGTAAACAAAGCGCAAGCGGCGGGCAATTACACGGTTCAATTCGACGCGAGCGATTTGCCGAGCGGAATATATTTCTATACTTTGCGCGCGGGTGAATTCGTTGCTACGAAAAAGATGATTTTGATGAAATAAGTCGGCTGTCGGATAATCGGGAAACTTTTCGGCACGCTCGGTTATAAATTTCCCGTATAATCGAAGCGCGAGATAAATATGTCCGAAAAGAGATTTATTCGTTTTCGAATTTTCAGAACGGAACGTCGTCGGGTTTCGTCAGTTGCTTTTTTTCTTGAAGCAATTCTTGAATTTCTTCGAGAAGTTTCAATTTTTCCGCTTCGTCTTCGGTTTCTTCGAGTTCTTTCGAAATTTGCGCCAATTGCGTTTCGATGTTTTGCAATTGAAACGCGCGAATAAAATCGCGAGTGAGTTTAAGCAAGCCTTCTTCCGATTGTTCCTCGTCGATTGTGCCCCATTTTTCGCTGATAGGCTCTTTGCTCATCACTATTTCTGCGGCGATGTTGCGCAAATTTTCGTCGAGCATATCGAAAAGCAACGACGGTTCGATTACATCGTCCATATAAGCGTCGTAAAGTTTTGCGGCTATTTCGCGAAGATTCGGTTCTTGCAAAACGTCCGGATTAATATGGTCGAAAACTTCTCCGACGACTTCCATATTTCCCGAAAAAAGCAATTTTATTACGGTTTTTTCGAACGGAAGATTTGCCCTTCCGGAAACAACCTTACGAACGCTTTCGGCGCGCTCTTTTGTTTTTCGCTCGGCGTAATTTTTTCGCGTTTTTTCTTTGTTTAACAACTTCAACAATTCGTCTTCGAGAAGTTTTTCTTTGATGTTGAAATTCGCCGAAAGCGTCGAGAGATAATTAGCGCGCATAAGTTCGTCTTCAACAAGCGCAACCGATTTTACCAACTCGCGAATCGCTTCCGTGCGGGAAACCGGGTCGGCAAGTTTGCCTTGTTTTTCGAATTGCGCCGCTTGAAAACTCAAAAAATCTTTCGCGGAATTCACAAGGTCGCGGAAATCATCCGGTGTGTGCGATTTTATGTAAGAGTCCGGGTCTTCGCCTTCGGGAAGCGTAAGCAATCGTACGTCGAAATGCGCTTTGAGCAAAATTTCGATGCTTCTCTTCGCGGCGCGTTCTCCCGCTTCGTCGGCGTCGAAAATCACCACAACGCTTTTGGCGTAACGAGAAAGCAACCGCGCTTGCTCTTCCGTGAGCGAAGTTCCGGACGCCGCCACAACGTTTTTAATTCCGTTCTGATAAAGCGAAATCACGTCCATATAACCTTCGACGAGAATCGCTTTGCCGAGCCTACGAATTTCCTCTTTCGCGAAATAAAGTCCGTAAAGAATTTTGCGTTTTGAATAAATCGGCGATTCGGGCGAATTAATGTATTTCGCCGTTTGAGCGCCGCTTTGCAAAATGCGACCGCCGAAACCCGCAATTCGTCCGTTCGTTGTGTGAATGGGGAAAATCAATCTTCCGCGAAACTTATCGTAGTAGCGTCCTTGTTGGTCTTTATCGATTAATCCGAGCGTAGTAACGTCGTCAAGATTGATTTTATTGCGTTCGAGCGTTTTCAAAAAAGCGTCGCGCGCGGGCAGAGCGTAACCCAAACCGAAAGTTTTTTGCGTGTGCGTTTTAATATCCCTTTGTTTCAAGTATTCGCGGACGGATTTTGCGTGTTCGCTCTCTTGCAAAATTTTTGCGAAATGTTTTTGCGCGAAGTTGTTTATCGCGTAATACTTTTCGTTCTTATCAAGTTTTTCGCTTACGTTCTCTTCGAATTCAAGTTTTATTCCGATAAACTCGGCGACTTCCTTAACCGCTTCGATAAACGAAACGTTTTTGTATTGGCGCACGAAGGTGAAAATATTGCCGCCTGCGCCGCAACCGAAACAATGATAAATTTGCTTGTCGGGACTAACAACGAACGAAGGCGTTTTTTCTTCGTGAAACGGGCACAAACCCTTGTAATTCTTGCCCGTTTTTTTCAGCGGAACGTAAACGTTAATAAAATCAACTATGTCCGCCTTTTCGCGAATTTCGTTTATTTGTTCGTCGCTAATTCTCAATTTTTTATTCCGTAATTAAATTGACGCGAACCGTTAGGTTTCGGTTCTAAAATGATATTAAAAAATTAATCTTCCCGAATTTGAATATGCAATTCTTTCAATTGTTCTTCGCTTACTTCCGAAGGCGAATTGTCCATTAACGAGAGCGCGCTTGTCGTTTTCGGAAAAGCGATTACGTCGCGAATTGAATCGCGTTCGGCGAAAAGCATTACGAGTCTGTCGAAACCGAAAGCAATTCCGCCGTGCGGCGGCGCGCCGTATTTGAAGGCGTTCAGCAAAAATCCGAATTTCTCTTCCGCTTCTTCTTTCGAAATTCCGAGAGCGCGGAACATTTTTTCTTGCACGTCGCGATTGTGAATTCTAATGCTTCCGCCGGCAATTTCGTTTCCGTTCAGAACCAAATCGTACGCGCGCGCTTTAACCTTTTCGGGCGCGGTTTCGAGCAAATCAATATCTTCCGAACGCGGCGAAGTAAAAGGATGGTGCATTGCGTAATATCTTTGCGTTTCATCGTCCCATTCAAGAAGCGGGAAATCGGTAACCCAAAGCAACGAAGGCGCGGCGTCATTTTTAATCAGATTAGTTTGACGCGCGATTTCAAGACGCAAAGCGCCGAGAACGGGCAACATTTTCGCTTTGTCGCCTGCAATAATTAAAATCAAATCGTTTTCTTCCGCTTGCGTTTCTTTCAAGATGTTTTGGACTTCTTCGTCCGATAAAAATTTCGCAATCGGCGATTGCACGCCGTCGGCATTGACTTTCATCCAAATCAAGCCGCCAGCGCCGAGTTCTTTCACGTATTTTGTCAACGCGTCGATTTTGCTTCGCGAAAAATCCGACGCCACGTTTTTCGCCGTAATTGCGCCGACAATTCCGTCACCGCCCGCAGACGAAGCGAAAACCTTGAATTCCGAATTTTTCACGACTTCGTTCAAATGAACAATTTCAAGTCCGAAACGCAAATCGGGTTTGTCGCTTCCGTATTTGTTCATCGCGTCGTCGTAAGAAAGTCGCGGAAGCGGCGTTTTCAAATCGTAATTCTTTATTTCCTTAAAGAGACGCTTCATTAAATTTTCCACCATTTCAAAAACATCTTCGGTATCGACAAAAGACATTTCCACGTCTATTTGCGTAAATTCGGGTTGTCTGTCCGCGCGCAAATCTTCGTCGCGAAAACATTTCGTAATCTGAAAATATCTGTCGAAACCGGCAACCATAAGCAATTGCTTGTATGTTTGCGGCGATTGCGGAAGAGCGTAAAATTTCCCTTTGTGAATACGGCTCGGCACGAGATAATCGCGCGCGCCTTCGGGAGTGCTTTTCATCAGCACGGGCGTTTCCACTTCCACGAAACCGTTTTCGTCGAAAAAGCGACGAACGATTTGATATGTTTTGTGTCGCAGCAAAAGCGCTTCTTGCATTTCGCGACGACGTAAATCGAGATAGCGATATTTCAAGCGTAATTCTTCGCTTACGTCAATTTTATCCGAAATTACGAAGGGGGGCGTTTCCGCTTCGTTAAGAATAATCAATCTTTCCGCTACGACTTCTATTTCGCCGGTTTTCATTTCGGGATTTACCATTCCATCGGGACGCAATCTGACTTTTCCTTCCACCGAAACGACGTATTCCGAGCGCAATTTTTTCGCGGTTTCGTAAACCTCCGAATTTTCCGCCGGTTCGAAAACCACTTGCGTAATTCCGTATCTGTCGCGAACCGTAATGAAAATCAATCCTCCCAAATCTCTTCGCGAATTCACCCAACCATTTAAAACAACTTTTTCATCGGCGTTTTTCGCCGAAAGTTCGCCGCAAGTATGTGTCCTTTTATTAAATTTCATTTCATCTCCGTAAAAATTGAAGTCCAAAAATAATGAAAAAAATCTATAAATTAATATCTGAACCAAGCGCTCCCGAATTGAATGTAGAACGCCCATTCTTCGGGACCGCGCGCAATGTCAATTCCCATACGAACACCGTAAAGGCGCGCAATCAAATAACGGAAACCCGCACCGATATTGTACGCCGATTGTTTGTCGAACATTTCGTCGCTTATTGGTGTTGCTTCGCCGTATCCGCAAAATCCGACGATGCTCCAACGACGCGTAAAATCCCAGCGAAATTCGGTCTCGGCGAGGTAAGTCGTTTCGCCCTGATAACGCATTGCGGGAACGCCGCGCAATGAAATAAACGGACGCAAATAAAACGGGACGTCGTTAAATGCGGTTTTGACGTCAATGCGTCCTGCGCCGTAAAGGTTTTTCGTCAAAGGCGTGTAAGCGAGCAAATGGAAAAATAAACGCGTGAAATTTCTGTCGCTCCCGAAATATCCGTCGTAAAATATCGATTTCAATCCGGCGTAAACTCCGCGGTTCGGCGTAAACATATTGTCGCGCGAATCGAAATAAAGCACAGCGCCAAGTCCGCCGATGTTGCTTTCGTAATCGCGCGGATTAATTTCGGGAAAGTCGGACGACAAATCGAAACTTACTTTAACGTTCGAAAATGCGTAACTTGCGCCTGCAAAAAAATTGCTTTTGCCGAGACGAAAAATTATTTCCTGAATAATTCCCCACGCTTTGATGTTAAATCCGATACGTTCAATTCCGTTTTGAAAAATCGGTTCGCGGTAGTAATCGAGATTCGCATCGACAAGTCCTCCGCCCCCTCTGTATCTAATGTCGCCGTCTTTCCACACGCCGAAATGTCCGCCGCCGATTGCCCACGACTTGCTTTCGGTGTAAAATCCGCCGATGCCGGAAAGACTTGGATATTTTCCCTTTCCCGCTTCTATTTCGGTCGGGTCGCGATGTATGAAAATTATTCCGCCACCTCCGCCGTAGCCGAGAGCCGGTTCGGTAATTATTGTCGGAATAAATGCGAAACCGTATCGCGTGCGCAAAAATTCGCTTATGTCGATTTTATTGTCGAGCGTATCGACAAGCAGTTTCGCCGCTGTCGCATCTTGGGATAAAAAATTTTCGGGCGCAACAAACATTAATAAAATTAGTGCGCCAAAAAACCGCATACCGATTTTTTTCATTTTCCTCAAAATAATTTAATCCGCTCCAATCGGAATTGTCGCTTCGATAAACAATGCGGAATATCCGTCAGTGCCGTCGAGCGTTTTGTAAGGATTTACAAATCCGTAATAATACTGCACGAAAAAACTCATGCCGTTATCTTTTTCGTGCGGCAATTTGTATCCCGCACCGAATATCACACCCGCATCAAGGCGGTGAAAAATGTCGTCGTTGTAAAATTTTTCAATTGTTTCTTTCTCTTCGGTTTCGTCGTTAAATTCCACCCACGCGTCGTAAAGCAAACCCGTTTGAATGCCGCCCATAACAAAAATGTTGTTTTCAAATCTGTATTTAATTTCAAAAGGCACTTGGAATGTGTTGGTTCTTTGCAGGTAAGAACCGCTTTGTTCAATTGTTTCAAAACCGAGTTTGTGCAAATCGTTCGCTGTTAAGTTAGCGGTTCCCAAATTGCTTTTGACGAGAACTCCCGTGTAAAAATACCAAGGCTTGTTAATTCTGATGTCGAAATAAAAACCAAGATTGTATGTGCCGAAATTTTCAGGCTTTTCGAAACCGCGAATTTGCGAAAAATTATAGCCGCCGACAAGTCCGAACTCTATTTTTCCCGTGTTCAGTTCGTCGCCGAGAAGCAATGAAATCAGCACTTGCGAATTTACATTCGCGTAAAAGGAAATCAAAAAAATCACGCTAAGAAAAAATTTCATCTTCCGCTTCTCTCAATCACATATTTAGAAAACCCAATAAATCAGAAACACAATTAAAAACAAAATCGGATAAATGATTCTGAAAACGAAATCAAGTTTCAACGCAAATTCTTTTTTGCCGCGCAAGGCAATCGACGTGCTTGTTAGCGCTTCAAGATACGCAAGAAAAACAAGCAACAAGGACGTATAAATAAAGTGGTCCATTCGCGTAAGATAAGAGACCGGCGGAAGTATGTTATCCAATTTATACAAAAATGCAATTAACGAAAGAATTGAAGTTCCCGAAACGCCGATTTGCGCGCCCACTTGCGAAGGATCGATCCAAAAAACCGCCCAGGATAGGAAAAGAATTACAAGCATAGGCGCAAGAACTTTCCACAAATAAAAATGGACGTGACGCCTTGCCGTGAAAACGTAATCCAGGCGCGGACGAACGATTTCTTCCTGCGCGTCGTCGCCGAAAACATTCGCTTTTACGGTGGATATTTTCACCCCCGCAGGTGCCACTTCCCAATCGGAAATGGAAAAACGCTTTGACCCGCCGGCTTTGAGAAAATTGAATTTCAGTTCGTCGGGCGAAACGCCGAAAGCCACAAACGTCACGGGAAGTTTTTGCACGTCGAAAGGAAATTCCGTGAAATCCAATCGCGTTCTCAATACCGCGTAATATCTTTGCGTGTATTCCACCGTGCCGTCTTTGTTGATTTTCACGATTTTGGGAAAACGCGTTTCGACGTCGCGCATATTGAATAACTGAACGTTCGGATACCAAACGTCCGAAAGCGGAAAGTTCCCTTCGACGCCTTTTAAGCGTTCGTCTTTCCAAGAAAAACTCACGATTAGATCGATATTGAAACTTTGCTTTTTATTGTCGATGCTTTCGATGTCCATTACGTAAAGACTGATGTTAACGATTGTCGCGCCTTTGTCCGCGTCGGGTCGCGAAGTCGGGAAATCGCTTTTGGCGAAAAACGAATTCACACTTGCAAAAAAGATTATCAGAAGTACGCTTTTTTTCATTTTAACAATCCCATTTATTCACATCTAAATTTAAATAATTAGTTCGACTTGAAAGAGTGTAAAATAAAATTTTAGCATGATTACGGTTAAACGACGGCTTCGCGCTTAGCCGTAATATATTGACGAAACAACGAAACATGATATTTTCGAAGACGCTTGAACGGAAAAGGTTAGCGTCGATAACTTACGGTTATTGAATATAAAAATTTGCAATTTCCCATTTTCCCGCCCCTTCGCTAAATTTTGTCAACATTTTTTAATTATAATTTTTCGTTATTCTCACATCAAAATATAGGAGAACCACTATGAGCAACTCCACAACCTTTAAAGACGGCTATGCCGGTCTCGGTTGGCTGAAAAAACAATGGCCGTGGTGGACGGCCGGTGTTTTGACCGGACTCGCCGAAGTTATCAACTACGTATGGCTTCCGCTCGGACATGCAAAACACAAATTTATCGGTGTAACAAGCGGTATGGCGCGCATGCTTGCCGGCGCGGAAACAACCGTTTTCGGCGGAAGTTTAATTGCAACAAAAGCCGATTATCAACCGGCGATTCAATGGGTGATTATCGGCGCTTTGATTTCCGCGCTCGTTTTCGCTTGGCTCGAAGGCGAATTTCGCGGTTGGACGAAATATCCGAAGGCTATGCTCGTTTCAACGGCGTTCGGTGCTTTCTTCTTCGCTTGGGGAACACGCGTGGCGGGCGGATGTACGTTGCACCATCTTCTCGGCGGATTCGCCGCAATGAACGTGAAAAGTTGGGTGGTGATGTTTTTCGCTTCCGTCGGAGCGCTCGCCGCATTTTGGGTTTTGCGCAAGTTGAATTTGTCGCAATATTTCAAAAGCCAAGACACGAAATGGTTTGCGGAACAAGCAAAAGAACGCGGTTGGGCTGACGGATTAACATACGACGCAGTAAACGACGGAACTAAAACTTTCGCATTTAAAGCCGCGGCGGCGTTCATGGTTTTGCTCGCGGTCTTGTTCGCTTACAATGCGTTTTTCGGTAACGACTTTGCAGTTCAAGCGGGTTTCGCTTCAAGTTACGAAAAAACCAAAATTTACAAATCTATGATTTCCGCTAAAAATCTTCCCAACATTATCATGCTGATTATCGTGGGCGTTTTGCTCGGGGCTTCCGTTGCGAAAACAGGTTTCGGAACGGAGTGCGGTTTGATAAATCCCGAACTCGGAATGATTGCGGAAAAAGGAGAAAAGAAAGGCGCTCACTTTTTGAGAATGCCCTTTTCCATCAGAACCGTTTTCGTCTCGTACCAACCGTTCGCCGGTTTAAGCGTGCATATGGTAATTACGGCGCTGGCTATTTTTATCGGGTTCGCTTTCTTCGGCATAATGGAAGGTCACCATTGGGCGACGAAAGAATTCGCGGAACAATACGCGCAAAATACAGGCTTGCATTTTCATAAAACGGGAATTGCAATTCGCGAAATGACTTCGCTTTCCATGGATATTTTCGGCGGATTGTTACTCGGTGTCGGCACATTTTTAATGATAGGTTGCGAATTTCGCAACTACGGAAGAACGGGTCTTCTTTACATCACGGGTCTCTTGATTTGGCCGTTTTTCTACGTCGGATATTTGCCTTATACATTGGCACGCGATTATTGGGACGGACTTATGGGAAGTAGCCCGTACACAAGCACAACCTTCTTCCCCGCTATTTTGGCTCCCGATAGTTATTCCGCTCAAATCGTAATCTACTTGATTTATATTCTGATTTGGTTAGCGGCGTTTATTTGGGCGGTAAAGAAGGGAGCCAAAAATATCGGGGTTACTCCTTCTCAACTTCTTGGAATGAATTCCGAAAGTATGTATCTTGCACGGTTGGAAAAAATAAAAGCCGAAGGCGGTTTCGAAGAACTCGATGCAATAGAAAAAGAACTTACGGAAACGGCACAAAAACCGTAAAACCATTATTCGGGCGTCGTCTCACGACGGCGCCGATTTTTTCAATTAACAAAAGACGGCAATATGACAAAAGAAATAAACGTTAACAAAATCAAAACATGTTTTAAACTTCTTTCGCTCGGCTTTACTTTCGCCATGTTTTATGCGCTTTTCGTGGTTGCTTCGCCGTGGATAAATATCGGCGTGCCGCTTGAAGTGCTTAACGTTTATTGGGCTATCGTAAAATTTATTCTCGCGTTCGGATTAATTTGCTATTACAACGGCGTAAAACAACCGAAGATTGCATTCGCCGGAATATTTATGCTTACAAGCTCCGTTTTTACGATTTTCCCGATTAACGGATTTTTATCGCTTGCGGTCGAAGCGCTCGCATTAACAAGTTTGAGTTTGACCATATTCGATTTAAATAAACTTTTCCCCGGCTTACGACTTTCGGTAGCGGCGGGTTTAATCTTTCTCGGAGTGATTTTCAGTATTCTCAATAATCCCATGATGCTTTCCATTTCGGGTTTCGCTTGGCTTTTCGGTTTTCTTGTGGCAAGCAACAGAGTGGGAATCTTATCCAAATTAAGAGAAGCGAATTAAACGATGTTCGATTTTAGGCTGAAGGTCTTTTATACTGTTGCGAAAAAATTAAGTTTTACAAAGGCGGCGGAAGAATTGTACATTTCGCAGCCCGCAATTACGAAACATATTAAGGAACTTGAAACTCAACTTGCGATAAGACTTTTCGAAAGGCGCGGAAGTAGAATTTCTCTAACACGCGCGGGTGAAATTTTGCTCGAAAAAGCCCAAAAAGTTTTTCAAATTTACGATGAACTCGAATATGAGATAAGCGAACTTCGCGGCAAAATTTCGGGTAAACTTCGTCTCGGAGCAAGCAGTACGATTTCGCAATGGGTGATACCTGAAATTTTATCCAAATTCAATAAGTCGTATCCCGCGATAGAAATTTCGCTTATGAACGGAAACAGCAAGCAAGTGGAAGAAGCTCTTTACGCGAACGAAATCGATTTGGGTATCGTGGAAGGAAATAAAACGCGAAAGGATTTGCGATACAATATTTTCAAAAGCGATATTTTAATTCCCGTGGTAAGTTCGGAAAGCAAACTTGCTGAACATAAAAAAATAACGATAGACGAATTTGTGAAAATACCGCTGATTTTGCGCGAAAGAGGTTCGGGAACGCTCGACGTTATTTTGAAAACTTTGAATGATAATTTCGGATTGAGTATAAACGACTTGAATGTAATAATGCATCTCGGTTCCACGGAAAGCATAAAATCTTATTTGTATCATTCGGAAGCGATGGCTATTATTTCGTGCGCCGCCGTAAGAAAAGAAATAGAGAGCGGATTGCTCACGAAAATTAAAATCGAAGGCGTTCGTTTCAAGAGATTTTTCCGTTTCGTTTGTCCGCAAGGAACGCAAAAAACATTAAACGCCAAATTCATCGCTTTTGCCAAAAGGCATTACAATTTATAACCGACAATTTCATCCCTTCGTTTCGAAACTTTTCATTAATTTTA
>CAYZMW010000016.1:0-3161 GCA_964479645.1 uncultured Melioribacter sp. | reverse complement strand
CCGAAATTATCAGTGTTAATCATACTCAATCGGTTCAATCAGCGTCCTATCGAAATCTTACTTCATCAAAATCATTTTCTTCGTAGCAACGAATTCACCCGCGCGCAAAGTGTAGAAATATATTCCGCTCGGCAAATCCCGCGCGTCGAATTGAACCGTGTAATTGCCCGCCGCTTGCGCCTTGTTTACAAGCGTCGCGACTTTTTGTCCGAGTGCGTTGTAAACAGTTAACGCTACATTTACGATAGATTGCGTTCCCGCCATGGCGGGACTCCTCGCAATGACAGACGGTGTCGGAATTGAATACGAAATCGTCGTTGTCGGATTGAACGGGTTCGGATAGTTCTGCGAAAGTTCGAATTTAAGCGGGACGTTTATTTCGACTTCAACCGTTTGTGAATACTTGTACGAGCCGTCCAAATCGATTTGTTTCAATCTGTACGAATATTTTCCGCTTGCGCTTACGTTATCGGTGAACGAATACGATTTCGGCGAATTGCTGTTGCCCGCGCCTTCTACGAAACCGATTGTTTCCCATTCGGGATTTTCATCGCTCACCGCTTGACGTTGAACTTCAAATCCGTAATTATTCACTTCGGTTGCGGTGCGCCAATTCAATAATATTTTATTGCTTCCGCTAACATTAACATAAAACGAAATCATTTCAACAGGGACGGGAGCGTTGTAATATCCCAAGTCGTCAATATTATCTTCATCGTAACCGTTAAACTGCGGTGATGGATCGTACGCGTCATCGGGGTTTTTGTCGGGTTCGGCGTTATCTTTTAATCTTAGCGTATTATCCGCTGTCGATACCTCGCCGCTTCCCCATTCTACACCGGGGTCGAAACCTCTTTGCCCGATTGCATCCGAAACCTCGTCGCCCTTTTTCAAAACAACCGCGTCGTCTCCATTAAAAGATAAAGACCCTGAAGTTTGGTCGGCGACATCCAAAATCGCTTGCTCGGCGCTTGAATGCGCAATTACAAAAACCTCGCCTTGCGCCACAGTACCCGATAAGTCAATCGTTGAGCCGGGAGTGTCGCTCCCGTTGTAATAAATCTCTATCGTATAACCTTCGGCGGCTAAATCCACATCGGCGTCGCCTTTATTATACAATTCAAGCGCTTTATTGTACGACGAACCTTCCACATATTCCGTGAACACAAGAACGCCTTCGCCGCCGTTATCATCGTCGTCTCCGCTTCCGCCTTCGTCGTCGTTCGACGAACCGTCGCCGTATGCTTCCGCGTTCGTCCGCACAAGCGTGTCAATCAAATAATTCACAGACGTGCCGCTACCGCCGTAAGAATAAATCGTAAAATAGTACCGCGCGCTATCCAAATCAGTAAAAACCACGCTATCGGGTTCGGAATAATCTATGTTCAAAACGGCTTTTCCGTCGCTTAAAACTGAATCGGCGGAATATTCCACTCCGTCCATCGGTAAAAAGTAATCGTCTCCTTCGAATGCAATCAACAAATAGCCGCTCGGCAAAACGTTTCCGCTCGTTACGTCGTTCCATTTGACAACTATCGTATCGCCGTGAGCCTCCGCAAGAAAATTGCTCGGAGGATTATCGGGTTCGGCGTCAAAAGTCGGATTTAATTTGGACAAATCGTTAAAATCAATGTAGCTGACATATTCCGGATGATCCACGAAAGGATTGCGATTTTTTTGCTTGGAATAAATATAATCGTTTCGTTCGATTTCCCATTTATCGGGCGGGTCTTGTTCGTGCCATTCCAAAAGAATTTCAAGACTTTGCGGAGCTTCGTCCAAATCCGGCAATTTGACGTTGTTCAACCAATCGAAATTCCAAGTGTTTCCGTTAGTGCCGTCGTAACGAACGGTCATATACAATATTGCTCGCGCCGCATCTCCCTTATGTTCATCGCGCGGTTCATAAACGGTTTCGCCCGCGGCATTTGTTCCGAGTTTTCCGTCCAAATACTGATATGTAACGTTTTGCACAATCCCGAGCGGGTGATTGCTACGTCTGACATTCGCTTTATTCTGATGAACGGGGAAAAGATGATGTTGGTCGGAATATTCGTCGGTGCTTGTGGAGCCGTGAGAGGGCATCCAACTGTAACACCAAGTATGCTCTCGACTCAAAGTATCCCAAGCGAACGGTTCGGTGTAAACATACTCGTGTCCCGTGTAAACGCCGAAAACACTTCGCGTTCCGTCGCCGTTATCTTTCGATTCATAATCCGGTATTATCGTCGTTTTATAATTGTCGTATGTAATTTTCACGTAATTACTTCTGATAAGATTTTCCAAATCGGGAATAAACGAAGAGGAAGTCGGGTCAATATTCGAATAATATTGAGAAAAAATTCGTAAACTTAAAAACATTAGTAACAGAAAAAATCTGAGCATATTTTTCTCTTTCTTTTTTTAATCCGTATATATTATCGGATTTTTCGCAAAAATGTTAAAGAGCATAAAAAAAGGGCGCTTTGCGCACCCTTTGTAAATACAATCGTAAAACGTTCTTATTATTTTATTTCATCAACGTCATTTTTTTAACATTTACAAAATCACCGCTTTGTAATTTATAAAAATAAACGCCCGAGGTCAAACCGCTTGCATTAAAATTAACTTTATAATTACCGGGGGCTTGTTTCGCATTGACAAGTTCCGCAACTTCACGTCCGAGCATATCGTAAACTTTCAATGTAACAACTTGTTCTTTCGCAATACTGTAATTTATCGTAGTCGTCGGATTGAAGGGATTCGGATAATTTTGCGCAAGTTCGAATTTCACGGGAGCGTTAAGTTCCACTTCAATCGTTTGCGAATATTTGTATGAGCCGTCCAAATCGATTTGTTTCAATCTGTACGAATATTTTCCGCTTGCGTTGACATAATCGGTAAATGAATAAGCTTTCGGCGAGTTGCTGTTGCCCGCGCCTTCTACGAAACCTACGACGTTCCAAACGGTAAATTTCGTTCCTACCGCCGCACGTTGAATTTCAAATCCGTAATTATTGATTTCCGTAGCGGTCTGCCAATTGAGTGTAACAGAGTTTCTTTCAACAATTGCCGCAAACGACATCAATTCTACGGGTGTGCTGTTATTTACCGTGAAATCGTAAGTGGTTAAATCATATCTGTTCGAGTTATCTCCAGTCCAATTAGCATTATCGGAAATC
>CAYZMW010000015.1:0-27156 GCA_964479645.1 uncultured Melioribacter sp. | reverse complement strand
TAAAAATTAACGCCGAGATTAATGGCGGCGTAATATTCGGTTTGATGAATTTTGTAATATTTTTCCGAAGGAACAACCCAAAGGTCTTTCCCGAGTTTTTCCGATAAAAACCACTTTTCCGTTAAGCGTGCAATTCGACCGTTACCGTCCGCGAAAGGATGAATATGCACCAATCGCAAATGAATAAAAGATGCGAAATAAAAGGTTTCGGATACGTTTAACTCCATATCGAGAAGAGAGCCGATTTCATCAAAAAGTTTTTTCGTTTCGGTTTCTACGAACTCGGGTTCAATCGCAAGATAAACCAATCCGCTTTCTCCGAAAACGCCCGTTCGTTCGCTTCTATATTTTCCGCGTTTGCTTTTTATTAAAAGCGGTTCGGATAAAATTGCGTGCGCTTTCAACATATTTTTTTCCGTTAACGGATTGCTTTGGGCAAATTCGTAAGCCGCAATCAGATTTTCAATTTCTTTAATTTCTTTTTCCGGCTTGAATTTGCTTTTGCTCAACTCGTAATTCATATAAGAATTCAAATCAATCGTGTTTCCTTCAATATTAGAAGAAAAAACCGCCGAAGCCTTTGTTAAAAAAGAAAAATCGGCGGTTCTTTCCGCAAAAGGAAATTCTTCGATTAATTTCGGAATTTCATTTCCGATAACGGATAAATATTTCTCAAAATATTTCTTATTGGAAATTTTCATTTTTCATTTCAATAAAATCATCTTCTTTGTTTCCGTAAAATTACCTGCTTGCAAAACGTAAAAATATGTTCCGCTCGGCATGTTTTTCGCTTCGAATTGCACGGAGTAATTGCCCGGCGCTTGCGCTTCGTTTATAAGCGTTGCGACTTTTTGTCCGAGCGCATTGTAAACGGTTAAGACGACGTTTACGGCGGATTGCGTTCCCGCCGTGGAGGGACTGCTTGCAATGAGAGACGGTGTTGGAATTGAATACGAAATAGTCGTAGTCGGATTGAACGGGTTGGGATAATTTTGTAACAATGCAAATTTATTCGGAATTTCATTTTCGTTTACGTCGCCCGGCGGATAAAATTCGAACGCGCCCATATCGGGAGCCGCGCCGTAATATTCGTGAATATTAACTATTACGTCGCCGTTTTCAGCCTCAAAGTAAGCCGTTCCGGCATCCACGCACGGAGAATGCGGCGTTAATGTGAAATCGTATTCCGCGGGATTATTGTAAAGCGGGTCGGCGTTGATATTGTTCGAACCTGTAGCCCCGTCGGGCATCGGAACATTGCAATAATTTATGTTCGCGTACGCGTCGAAATCGAGAAACATGTTGTCGCTGTACATTCCCGAATTTCCCTGCACTATTGTGTTTACAATTTCGGCGTTCGCATAAGCCATATAAATTCCGCCCGCGTCTCCGTGACGCGCTTCGTTCCCGTACATTGTCGAATTTACGACATAAAACAAATTGCCGCTTCCCAAAACCTGAATTGTTCCGCCGTTGCCGTATTCCGTAAAATTTTCCACGAAAAGAGAATTTTTAACTTTCGTTTTGTAAACGGAATAAAAAGCGAGCGCGCCGCCGCCGTATTTACAATTGTTTCCGATAAAAACGCAACTGTCAACAAGAGAATTCATATCGCCGCTGAATTTTATTGCGCCGCCTTCGCCGTAAGCGTAATTATTTATGAATTTACAATTAACAAATTTCGTCAAAGTTTGCGCACTTACGCCCGTATTAATGCAATAGACCGCTCCACCCATTCCGTCATCAGCGCCTTGAGCTTGATTTTCATAAAAAAGAACATGCGAAAAAACGGCGTCCGAGTTAATCAAAGCCGCCGCCCCGCCGTGATTGTCGGGATAATCGGCGGACGGCGTTTTGCCGAATTTAATCGCGCAATATTCCAATTTACTTATTCCGCTTGCGTTCTCGAACCTTATTCCGCCCCAACCGATAGAACGATTGTCAGGGAAGAAAACTATTGAGTCGGAGGCTGACCCGAGCGCAAGCAAAACTCCTTCCACCGTAAATTTGTAATGTCCTCTGAAATTCACTTCCACGCCCGCTTCGATAATTAACGTGTCGCATGTCGGGACAATAATGTTATCTGTAACCCAATATGGAGAATTTACTTTTTCCCACGTCCCCGACTGAACGCCTTCGACCGTCGTTTGAGCGTAAACGACAGGTGCGACTAAAAAAAGAAGAATCAATAAACCTATTTTTTTCATTTTTTCCTCAAAGTTAATTTGACATTGCAAATTAAAAAGATTTAACCAAAATTTTATCCGTTTTTCGCTTGTTCGAAAAGTTTTTTTTGTTTCGTTCTAAATAATTAAACATTCTTTTCGATAATAAAGCGTAAAATAGCGTGTAGTATATTAATTAAAAACTTCAGGGAAGAAGTGTAATGTCTCCATTGGATGGAATAGCCGCCCAAGGCATGGGCGAGAATTACGAACAGCAGTTTTCGAGATTCCGACAAATCGCGCGGGACTTTTTCAAAAATTACGTTCGTTTTAATTACGACTACCTCGATTTCATCAAGGCGGTTACGCGCTATTATTCCATAGATCTTCCGCAAGGCATTAACGAATATTTGATCACGGTCGAAACCGCTCCTTATTTTTGGATTACCGACATTCCGCTTGTTACGAAGACCGAAGAATTTTTCAACAAATTGTACAAGGCGGGCGGCGGTCCCGCTAATTACGAAGAACTGAAAAAATATTATACACGCTGGATTACGCAAAAAAACACACGCGATAAACAATTTTACACGCTTTCCGCAATTAATCTCCTCGAAAAAGACCAAATCAAAAGCCACTTCTACAAAAAAATACTACACGCCAATCTCTTGATGTTTAACGCCAACGTTTTGGCGTTTGACAAAGCCCTGAAGTTACTCGACGACGCTGATAAAATTTTGGAAGCGTCCAAACTCGACCCGAAGTATAAAAACGAATTGCAATATCTCGTGCAACTTTACACGGGATTTGCGCACTATCGCGGAGAAAATCTATCGAACGCGCAACAAAAGTTCGAAGACGCTATCTTTGTCAAAAGTAGCGGCATCTCGGCAATCTTTTACAACGCGATAACCAACGCTAAGATGCAAAATTACGATACGGCGCTAAATCTGTTGTCACACGTATTGGATTACGACAAGGAGCGCTTCAAATACGCTCTGCGCATGAGAAGTCTTCCGCTGATAGAGTTTTTCCTCAGAAACGCCGTAACCTACAACATTTTTAACGAAAGCGCTTTCGTTCCGCTCGTTTCCGAACTCGAAGATATGCTGGCTTTTAATCTTTCGTACGACGTGGCGATTTTGAGACAGGTTTTAATTAATCTCGGGCAATTCGATTCGTTGAAAGTCGATTTGTTTTTTGACGACTTCATTACGAAACATATCGAATTTCTAAAAAGAGTCAGCGGATACTACAAAGACAATTCGAACGCTTTGACTTCCTTGATTGCGCAATTTACCGTGGCGGAATACAACGGAATTCTCGACAGAATTGTTGACAACGCAAGAAAAATATTCAAAGAAGAAGTCGAACAGAAAACTGAGATTTACGATTATCAAATAAAAGAGAACAAAAAGAAGATAAAGAATCTCACCGAAGATTTGGACGCTTACGCCGAAAAAGTACAGGAAAAACAGAAAAAGACAATCGAAGAATTGGAAAGCGAGGTCGAAGAAATCGTTAAAAAAATAGAGTACAAAATAGACCATATCGAAGACGCTTCCAAATATAACCCGAGCGTTTCGTTTAAAAATTCGATGATTTACAACGGAATCATCTCGATGATAGTTTTTTTGATTACAGGTTTTTCGGGCGGATTTTTAAGTAACGTGGAAAATTACGATAATTTTTCTCTTGTGCTTACGTCGTTTATAATTTCGGGAATGAAATGGGGCGGACTTTCCTATTTGGTAGGAATTCTTTTTTCTCTTTTTTCCGCGGCATCCACAATCATGGAAAAAACTTCGTACAAACAGCGTTTGATGAAACAATTGACGTACATTAAAAATCTCGGCGAACAACGCAAAGAAGCGATTAAACGTGAGTTCGACACCGAATTGGAAAAACACCGTAAGAAAATCGAGGAAAAAATCAAAAGCCTTGAGGAAGACATTGAATATTTGGAAGAACAAAAAATCGAGGACAGAACGGCACTGGACGACGATATCGAGAAAAAAATAAGCGAACTACGGAACAAACTAAATCCCTATTATTTGAAATAATCCCGAGTATTATTCAAATCAATAACCGAGAGTTAATTCCACAATTATTTCGTCCTGAATTTCCCTAAAATATTCCGCTCCGCCCGCGTTAAAGTTCATCAGAATGGAAACGATTACGTTCTTTCCGCCGAGCGTAGTGAAATAACCCGAAAGAGCAGAAACGCCGTTGAGCGTTCCTGTTTTCCCGTGAAAATTATTTTTCAGTCCGAAACCGTTCAGGCGTTCTTCCAACGTTCCGTCCGTTCCGGCCGCGGCAAGCGACGAATAAAAGACGTTGAAGTTTTCGTAATCGCGGTACATTGCCGAAAGGAGCGAAACAACCGAATTCGCCGTCAGTTTGTTTTGTTGCGAAATTCCCGAACCGTCGAGAACGACAATATTTTTTTTGTCAATGTTTTCCCTTTCGAGAAAATCGTAAATCGCCTGAACGCCGTAAAACGAGTTTCCCGCGCATCCGCAATATTCAGCCGCGAGCGTTTTGAATATTATTTCCGCAAGAAAATTGTCGCTTTCCTTGTCCGCTTTCTCAATTACGTTTTGAAGCGACGTTTTGGTTTCGAGTAAAGTTACAACACTTCCGCTTACCGCCGATGCGCGCGGCTCTCCGCTTATTTCGACGCCTTTATGCAATAATTTTTCGTAAAATAAATTCGCCACGAATAACGGCGGATTGTCGGTAAAAGCGAAATAAGCGAACTTTCGTTTTCGGTATTTTATTTTTCCGTCGATATTAACTTCAATTTTTTTCGGTCGAGTAATTATTTTTATCTTCGGAACGTAACGACGGCGCGTCCTTAAAACCTCCGCGGTGAAATTTACAGAGTAAAATTCCGATGCGGGCGAAAAATCGAAAGAGAAATTTCGGTAATCTTTCGGAACGAACGTGATTTTAATTTCATTTCGATTCAAAATCAACGCGGAAACAGGCGGCGTGTTTACGTTCGTTCGTTCACCTTTCACCCAATGTTCGCGGTAATAATTTTTGTCGAAATAAGAATCGTCGCCGATTATATCGCCCGTAATTTTTCGCAATCCCGAGGCGTAAAGCAACGCGACGAGACTGTCGATGTCGGTTTCGGTTACAAACGGATTGGCGAAACCTTTGATTATCAAATCGCCGTTAATTTCTCCATGTTCGGGATATTCGTTTGCGAGTACTTTAAGCGAAAGAGAAAAATTTTTCCCGAGCAAATCGAGAGCGGCGGCGGTAGTGTAAAGTTTAACCGTGGATGCGGGCGTAATAGGTTTATCGGAATTTATGGAATAAATTTCCGTTCCTTTGTCGGCGTCAATTATTTTAACGCCTATTGCCGTAAGTCCGCGCGTAGCCGAAATAATGGAATCTATTTTAGCACGAACGGGACGTTGCGCCGAATTAAACGAAACGAGCGTGAGTAGAAAAACCGCAAAGTATTTCACGCGAAAAATCATCGATTGTTTCGATAAACAATTTTTCCGTCAACTATCGTAAACAAAACTTTTGTTTTCTTTATTTCGTTTTCGGGAACTTCGGTGATATCTTGCGAAAGTACGGTTAAATCGGCGAGTTTTCCCGCTACAATCGAGCCGACTTGGTTTTCTTTAAATGCCGCGTAAGCCCCGTTTATCGTGTACGATTTCAAAGCCTCTTCGCGAGTCATTTTTTGTTCGGGATAAAACGCTTCGCCCGTTTTGGTTTTGCGCGTAACCGAGGCGTAATAACACGCAATCGGGTCGAGTTTTTCCACAGGCGAATCCGTGCCGTTGGCAATAAGCGTTCCGTAATTCAGTAAATCGCGCCAGCAATAGGATTCTTCACGAGCGCGCTTTTCTCCGAGACGTTCCTCCACAAACGGCGCGTCGGAAGTTGCGTGAATTCCCTGCATCGCCGCAATAATTCCCATCTCGGCAAAACGCGGTTTGTCTTTCGGCGAAACGTGTTGTGCGTGCTCTATCCTCCACCGTAACGAATGGCTGTCGATTTCAGGATGATTTTTAAAGGTTTTTTCATAAACGTTAAGAACTTCGCGATTCGCTCTGTCGCCTATTGCGTGCGTACAAAGTTGAAAACCGTTGTTAATGGCGAGTTCCGCCACTTGCGCGATTTTCCGCGGCGGAGTAACGCTCATACCGCGCCAACCGGGCAAATCGGAATAGTCTTCCAACATCCAAGCGCCGCGCGACCCGAGAGCGCCGTCGGCAAATTGCTTGATCGCCCGCACCGTCAAGAATCCGTTGCCGTAGTCAATCAATTTATATTCGTTGAGGTTTTTCTTCATTTTGTCGTAATCGTCGTAAATCATTACGTTCAGCCGCAATTTCAAATTTCCGCTGTCGGCAAGCGTTTTGAAAAAATCTATCGTTTCGAAATCGCTTCCCGCATCGTAAAACATCGTTATTCCGTACTTCAACGCGTTTTGCATTACCGCTTCGGCTTGTTTTTTCAATATCGCGTATTTTTTTTCGGGAGAAAGTCGTTCGAACGCTTTATCGTACACTTTTTCGATTAATTCCATTGCGTTTTCGCGGAAAACGCCGACAAGCACTCCGCTACTGTCGCGGACGATATCTCCGCCACGCGGCGACGGTGTGTTTTCGTTTACCTCCGCAAGTTCCATCGCTTTTTTATTTGCGATAAGCGCGTGTCCGCTCGCGTGAACAAGCATTACGGGATTAAACGGCGTCGCTCTGCTAAGTTGGTCGTTATAAGGATAACCGTTAAAATTTTTGTACGGAGGCTCAACCCATTTTTCCTGATGCCAACCTCGTCCGACAATCCACTCGCCGGGCAAAGCGTTATCCGCGGCGTCGGAAACCGTTGCTATTATTTCGTCCCAATTTTCCGCTTTGCTCAAATCCAAATTTAAGAGCGCTTTTCCCGTTCCGAGAAAATGTGCGTGACTTTCAACAAAGCCCGGAATTACGGTAGCGCCGTGCAAATCGATTACTTCCGTTTTGTCCGTTTTGTAGTTTTCTATCTCCATGTTGGACCCGACCGCTACAATCGTGTCGTTTCTAACCGCAATCGCTTCGGCGCGGGGGGAATTGTCATTCAAAGTGATTACGTTTCCGTTAAACAAAATCAAATCCGCGTTTCCTTTATCGGAGCATCCCATAAGCAGTACCGAAAAAATTATTGCCGAAAATAATTTAAGTTTCATATTTATCTCTATAATTCTTTAATTTAAAATTAAGAAAAAGAAGCTCTAATAAAAAGGGAGTAAAATATGTCGGCGATATTGAAATGGGAAAAGAAATTCGAACTCGGAGTGGAAGAAATCGACAATCAACATAAGCAATGGGTGGCGATATTAAACAAATTTATTGAAGCGAGAAAAAAAGGTGAAGAAGAAAAGGTGCTAAAGGAAATTCTTTCGGAAATAGTCGATTACACTAAATACCATTTTGAAACCGAAGAAAAACATATGTTGGCAAACAAATATCCCTTGTTGGAAAAACACAAAATTCAACACCAAGCGTTAATCAATCAGACCGCACAAATCATAAAAATGGTAAATGTGAACGAAAGAAAAGCGGTTACCTCGCTTGAAGTATTATTGAAAAATTGGGTTGTCAAACACATTCTCACGCACGATAAAACGTACGGAGAATTTCTAAAGGAGAGAATTTCACGACACAAAAAATAAAATGTTTGTGACGTTCGCAATAGCGCAAGAGATAAAAAGTTTTTACATTACGAAATTGTGAATATTTTCATCGTTTATGCCCGAAAGCCATGAAAAAAAAATAACGCCTCCGTACAAACTTTCCGTCAGTGAAATTCTCACAGCGTTTAAAAGTTCCGTTGAAGGATTGTCGGACGATGAAAGCCTCGCACGACTCGAGAAATACGGAAAAAACGAAATTTCCAACGAGAAAAGGGATTCGGCGTTAAAACTTTTACTCGAACAATTTTCCGATTTGCTTATAATCATTCTTATCGTTTCGGCGATTATTTCTTTCTTTATCGGGCAAGTGGTGGAAGCGACCGCAATAGTAATAATCGTAATACTTGCGGGCGTTCTCGGTTTTGTTCAGGAATATCGGGCAAGCAAAGCGATTGAAGCTCTGCAAAGAATGGCTTCGCCGCACGCCACGGTTTTAAGAAACGGAAAAGAAAAAAAAATAGAAGCGGCGATGCTCGTCCCGGGCGACGTGATTTTACTTGCCGCCGGCAATACAATTCCCGCCGACGCGCGAATAATAGAATCGCACGAATTGCAAGTTAACGAAGCTCCCTTGACGGGAGAATCCAAACCCGTAATGAAAACCGAAAACGTAATCGACAAAGAAAATTTACCCGTCGCGGATATGAAAAACATGGTTTTCTCGGGCACTTTCGTTACGCGCGGAAGAGCGAAAGCGTTGGTGATTGCCACGGGAATGCATACGGAATTCGGAAAAATAGCCAAACTTTTGCAGGAAACAAAAGCTCGAAAGACGCCTTTGCAGCGCAATCTCGATCATCTCGGAAAAAGAATAGGGGTTTTCTCGCTCGCTCTTGCGTTTATCATGAGCGCGCTCGGTTATATAATCGAAAGTCGTCCGTTCGTTGAAATGTTTATTTGGGGAATCGCGATTGCCGTTGCCGTAATTCCCGAAGCGCTTCCCGCAGTGGTTACGATAAGTATCGCTCTCGGCGTGCGACGAATGTCGAAACGGCGTGCGCTTATTCGAAAACTTCCCGCAGTGGAAACGCTCGGCGCCGTTGACGTAATTTGTTCCGATAAAACGGGAACGCTCACCAAAGACCAAATGACAATAAGGGAAATCTACACCGACCAAATCAACTATTTCGTTACGGGACGCGGATACAATCCCAACGGACAATTCAGAATAGATACCGAAACCGTTAATCCTCAGTTGCATTTGAACTTGATGAAATTGCTTGAAATCGGGGTGCTTTGCAACGACACGGTTATAGATTTTACGAAAAATCCCGAAGAAGTTATCGGCGACCCGACCGAAGCGGCGTTTCTTGTTGCGGCGGCTAAAGCGGGATTGGATTATAAAAAATTGAGAGAAAAGTATCCGCGCATTATGGAAATTCCTTTTTCCTCCGAATCCAAAATGATGACCACTTTTCATAAAATCGAAAATGAAATTTACGCTTATACGAAAGGCGCTTTCGAAATAATTCTCGACCTTTCCGATAAAATCCTCGAAAACGGTATCGAGCGGGAACTCACCGAAGAAAAAAAATTGGAAATCAAGCAAATCGCGTATAAAAACGGCGAAAAGGCGCAACGGGTTCTCGGACTTGCTTACAAAAAAATGGACGGAATGTTAAATCCGGAAAACGGGCGAAAAAATTTGATTTTCGTAGGATTTGTCGGCATGATAGACCCGCCGCGGAAAGAAGCTAAAAAAGCCATTAAAACAGCGTTCAAAGCGGGAATTCGTCCCGTAATGATTACGGGCGATAACGAAGTTACGGCGGTCGCCGTGGCGCGCGAAATAGGAATATTGAAACACGGTAACTCGATTGCAGGTCCCGAACTCGAATCGCTTTCCGACGAGGAGCTCGAAGCGATTGTTGACGACACCGAAGTTTTCGCAAGAATTTCGCCAAAACACAAATTGCGTATAGTGGACGCGTTGATGAAGAAAAATCATATAGTCGCAATGACAGGCGACGGCATTAACGATGCGCCCGCTCTGAAAAAGGCCGACATCGGAATTGCAATGGGAATTAAGGGAACAGACGTAAGTCGGGAAGCGGCGGATATGATTTTAACCGACGACAACTTCGCTTCGATTGTCGCCGCAATCGAAGAAGGAAGAAGTATTTTCCAAAATATTCGCAAATATCTCGTTTACCTGTTAAGCGGAAATTTCGGAACGGTTTTCGCTCTTGTTGTCGCGCTTGTAACGGTTCTTCCGATTCCTTTAACCGCGGTGCAAATATTATTCATTAATTTTTTAATGGACGGATTAATCGCCATCGCGCTCGGCGTAGAGCCGCCGGAAAAAGGATTGATGCTCAAAAAACCGAGAAAAGTTAACGAAGGAATATTGAACAAACGAATGCTCGGATACATTTTCGGAATAGGCTCGCTTATCGGAATTATTACAATCGGATTTTTCGGCTGGGGATATTCGCAAGGGTTTTCGAACGAAAAACTCATTACGCTTTTTTTCGTTACCTTGATTTTTTCCCGTTTGTTCAATGCTCTGAATTGCCGTTCTTTCGATTTACCCGCTCTTGCCATTAAATTTTATAATAATATTTTTCTGCTTGTTTCTTACGTAATATCGATTGTCTTTACGGTCATTGTTGTGGAAGCGAAAGTTTTTCATCGCGCTTTTCATACTACCGATTTAACAGGCGGCGAATGGCTCGCGGCTATTTTAATTTCCGCTTGGGTGTGGATTTTGGTCGAAGTTTATAAAATTATTTTTATTCCACAAAAAACATTAAAAAAGATTTAATTTTTAGAGAAGAGAAAACCGCTAAAATCTCCGAATACGCGTATTTCCGTGTCTCCGAATCGGTTAACATCTTTAATTTCTAACTTTACGCGTGAGCGGTTTCTCTTTTCTCTTTTTCGATTTCCTCGGCAAGTAGTTTATTTATCGATGCCGCCGCTTGGCGTCCTTCTCCCATTGCAAGAATGACTGTTGCCGCGCCGAGAACAATATCGCCGCCCGCGTAAACTCTATCCATTGAGGTTTTTAGATTTTCGTCAACGATAATATTTCCCCATTTATTAACTTCGAGTTCAGGCGTCGTTTGGCTAATTAACGGATTGCTTCCGTTACCGATAGCGACGATTACGGTGTCAACTTCAAGTTCAAATTCGCTTCCTTCGATTGGAATCGGGCGACGGCGTCCCGAGTCGTCAGGTTCGCCGAGTTCGTAGTGTAAACATTCGATTGCGCGCACGTGTCCTTCTTCGTCTCCGAGAATTCGCTTCGCATTTTGCAAAAATCTGAACTCGATTCCTTCTTCCATTGCGTGTTCGACTTCTTCGCGACGCGCGGGCATTTCTTTTCGTGTTCTTCGATAAATCACATAAACCTTCTCCGCGCCCGAACGCAACGCCATGCGCGCGGCGTCCATCGCAACGTTTCCGCCGCCGATGACAGCGACTTTTTTCGAATTGTACATCGGTGTTACCGCTTTATCTTTTTCGAACGCGTGCATCAAATTGGCTCGCGTAAGATATTCGTTCGCCGAAACCACGCCGACCAAGTTTTCGCCTTCGATTCCCATAAACAAAGGCAAACCCGCGCCCGTTCCGATAAATACGGCGTCGTAACCGTCTTTTTCAAGCAGTTCTTTAAGTGTACGCGTTTTTCCTACAACGAAATTCGTTCTGATTTCAACGCCCATTTTTCGCAGCGTGTCGATTTCTTCATCGACAATATAATTCGGTAATCTGAACTCGGGAATGCCGTAACGCATTACGCCGCCAAGTTTATTAAACGCTTCAAAAATCGTAACGTGGTGACCTTCGCGCCTAACGTCCGCCGCAACCACAAGCCCGGCGGGACCGCCGCCGACGATAGCGACTTTTTTACCCGTGTCGGGTTTTACTTTCGGCAATTCCACTTTCCCTTGCGCGCGCTCCCAATCCGCAACAAAGCGTTCCAAGCGACCGATTGCCACCGATTTGTCAACGTCTTTGTAAACTTTTCCGACCGAGCAATTCAATTGACACTGTTGCTCTTGCGGACATACGCGTCCGCAAATGGACGGCAAAAGGCTTGTCTCTTTAATCACGTTAACGGCGGATTGAAAATCGCCTTTTGCGGTATAATCGATAAAGAGCGGAATGTTTATGTTCACGGGACAATCGGCGACGCACGGCTGCGTGGGGCACTGGATACAGCGATACGCTTCAACTATCGCCTCCGTTTCGGTGTAACCGATTGCAACTTCGTCAAGCGTGCAAGCGCGTTCGTGCGGTTCACGCGAAGGCATTTCCATCAACGGAATTGAAAGACGCTCTTTTACTTTTAATTTATTTTCGCGGTCACGAAACATTTCGAAATAATTTTTCGCTTCGCTTTCGATTTTTTCGGGCGGAATGTAAGTCATGCCGTAGCCTCCCGTTCTTTAATTTTTCTTTCTGCCAATTTTTCCAAAAAACATTTGTATTTATGCCGCTCGGTTTCTTTAAATGCGTTGAGGCGCGCCATCATGTTGTCGAAATCCACAAGATGTCCGTCGAATTCGGGTCCGTCAACGCAAACGAATTTCACTTCGTTTCCGACGTTTACACGGCAACCGCCGCACATGCCGGTTCCGTCAACCATAATTGTATTGAGCGAAACTTGTGTGAAAATTCCGTACGGTCGCGTGGTTTCGGCGCAAAACTTCATCATTATCGGCGGGCCGATTGCAATTACCATATCGGGCTTCGGGTCGCGTTCGGAAATTTCTTTTAGCGGTTCGGTAACAAGCGCTTTGCGTCCGTAACTACCGTCGTCGGTTACGATAATTAACTCGTCCGCGATTTTTTTCATTTCTTCTTCCATTATCAAAAGCTCTTTATTGCGTGCGCCCATGATTATCGTAACGTGATTGCCCGCGGCTTTTAACGCTTGCGCAATCGGATGAAGCGGCGCAACACCGATACCGCCGCCGACGCAAACCACTCTCCCGAAATTTTCGATGTGCGTCGGTTTTCCGAGCGGACCGACAAGCACGGGAATATCGTCGCCGACTTCAAGCAACGAAAGCTGGTGCGTCGTTAGTCCGACAACTTGAAATATAATTGTAATAGAGCCTTCGTTAACGTCGGCGTCCGCAATTGTAAGAGGAATGCGCTCGCCGTATTCTTCGTCAATTTGCAAAATTATGAATTGTCCCGCTTTTCTTTCTTCGGCTATAAGCGGCGCTTCGAGGCGCATAAGAAAAACGTTTTCGGAAAGTTGTTCTTTATAAAGAATCTTGCTCATAATTTCTCCGAAAATTCAATAAAAAAGATATGTATATCTCAAATATAAAATTTTATAAATTAAGGTGCAAAACCGTATTTCTTTTTCACAAAAAACGAAAAGTTTGATAATAAATTGAACACGGAATCGAACGTAGAAACTTTTTAGGAAGCGGATTTCTTGTCGATTTTAACTATTTTCAAGTGGGACTTGGAGGAATCGTTTTTACCGTCGTGGTCTATGGTTGTGGCGGTGTTCCAATAGTTATCGGGAAGTTCGATAGAATAATAACTGTCGGCGCGTTTAAGATTTTTAATAAAATCGTAACTTCCCTTCCGGAACAAATGCAATTTCGTTTTGCCTTGCGAAATCGTAAATTCGGCGGGGATTTTGGTTTGTGTCTGTTTTTGTTTGTTTGCAAGAATTGCGTCGGAATTTCGTTCAAGTAAAATCGCCGCGAACGTGTAAAAAAGCAATTTAAAATCAAGCGCAATCGAACGATTGACTTCGTAAAGGGTTTCGAGTTCCAAAAGATTTTCAATCCCTTCTTCTCTGTTTCCGAACAATTGCCAAATACCGCTCAAGCCGGGTTTCGAATTCAATTGTGAACGAATTCTGTAATGGTTGGGGAATTGCGCACGCATTATCTTCAAATCCGAAACCATTAACGGACGCGGACCTATTAAACTCATCGAACCGAAAAGAACGTTGTAAAGTTGAGGCAATTCGTCCAAGCCCGTTTTTCGCAATATGCGAGAAATCGGACCGATGTATTTTTCCAATTTCGTTTTAAGAAAAATATTATGTTCGGATGTGTTGTTTTGCGGAAGCGACTTCAAGGTTTTGAACTTAATAATTCGGAACAAAGGTTTTTCAAGAGTAAGTCCGCGCTTTTGAAAAAAAACGGGAAATTCCTTTAACTCGAAAATCAAAAGAATAAAAATTCCCACTTGTAGCGGGAAAGAGAGAATTATGAACAAAAAGGAAAAAGTAATATCGAAAAGCCTTTTTGCGAAATAATATTTAACGGATTTATCGCTCACTATAAAACAAATTATTTGTGTAAATTGTTCTTTTAAAAAACAGAAAAAAAATCAAAAAGACAAATTAACTTTTTTTACTATGACGGAAATCACACGAAGTTAGCATAAATTTACTATAAAAATTTAATGATAAAAATAGAAATGAATTCGAATACAAATCAAGAGTTTATTAAAGAAGTCATATTAAAAATCAAATCTTTCGGAAAAGAGAAATTCGTTTCGGTGCGTAAAATAGGGATTTCGGCGGAAGGGAGAGTCGTTTATTCTTTAAAATTCGGACGCGGGAGAAAACGCGTTCTTGCGTGGACGCAAATGCACGGCGACGAACCGATTTCGACGCTTGCCGCGTTGGATTTTTTGAGCCGCCTTTTTCAACGCGACAATGCGGAAGAAAAGGAAGAAATGTTAAGCAAACTAACTTTCGAGTTAATCCCTCTTCTGAATCCCGACGGCGCGGTTAAGAACATTCGCTACAATTCGTTCGGAATAGATATTAACCGCGACGCTCTGACGCTTATTTCACCCGAAGCGAAAATATTGCAAAATGAGTTTCAAAAATTCAAACCGCACTTCGCTCTGAATTTACACGACCAAGATTGCTATCACACCGCGGGAAATTCACAAGAGCCCGTTTGGCTTTCTTTTCTTGCCACCGTCGGTAGTGAAAAGAAAAAGGAAACGGCTCCGCGCAGAAAAAGCATGAACGTTATCGGTAAAACGGTAAGCGAACTGAAAAAACTCGGAATTAAAAACATAGCGCGTTACGACGACGAGTTCGAACCGCGCGCTTTCGGCGATAATTTCGTTAAAGCGGGAACGGCGGTTATCTTGATAGAAGCGGGTTGCGCCGAAAAGAAAACGCGAGGGGAATTCGAACGCAAATTGTTTTCGACGGCACTCTACTCCGTGTTAAAAAACATTGCGAATTATCGAAGTGATTTGAAGTTTGTCGAACAATATAAAAAGTTACCCGAAAACGGAGAACGGATGCTCGACTTGATTTTCGAAAACGTTGCGATAAAAAGGGGAACGAAAATTTCGCTCGGTGTAAAAGAAGGAAAAATAGAAGCCGCGGGAGATTTGTCCGTTTACGGCGCATTTGAGAAAATAGACGCAAACGGGTTGTTTTTAATCGGAGAAAAAATGCCGGGCGAAAACGCGAATTTTTCTTTGACGACGAAGAGCGGGAAAAAAGTTTTAACTTGTAAAAAAGGAAAAATAACTTGGGCGAAATAATTTTCTGGGGAATAATTCGTACGGCGATTGTAATTGTCGTCGCTTGGATGATGCTTGATTACTCCGATTATAAATTTTGGTGGTCGGCGGTAATTATTTCCATATACGTAATAATCATTCATCCCGCAATAATTCAATATCAATTGTTCTTACAAAAAAATAAGCGAATATTAACCGACACACTTTGTTCGCGTTGCAAACACTTCGACGAAACGGCGGTGTTATGCGTCAAATACGATGAACACCCTACGGAGCGTTACGTCCCATGCAACGGAGAAGATTTCGAACCGAAGGACTAAGGGAAAATGAAAAAATTTGCAACGATAGAAATATTTATCGGTGCGTTAACTTTTGCGGGCGCATTCCTTGTGGGCGAACAAGCAACGAGCGCGTTGATTTTAACTTTGTTACTGCCGCTGACATCGAGAAAAATTAATCCGCATGAAATCGGGAATTACGGTTTGTTCAAGTTCGGCAATTTATTTTTCGCTTCGAGCATATTCGGAATTCTTCTTTTTTATTCAATCGGCAAAAACGAAGAACAAATTCTTACCCCGATAATTACGGGACTTTTGCTAATCATTAAAGGAGGTTTCGATTTATTCGTAATAAGAAAAAAGCCCGCTTAAATTTGCGGGCTTTCAACCTAAACGAAACTTTTATCTTTTAAAAAGCGGGTTTGAAATTTTCCGTGTCGATTTTCCTTGACTGTAATACCATTGGCCGCCGTCGGGTTTAGTGCTTGTCAACTTTCCTTGCGTGGCACTGGTATAAACCAGATAATAAACGTTCCAGCCCTTTTTAAGAGTAATGTTAACGGTAATTCTAATGCCTTCGTCATAAAATGAACCTGTTAAAGTCGATTCGCCATTGGCATAAACATAAAAGGTCATAAAACTGTTCTGAGGAGAATAATTGGCGAACATTACATCGCCGACGTAAGAATCCGCAGGACTGAAAACATACAAATCGCCGTCGGCAATTTTCAGATTCGGATTTGTACTTGTAATATCATCATCACCTTCGGGCTCAAATAAATAATTTGCGGGAACGTCCTGTAAATTTTGCATGTTAAAAGAACCGTCCTGAGCAATACTTGAACTCCCCGCGAAAAAATATTCTTTTCCGTCGGGATCAACGGTTAATTTGATAGTATAATTTGAAGCCCCTATCCAATCCGAGATTTTACCGCTAATCGAAGAAATAACATCGCCAGGATTATTGTCTTCGGGTTCGGTCGGATTGTCGTCCTTACAACCATTAAATAAAAATGCAACGAATACGAGAATAAGGAAAGTCTTAAATTTCATTTTGCGCCTCCAATATTTAATTAATAAATTATTAGATTGCGGAAAGGGAAAAAACTTTATCATAATTTACAAATAAAAATAAAGATTGGAAATAAAATAAATTATTATTTTTGCAAGTTATGGAAGAGTTAAAAATAGTTTTCGCCGAAATACCGACAGAGGACAAGGAAAAACTCGAGTCCGTCTTAAAGGTTTTTAAATTGACCTTTTCCGACGTGACCATTAAAGATGTCGAATATGAAAAAGTCGATCAGAACTATCTCGTATCCTTGAAAATTTCCGCAAAATATTATAAAACCTTAATTGAAAAATTTACGTTAAACAAAATAAAGGTGCTTACCGACGATCCCGAGGCTCAAACCGCAATTAATCATGCACAAGGAAGATTGAGAAAAAAAGAAACGCGCGGTTTTGACGGGTGGGACACACAAGTGAGAGTCGGAAAACCGAAAAGGAAATCGCCGTTGGAACAAATAATTGCGGAAGGCGATTATATGGAGCTTATCAGAATTATAAATGATATTTCCGCGGACCCCGAAAAAAGAGACAAAGCGAAAGACGGATTGAAAACGGCATTGAATATCGCAATAAAAAAACTTTATGAACAATCCATTGTAAATCCTCGTACGGTTGACGAAAGCATTAACGCTCTACTTGAAATAGCGACGAACGGTTTCATACGAGCGGTGGGTTTGGAGAAAACAGCCGACCATGCCGCCCAAGTGGCTATGGATATTGCGCTTTCGGAACCCGAATATTACGAAAAACTTATTTTAATGGGTAATGACAGATACCTGGCTCCGTTAATTAACCTAAAAGCCGTTGCCGCATTCACGAAAAAAACTTTTACGAATAAAAACAAATTCAGAAATCAAATTAAGTTCGCGCAAAGATATTCAAATCTCAAATGGTTAATTAAAGCATACGGTAAGGTTAAGGAAAAATTAACCGCTGAAGAACGAAGTTTGCTAAAAACGTTCGTAACTTTTATCAATCAAAGCAGAACAAGAGCCGTTTAATGCCCCGGTAGCTCAGCAGGATAGAGCGGCAGTTTCCTAAACTGCGGGTCGGAGGTTCGAATCCTCTCCGGGGTACTGTTTTTATTCTTAAATCCGTAATAATCTTAAATATTCATTGAAGTTATTATGATAAATAAATAATTTTAAGGCTCAAAAAAAGGAGGTATATGAAGAAATATTTTTACGATTTCTGAACAAACATTAACGGTTGTTAATTATTAACAGATTTTCTTTCATATATCAAAATATATTTCGCAAAGGAAGTTATCCGTTGTTTTTTGCAACGGTCGTTTTTCTTTCCGTTTTTTTCAGTTCGGAAAAACAAACGGCTTCCGAGAACGCCGATATTGCGCGGTTCGTTTTTCTTCCGCTTCAGGATTCCACCCGACTTGACGACTCGACTCACTTCGCTTCTTCCGATTCGACTCAATCGGCGGCGGATACCACATTTAGCGATTCGACGGCGCGGGTGAAATATTTCAAATACCGGCGAAAACCGAACTACACTACGAATTTCATAGTTCCGCACCAAATAAGTTTTTTCGCCAAGCCTTCGAAACGTTTTATTAACAGAATAATTGAAATCGATTCGACAGGACAAAATGTAATTATACGCGAACTGATTGCGGGTGAAGAAATTACGCCGCCGCTTGTCATTCCGCTCGATAAATTTATCCAAATGCGTCTTGCCGCCAATCAAAGAAAAATGCTTGAAGACGAAGCGTACAAATATCAAATCAATAAGGAAGGCGACGATTTGACCGACATTCTTTCGGGCATTACGAATATTTCCATTCCGTTGCCCAATACGGGTTTCCTAAGCATTTTCGGACCGCCTAAAATCAGTTTGCGAATTAACGGTGCGGTGGATATTCACGGCGCGTGGAGAAACGAAACCACCGAGGGACTTACCGCGTCGCTCCTTGGAAATACGAAAAACGAGCCTGATTTTTCGCAACAAGTTCAAATCAACGTTAGCGGAACTATCGGGGATAAACTTAATATCTCCGCGGATTGGAACACCGAACGTTCGTTCGAATATGAAAACCGACTGAAAATCAAATATACGGGTTACGATGATGAAATCATCCAAAGCATAGAAGCGGGTAACGTCAGTCTTAAAACCGCTTCGCTTATCGGCGGTAGCGAAGCGCTTTTCGGAATTAAGGCGAAATTTCAACTGGGACCGTTTTCCCTTACCACAATCGCATCGCAAAAGAAAGGAGAAGTTCAAGACGTTGACGTAAAAGGCGGCGCTCAAACGAAAGATTTCGAAATACACGCATGGGATTATTCTCGCTTACACTACTTTATCGATTCGGTTTACGCGGATACTTCCGCGCAATTCAACTTTTTCTACAACTATTTCGGAAGACCTGTTTACACGCCTACACCCGATCAAAGATATTGGGAAGTAAAAGAACTTGAAGTCTGGAAAACCGCCACGGGATTGGTTGACGTTTCGAAAGAACGCCGCGTTAACGCTTTCATCGATTTGCCGCCGTTGCAAAACGGGGAAACTTACGATGAATCGCTTCGCGACAACGATATTGTTCCCGTTATCGGAAGAAAAGAAATCGGCGGACGTTTTTACAAACTTGAAGACGGAGTGGATTACACCTATTTCAAAGAAACGGGAATCATTAATTTCAATTCCGAACCGAACACTTCGGATGTAATAGCGGTCGCGTTCAGAATCGAAGGGCCGACCGCTTCGCCCGACGACGATATTTTTTTCGGGGAATTTCAAAGACAAATCGCTAACGACACAAGTAAAACGGTAATTCTCAAACTCGTTAAACCCAAAAACTTACAACCGGGCGGAACGTATAAAACCGCTTGGTCGCTTTTATTGAAAAACATTTATGCAATCGGCGGACGCGAAATTAAAAAGGAAGGCTTCGAACTCGACTTGAAATACGCACCGCCTGCAACCGACCCGATAAACGAAATCGGCGGGAAAAGACTTTTGCAATCTTTCGGACTCGACCAAACGGACGCTTCGGGTTCGGGTGACAGACCCGACGGCGAATTCGACTTTTTCCCGAGCAGAACGATTCTGCCGAGAACGGGCGAAATTATCTTTCCCGTTCTGCAACCTTTCGGCAAACAATTACCGAGCAATTTGCCCGACTCCTTAAGATATCAAGCCGTTTACGACACCACTGTGACTTATGCGAAACAAGACCGTGAAAAAGACAGATTTTTAATTACGGGACATTATTCAGCCGCCATTTCTTCGGTTATCGATATCGGTTTTAACGTAGTGGAGAATTCCGTTAAAGTTTATCTCGGCAATCAAAAACTCGTGGAAGGAAAAGATTACCGCGTCGATTACAATATCGGACAAGTTACGATTTTGAACGACGCCGCGCTTGTGCCGGGAGCGGATTTGAGAATTACGTTCGAACAAAACGATTTGATGTCACTTGCTTCCAAGACGCTTATCGGAGCGCGGGGAATTTACGAATTCAACAAGGATACGAAACTCGGTTTCTCTTTCTTGAACCTGAACCAGCAATCGCTTAACGACAAAGTGCGCCTCGGCGAAGAACCTTTGAACAACACAATTATGGGCATCGATTTTCAAAGTAAATTCGATATGCCGTTCGTTACAAAAGCCCTGAACAGTTTCATCTCCACAAATGCGAAATCCTCTTTCTCTCTCTCGGGCGAATATGCTTACATTAACCCCGACCCGAATACGAAAAAAAGTACGATTACGGAAGACAATTCGAGAAGTATCGCTTATCTCGACGATTTCGAAGGCGCGAAAAAAACAATCCCGATAGGAGTTTCCTACGTCGGGTGGAAAGATTTAAGTCAACCCGACAGTATGCTTTATCACGCTCATCATTCGAAGTGGGACGTTATGAACTACAAAGGTAAAACCATGTGGTTCAATCCTCAACCGTCGGGCGTTGTCGTAAAAGATATTTGGCCCGAAAAGAAAGTCGCGCGCGAAAATAATCAGGTTACGGTTCTCGATGTAGTTTACGACCCGAGTAAAAAAGGACAGTATAACTATAATGAAGATTGGGACGAAAATGCCGACACGCTTTATAAAAATTGGGGCGGAATGGTTCATTTGCTTTCGTCAACGGCAAGCAACCTTATCGAACAAAACATAGAGTTTATCGAGTTCTGGGCTTATATAGGCAACGCACCGCCGGGAGCGAAAATGTATATCGATTTGGGACAAATAAGCGAAGATATCATTCCGAACGGCGAACTGAACACCGAGGATAAAGAACCTTTTAACGACCGTCTCGACGAAGGCGAAGATACGGGTATCGACGGTTTGCCGGACGCCCAAGAACCGGGCTACGACCCGCAAACCAACCCCGACCCTTCGAATGACAACTTTAGGTTAAACACTGCCACTGGAGATTACGAAGATATTAACGGAACGGAAGGAAACGCCAAACTTTACGATTTGGGAATTGCTCCCGATACGGAAGACTTGAACCACAACTTTTCTTTGGACAAAGTTAATAATTATTTCAGATACGCCGTCTCGCTCGATACGAATCGCGCGCAAAACCCGTTCATTGCCGGAGGCGGGCATAACGGTTGGTATCAATTTAAAATTCCGTTGAAAGATTTCGTAAAAAAAATCGGAAGTCCCACTTTCACTTTCGTCGAAGCGGTGAGATTCTGGTTTCAAGACGTAAACGAAAGAATAGCGATGAGAATGACCGAAATAAATCTCGTCGGCAATCAATGGCTGGAAGTTAAACAAAACGAAGTGGACGACGAAGTGTTAACCATTTCCACGGTCAGCATCGAAGATAATCCCGAATATTATTCCCCTCAAGGTGTTATTCGTGAACGCGACAGAACGAAACCCGACCAAGAAGTATATAAAAACGAACAATCTCTCGATTTGATTATTAAAAATTTACCCGACGGCGAAAGTCGTTCGATAGTTAAATATCTTCCCAAAAAACTCGATGTTTTCAACTACAAAGAATTGAGATTCTTCGTTCACGGCGAGGTTAATCCCGCTCCGGATAACGTTTCTTACGGTGATTCGCTCAATTATTACAACACAAGAATTTATTTCCGTTTCGGGTCGGATACTCTTAACTTTTACGAATATTCGTTTCCGCTCGAAGAAGATTGGAAATCCATTTCCGTCGTTCTCGAAGATCTTTCCGCTTTGAAACAAGCGAGAGATTTGGACACCGCCGTGTACAGACAACCCGTGCCCGGCAAACCGAATCATTTTTACGGCGTAAAAGGAAATCCTTCTCTTACGAAAATTTCCTTCTTTATGTACAAAATAGAAAATCCCGCCGGAGAAGGCATTGACGGACAAGCGACATCCGGCTCGATATGGCTTAACGAATTGCGTCTGCTCGAAGCCGACGATACGCCGGGTTGGGCGTATAAAGCGTCGGCGTCTTTGAAATTGGCGGATTTGCTTACTATAAACGGGAACATGATGAAGCAAAACCCGTTTTTCCACAAGGTGAATCAAAGTTTCGGTTCGCGCGAAGACAAACAAAGTTGGGGCGTAAATGTCGATTTTAACATTTTGAAATTGCTCCCTTTCAATACGGAAGGTAGTAATTTGAGTTTAACGTATCAGCATTCCGAATCGATGACAAGGCCGCTATATTTGCCTTCGAGCGATATCGCGGTGGACAAGGCGGCGGAACAATTGGAACAAAAAATCCTTTCCGAAGGGGGAACGCAGGCGGAAGCGGACAATGCGAAAAAAGAACTTTACGCTTACGTCCAAAGTATGAGCGTAAACGAAGCCTACACTCTTTCGAATATCAGAATAAAATTGCCCTCGCGCGCGTGGTATATCGATAAAACCATTAACGCACTCAGTTTTTCTTACAATTTCAGTCGGTCGTATTCGCGCAATCCTTCAACATCTCAAGCGCAAATGTGGACGTGGAAATGGGACGGGAAATACAGCGTAAATCTCGGTAAGGAGTTGGAATTCAAATTCGCCGATATTCCTTTTATCGGAGCGATATTCAATATTTTCGACAGTTACAAAAATGCGAAATTCCGTTTGCTTCCCAATTCGCTTAATGCCGCGATGTCACTCAATAGAAAATACAATTATTCTCTTTCGCGTCAAGCAAACAGCGAAGCGCAAGTGGCTCAGGATTTTACCGCTACACGTACGGCGGGTTTTACGTGGACGCTTACACACGGCGGATTGCTCAATCTTTCGACGTCATATAAAGTCGGAATTAATTCTTCTCTCGCTTATTTGCTTTACGATGAAAACGGCAACATGCGTTCGGAAAAAGACGTTTGGAACGATATTTTAAATGGCGAATTTTTCGGACGAAACAACAATTTCACTCAATCTTTCGCGCTCAAGACCAAACCGAAATTGCCTAAATTGTGGAAACTTGACAAGTATTTCCAACTTAACGGCGGTTACAATGTAAACTACACATGGCGTCACGATTTTCGCCAGGAAGAACTCGGGCGCAGCGCGGGTTATTCGAACACAATTACGGCCGGTTTGACGCTGAAGTGGAAGGCGCTCACTTCCCCGCTTTTCCCGAAAGAAATTACTTCTAAAAGTTCAAGAAAAACAACACGAAGGAAAACAACACAAAGACGAAGAGGACGCGGAAGAGAAAGAAATCTTGACGAAGAACTTTCCGGGTCGAAAAAGGAAAAGAGTGAAAAAACGAAAGAGCAAAAAAGCGATAAAGAAACCGATGTTGCGGAAGAAAAAGGTCCTTCAAGCATGATACGCGCGCTACGTTTAATGCTCGGCGTTATAAAATGGACGCTTTTCGATTACGATAAATTTTCGATGAAGTTCAATCAAAAAAATCAAAAAAGCGGTTCGGGTTTGCGAGCAACCGGTACGGGATTCTCAAATTTTTGGGGCGCGTTTTCGCCCGAAAACGGACCAAGTCGAGCTTTTATGCTCGGTTTGAGTAACGATATCGGACCGCGCGCGCCGAACGCCACGCTTTCGGACAAATTTTCCCAAAACAACGGCTTTTCGATTTCAACACAGCGTCCGCTTTGGGAAGGAGCGAATATTGACATTGATTGGAAAGTCGATTGGGGAATAAACAAAAGTTACACTGTGACAACCGACGACCAAGGCAACATAACCGTTTCCACGCCTAATATTACGGGAACGACAAACCGTTCGTTTCTCGTTTTGCCTTACGGACTTTTCGGAAGCGGAATAAAAGCGATACACGATAATTACAATCCGGACGCGGAAGACCCCGCGTCGAATCTTTCCGAGGCGTTCGTGCAAGGTTTGGAAACGTTGCCTTTTATATCGCAAATGCCGCTGTTAAAAGATTTCGCCACTTACATTCCGCGCCCGAATTGGCGTATTTCTTGGTCGGGATTAGAAAAAATTTCTTTTCTGAAAAAATTCGTTAAACGCGCGTCGCTTAGCCACGGATATTCTTCGAGTTACACGGAAGGTTGGAAAATCGACCCCGACGGAAAGACGGTAATCCAAACTCAACGCGTTAATTACACTTTTCAACCGTTAATCGGCGTAAATCTGACTTTCTCTTCGTTTTGGGGAGGCAACATGACGGGCGCAATAAAATACGGAAACAAAACCACTTACGATTTGGGAGTTGCAACGCGAACCGTAACCGAAGGCGTCTCAAGCGATTTGAACATTCAGTTTTCGTTTTCGAAAAGCGGCTTTTCTCTGCCGTTGTTCGGAATTAATCTCAAAAACGATTTGGAGTTTTCTTTCTCTTACACAAGCAGTCGTAACGCCACGATAATTTACACGATGGATAATTTCGACGAAAAAGGAAAACCGCAGGACGGCACAACGCGAACAACGCTCGAGCCCAGAGTTAAATATATTATGAGTTCCCGCATTACGCTTTCGATTTTTTATCGCAGAACCAAAGTGGAGCCTGAAGGCGCTTCGAGAATTCCGCCTACAACCACCAACGAAGCGGGTTTGGACGTTCACATAGCGATTCAATAACCGAAATTCGGGAAACATAAACCGAACGGCGTTGTTAATAAAAGTTAACGACGAATAAAAAAATTTCTCATTCGAAAAAAGGAAAACAAAATGACGGATAGACAACAAATTCTTTGGATAGACGACGAAATCGAACTTCTGCGTTCGCACATTCTTTTCCTTACGGAAAAAGGCTACGAAGTCGATACCGTAACAAACGGCGAAGACGCGATTTACAAAGTGCGTGAAAAACATTACGATTTGATTTTTATCGATGAAATGATGCCCGGCATGGGCGGACTTGAAACGCTCTCGGAAATTAAGGAAATCAATCCCGCAATTCCGATTGTCATGGTGACGAAAAACGAAGAAGAAAGTTTGATGAACGACGCAATCGGAAATAAAATAGACGATTATTTGATTAAGCCGGTTTTGCCTTCCCAAATGTTGATGGTGTGTAAAAAAATTCTCGACAAGAAAAAAATTTCCGGCGAGTACGTTACGAAAGATTACATGAAAGAATTTTCCCGAATCTCCGCGCGGTTAATGGGCGAAAACGATTTTCTCGATTGGATAGATATTTACAAACGTTTAACCGCTTGGGATTTGGAACTCGACGAACATCCCGAAATAGATTTGCGTCAAACATTGTACGACCAAATTAAAGAAGCGAACAAGGTGTTTTCGAAATACGTTGAAAGAAACTATTACGATTGGATAATCGAACCCGACGACGCGCCGACGCTCAGTCCGCAAATATTCGAACGTTACGTTCTGCCCGAATTAACGGAAGCCGAAGGTCCCGTTTTCTTTTTCGTGCTCGATTGCATGCGTCTTGATCAGTGGCGCGTTATGGAAAAATACTTGCGCGAATATTTTAACATCGTTACGGATTACTACTATTCGATTTTGCCGACTGCGACGCCCTATTCGCGAAATGCGCTTTTCAGCGGACTTTTCCCTGCCGAAATTCAACAGCGCTATCCCGAATATTGGGTGAACAAATTCGAAAACGAAAGTCAGTTGAATAAACACGAAAAAGATTTGCTTTCTCTTATGCTTCGCCGCTACAAGGTGGATTTACGCAATGAAATGAAATATTTGAAAATCATCGACCCCGCCGTCGGGCGTTCGTTCGCGCAAAATGTGGCTTCGCACAAAAACACGCATTTCATGGCGGTGGTAATTAATTTTCTCGATATGATTGTCCACAGCCGTTCGGATAACGACGTGCTGAAAGAAATTTCGCCCGACGAACCCGCCTTCCGTTCGCTTACGGAAAGTTGGTTCAAGCACTCGTCTTTTTTCTCAATCATGAAAACCATTTCGGGCATGAAAGGCGCGCGCGTAATTTTAACGACCGACCACGGAAGCATTCGCGTCAAAAGAGGCGCGAAAGTTCTCGGCGACAAAGAAGCCGCAAAAAACTTGCGCTTCAAATACGGAAGAAATCTGAAAGCGGACGACAAGCATGCAATGTACATTCGTCAGCCCGAAAAATTCAAACTTCCCGAAATGGGAATTGCAACGAATTACATTATCGCGAAAGAAGATTATTATTTCGTTTATCCGACCGATTATCACAAATATTTGAATTTGTACCGCGACACGTTTCAGCACGGCGGCATCTCAATGGAAGAAATGATTTTGCCCGTGGCTCTGTTGGAGGCGGAATAAATGAATTTTCCCGTAAAAAAAACGGTCGGCACGGAAGACGAAACACGCTCGCTCGCACGTGAGTTCGCAAAAATTTTGCGCGCGGGCGATGTGGTTTTGTTCGAAGGAAATCTCGGTTCGGGAAAAACGTTTTTCATCAAGGCGGTTCTCGAAGAATTCGGAGTGAACGTCGCCGCAAGTCCGACTTTCGCAATCGTAAACGAATACGAAGCTGGAAATCTGAAATTTTACCATTTCGATTTTTACAGAATTGAAAAAGAATACGAACTTTACGACATCGGAATTGAGGATTATTTGTCGGACGAAAACGCAATAACGTTTATCGAATGGGCGGATTTATTTCCCGAGGTGATTTTCAAGGCGGATTTTAAAGTGAAATTGAGAATTCAAAATAACGGCTCGCGAACAATCGAAATCTTGAAAAGTTGAGGGAGTAAATGAAAAAGTTGAGAAAGTAAAAGAGAGTTCTATTGAAGAAATTATGGAAAAAATAGTTGCCGATATTTTTAAAATAGTCAATAAACAGGCGGTTACCATACCACCGAAAAACTTAGAGAAAGATTATAAATAATATGAATAAACAAGAGAACCAGACCGTCTCTTTCGACAAGAAAGAGACAGAAAAGATAAAGAATTAGTTACATACATTAAAGGGAAATTGGGAGGGAAAAACAATGGAGAGTAATTTTATCGGTTATGTTGTTGCATTTATTGTTGGCGCGGCTGTTCCGATATTTATTAACTCGCTGGAGAGAAAAGAAAAACGAAAGCTGTTTGAGTTGGAAAGAAAAGATAAATATAAACTTATAGCCGTAGAAAAAAGGTTGGAGGCTCA